>CAMDCY010000015.1 GCA_945890705.1 Hydrogenophaga intermedia | reverse complement strand
GCCGCGCTGATGCGCGCGTGCAGCGCCAACTTCATGGACAGCACCTCGGGTGCACTTTCCTGGATGAAGTCCGCCCCGCTCACGCAAGCCTCGACCGTGTCGACAAAGCGCAGCCGCTCGGGAGAGGCGCCCGTGGCCAAACCGTTTTTTACCAGCGCGGGCCAGCACTTGTGGATGCGCGCGCGCAATTGCGCCTCGGCGTCGGGTGCGGGGTCCCAGGCCACCACGTCCCAGCCGTGGGCGAGCGCTCGCGCGATCCAGCCACTGCCAATGACGCCGGTGCCCAGCGCGGCGAACGTTTTGATGTCGGTCTTGAAGGTCATGTTGAGGTCCGTGTGATCGCTTTGTTTCGTTCAGGCCCGGGTTTTGAGACCCATTTTGAGTCGGCCCTCGGCAGGCGTCATGGGCTGAGCGCCCATGCATTTCATGAGTTGGATCACGCGCTCCACGAGCGAGCCGTTGCTGGCCGGTACGCCTTTGTCCAGCCAGAGGTTGTCTTCTAGACCCACCCGCACATGGCCGCCGAGCAGCATGGCCTGGGCGGCCATTGGCATCTGCAAGCGGCCAATGCCAAAGGCAGCCCACGTCACGCCGGGCGGCAGGTTGTCGACCATCGCCTTCATCGTGGTGGTGTCGGCCGGCGCACCCCAAGGGATACCCAAACACAGTTGGTACAAGGGGTCCTTGAGCAAGCCCTCGGCCACCATCTGTTTGCTGAACCACAGGTGCCCAGTGTCAAAAATTTCCAGCTCGGCCTTCACGCCCAACTCGGTGATGCGTTTGGCCCCTGCGCGCAAGGCCGCCGGCGTGGAGACGTAAATCGTGTCGCCGTCGCCAAAGTTCAAAGTGCCGCAGTCGAGCGTACAAATGTCGGGCAGCAGTTCTTGCACGTGCACCAATCGGGTGAGCGGCCCAACCAAGTCGGTGCTGGTGCCGAATTGCATGGGCGACTCTCCGGGCCCAATTTCCAAGTCCCCACCCATGCCAGCCGTCAGGTTCACGATCACGTCCACCCCGGAGGATTTGATGTGCTCCATCAACTCACGGTACAGCGCAGGGTCGCGGCTGCCTTTGCCCGACTGCGGGTCGCGCACGTGGCAGTGAACCACGGTGGCACCCGCGCGCGCTGCCTCGATCGCCGCATCGGCAATTTGGCGCGGGGTGACCGGGATCGCCGGGTGGCGGCCCACCGTATCGCCCGCCCCTGTGACCGCACAAGTGATGATGACTTTTTGTTGCATAGCGAAACCTTTTTTTGTGAAAAACGCGGTCAGAACAATTGGGTGTTGGGTGCCATGATTGAAGACCGCACGCACCTTGGCAAGCGGGCTGGCGATTCCATGAAACAAAACGTCGCTTCAGGAACAATTGCAAAAGCAAAGCAGGGTTTTTCAGGGGTGCCGCGCCGGGGCAGATCGGCGCATCATTCTGAGGCCCTACACTGGCATGCCTTTTCCTTGCTTTCCTCGTCATTTCACCAGGAGTTTTCATGCAAATCACCCCTCGCTTCTCATTTCGCCTGACCGCACTGTCTTTGGGTTTTTCGGCGGCCTTGCTGTCCACGCCCGCTTTGGCGGCCGAACCCCAGAGTTGCCAGACGGTGCGCTTTGCCGATGTGGGCTGGACCGACATCACCGCCACCACGGCCGTGGTGTCCGAAATCCTCAAGGGCTTGGGCTACAAACCGACCACGCAGGTCTTGTCGGTGCCCGTCACCTACAGCAGCATGAAGAGCAAGCGCATCGACGTGTTCTTGGGCAACTGGATGCCTTCGATGGAAGGCGACATCAAGCCTTACGCGGCCGACGGTTCGGTTGAAACCGTCACCGCCAACTTGGAAGGTGCCAAGTACACCTTGGCCGTGCCCAACTACGTTGCCGAAGCCGGTGTCAAGAGCTTCGCGGACATCGCCAAAAACGCCGACAAGTTCAAAAAGCGCATTTACGGTATCGAGCCCGGCAACGATGGCAACCGCCTGATTTTGGACATGATCAAGAAAAACGCTTTTGACCTCAAAGGCTTCAACCTGGTGGAGTCCAGCGAAGCGGGTATGGTCTCGCAGGTGGTGCGCGCTGGCGCCAAAAAAGAATGGATCGTCTTTTTGGGCTGGGCTCCGCATCCCATGAACAGCAAAATCCCGATGACCTACCTCAGCGGCGGTGACGACTTCTTTGGCCCCAACTACGGCGGCGCTACGGTCTTCACCAACGTGCGCAAGGGTTACACCACCGAGTGCGCCAACGTCGGTGCTTTGCTCAAGAACACCAAGTTCAACTTGGACATGGAAAACGCCATCATGTCGGCCATCTTGGACAAAAAGCAAAAACCCGAAGCGGCGGCCAAAGCTTGGATCAAGGCCAACCCATCGGTATGGGGAGCCTGGCTCAATGGCGTCAAAACCTTTGACGGCAAAACGCCCGATGTGGCCAAGTTCACGAAGTAATTTTTATGTTGGATTTGGCTTGGGTAGCGGACAACAAGCTACCTCTCGGTGAGCACATCGCCATTTTTGTGGAGTCGCTCACCGCGAACGCGGCTGGTTTCTTCGATCTGATATCCGTGGGTTTGGGGGCCACCATCACCAGCCTGACCGATGTGCTGTTGTGGGTGCCCCCCTTGGTTTTGATCGCACTGATTGCCGGGCTGGCTTACTTCCTTCAGCGCTCGGTCAAACTGGTGGCGTTTGTGGTCTTGGCCTTGTTGCTGGTGGTGAACCTGGGTTACTGGCAAGCCAGCATGGAGACGCTGTCTTTGGTGATCTGTGCCACCTTGGTTTGCCTCTTGGTGGGCATCCCCATCGGCATTGCTGCGGCGCACCGCCCATGGCTGGAAGCATCGCTGCGTCCTTTGCTGGACCTGATGCAAACCATCCCCACCTTCGTTTACCTGATCCCCACGCTGATCTTGTTTGGCTTGGGCGTGGTACCGGGCTTGATCTCGACCGTGATCTTTGCGCTGCCCGCGCCCATACGCCTAACCACCTTGGGCATCGCTTCCGTGCCCAGGTCGCTGATCGAGGCGGGTGAGTCGTTTGGCGCCACCCGTACGCAGCTGCTGTGGAAAGTGGAGTTGCCCCACGCGCTGCCCACCATCATGGCGGGCGTCACCCAATGCATCATGCTGAGCCTGTCGATGGTGGTGATCGCCGCCTTGGTGGGCGCAGACGGCTTGGGCAAACCGGTGGTGCGCGCCCTCAACACCGTGAACATCGCCGACGGTTTCGAGGCCGGCTTGGCCATCGTCATCGTCGCGATTGTCTTGGATCGGCTGTGCAAACAACGTCCCGCGCCTGGTCAAACGCCGCCGAAATGAACCCCTCTCCCATTTGTGAATTCAAGCACGTTGACATCGTCTTTGGTCGTCAACAAGCCCAGGCATTGGCCATGCTCGATGCGGGTAAAACGCGCCAAGACATTTTGGACGCGACCGGTGCCATCTTGGGCGCTGCCGATTGCAACCTGACGATCGCCGAGGGCGAGATTTCGGTGCTCATGGGCTTGTCCGGTTCGGGCAAGTCCACCCTGCTGCGCTGTTTGAACGGCCTGAATAAAGCCACCCGCGGACAAGTCCTGATTCGGGACGACCAAGGCTCGGGCGGGGAAGTGGACTTGAGCACCTGCAACGAACAGACCCTGCGGCGACTGCGCACCTCGCGCGTGGCCATGGTGTTTCAGCAGTTCGCCTTGTTGCCTTGGCGAACCGTGGCGGAAAACGTGGGACTCGGCTTGGAATTGCGCGGCACCCCCAAGACTGAGCGCGAGCGCGTGGTGGCCGAAAAACTCGAATTGGTGGGTTTGGGCAAATGGGCCAACAAATACGCGCACGAGCTCTCCGGCGGCATGCAGCAACGCGTGGGCTTGGCGCGTGCATTCGCCACCGACGCCGACATTTTGTTGATGGACGAGCCCTTTTCCGCCTTGGACCCCCTGATCCGAGAACACCTGCAGCAAGAGCTGCTGCAGCTGCAAAAAACCCTCAAGAAAACCATCGTGTTTGTGAGCCACGACTTGGATGAAGCCATCAAATTAGGCAACCACATCACCATCATGGACAGCGGGCGTATCGTGCAATACGGTGAACCCGAAGAAATCGTGCTCAAGCCCAACAACGCCTATGTGCGGGAATTTGTGGCGCACATGAACCCCATCAAGGTGTTGCGAGGGGCCTCGCTGATGACGCCCGCGGCGCAACTGGCGCGCCAAGGTGAGGCGCTTCAGCTGGACTGGACAGGGCACCACCTGTTGACACTGGATGCCGACAGTCGACCGCTGCAGGCCCAGATCGAACACACCCCTGCCCATTTGGTGCGGTATTCGGAAGACCTCAACCTCACCGAAGTGGGTCAGTCCGGCCGCACCTTGGTGGTGGCCCACCCCCAGTTGGTGATGGAGCGGATCATCGCCATCCGTCATGCCACGGGTCGACCTGTACTCCTGTGCGATGGGCAGCGCTTCGTGGGCGTTGTGGGCGACGATGAAATTTACCGCGGCATGTTGCGTCCCAGTACCGATGTCCTCTGAAGCACACACCACAGGGCGGGTGGTCTTGCCACCACCGATCTGAGTTCATGGCTGCACCACCTCCAACAGCGAGCGGGCTCTGGCCTTGGCCGGTGGACGCGGACGTCAATGGGTTTGGCCGCTTGGCGGGCGTCGAGGCCGTGGTCCGGGGCTCGGTGTTGGCGGCGTTTCCCTTGTTGATGTACCGCGCTTGGGGCGACGCGGCCTTGGTGTCGCAGTGGTATTTAACGGTCGGCGTCCTCTCCCTCCTGACGGCCTTGCTCGTGCCTTCTTTGGGGCGGGTGCTGCGTCGGCGTAGGGTCTACTTGTTGTCGGTGACGCTGTACTTGATCGCGGCCTGTTTGGGCTTTTTGGGTGGGGCTTGGACCACCGCGGCCTTGTTGCTGCACTCCATCGCGGCGGCTTCGAGCTTCGTGTGTTTCAACGCTTATGTGCTGGACCATGTGGACAAAGCCGACTACGGACGCCTGGAGTCGCAGCGCATGTTTTATGGCGGTTGGGGATGGACCTTGGGCCCTTTGTTGGGCGTGTGGTCTTTGCAACTCTGGCATGGGGCGCCTTTTGTGATGCTGGGTTTGGGCGCTTTGACCATGCTCTACTTGATCCGTGCGATGCCGCTGTCCGACGCGCGCGTTCACGTGTCGATCAAGCAGCGGCCCCTATCGCGCCAACCTTGGGTGATCTTGCGCCGCTTTTTCTCTCAACCCCGCTTGGTGGTGGGTTGGAGTTTCGCGCTCTTGCGCTCGTGCGGTTGGTGGGTTTATTTTGTCTACGTGGGTATTTTTGCGGTGCAAAACGGGCTGGGTGAGCAGGTCGGCGGCTGGGCCACCTCGGCAGCCAATGCGGGCCTGTTTTTGTCACCGTTGGTCTTGCGCTGGACGCAGCGCCACCCCTTGCGTCGATCTCTGCGCTGGGCATTTTTGTTGGGCGCGGGCTGCTTCTTGTTTTCGGCCGCCCTGTCCTCTTGGCCTTGGCTGACCATTCTGTGCCTCTTGATCGGTGCCCTGTGTTTGGTCACCTTGGATGTTTGCGCTGGCCTGCCGTTCATGATGGCGGTCAAGCCCTCCGAGCGCACCGAGATGTCGGCGGTCTACTCTAGCTTTCGTGATTTTTCGGGCATCGTGTCGCCCGCATTGGCCTGGCTGGTGCTTCAGTTCACCAACGTGGCCGGGGTGTTTGCCATGGGCGGCGTGTGCCTGCTGGCGGGTTGGCTGATCGCTGCGCGCCTGCACCCCCAATTGGGTAAACCCACCGATCTTCGTGATCGCGAGCGGCGCGCGCGAGCATCGGGTCAAGCGACATGAGCCCACGCAACAGTTTTTGGCTGGGCGTGTTGATGCTCTTGTTGGCGGCACTGTCGTGGAGCACCGCGGGTTTGTTCCCGCGTCTGGTGAGCACGGACATGGCCACGACCTTGTTCTGGCGCTCGTTCTTGGGCGGGCTCACCGTGCTGGTGTTGTCCCTGCTGCTGGACCGACGCCCTCTGCGGGTCGCATTCTGGCGCTTGTCTGGCGTTGAGTGGGGCTTTTCCTTGCTCACCGCCGTCGCCATGATCAGCTTTGTATCGGCTTTCTACTTTGCGTCCGTGGCCGACGTCACCTTCATTTACGGCGCATTCCCCATCATCACCGTGGTACTGTCGGCTTGGTTGCTCAAGACCGGCATTGCGCGGGTGGACGTGGTGTGCGCCACCATTGTGGCGCTGGGCGTGGTGCTGATCGTTCAAGGCCAAACATCCCTGCACAACGCCTTGGGCTCCTGGCTGAGTTTTATGGCCGTGGTGATGTTTGCCTTGGAGACGGTGGGCGCCAAGCGCTTCCCCCAGGCTGACATGGTCAAGATCACCTACAGCGGCGCCTTCATGGCCGCTCTCATGGTGCTGCCCTTCGCGCACTTCTCGGGCACCAGCGGCCAAGACTTGGCTTGGCTTTGGTTGTACGGCTTCTTGAACATCGGCGTGGGCTTTGGCTGCTTTTTGCTCGGTGTGCGCCGCGTCCCCACCGTGTTGGCTTCGCTCATTTGCATGGTCGAAATTCCCTTGGCGCCTTTGTGGGCCTTCGGGTTGTTTGACGAAACGGTCGCGCGCGACAGCCTGATGGGGGGCACGGTGATCGTGGCTGCGGTGCTGGTCAACTTGGCTTGGTCGGCGTGGCGACGAACGTCCGCGCCGATGACACCCCACTGACCCACACGCCGTCGCTACTGCAAGCGTCGCTCGATCGCTTCTTCGAACTCACGGCTGAACACAAGCCGATCGCCCTCATAGGCCTCGATGTAGCCCCACACTTGCCAGTGGGTGGCGGTGGCGCTCAAGCGACCTCGGGTTTCGGTTCGCGTGGACCACTCGCCGCGGCTCAATGACTCGGTCCAGTGAGTGTGCATGACAGCCGACAAAGGGTCGTCGGGCCGGATACGGTAATCCTCACGTCCCACCGAGTGCACCACCAGGCCGTGCGGCAAGAGCGCCTGCTCACCAAAGTCATCGACGATCTCCAAGCGGGTTTCACCATTCACCGGTTCCACCGTGGTCTCGCGGCGGTGCCAGCCTGGCCGGATCTCGCGCATCGCCACGGGCGCGGCTCCCTGCGGCACCGGCCACTGCGGCGACACCTCGTCGGGCCGCAGGCTACGAACGGGCACCGCGATGCTCGAGGCGGCCGTGAACACGGTGAGTGTCACCGGCTCAGGCGCGGGCCACATGAGGGGGAAATAACTGGTCGAGATGGACACCCGCAAACGGTGCCCTTGGGGCAAGCGCCACGCGATGTCGTCGAGCTTGATCTGCATGCGGTAACGCTGGCCCGGCACCAGGGGCTCGGGATGTTCCCGAGACTCGCGCATGCACAGGTTCTGCAGGTGGTAGGTGATGCGCGAAACCTCGCCGGTGGGCCAGACATCGTTGAGCCGCACGGCGATGTGCGCCACGGGCCGGTCGACCGAAAAACACAGGTCCAGCATCGGCTGCCCCACCACGTCGATGGCCTGTGTGAGCACGGGCGAATCGAAACACAGCGATTGGGCATCGTCGGCGCGTTGATCACCCGGGAACTCTGGGCCCATCCAAATCACGCAGTACTCGCCGCCATCAAAACCCGTGGTCTGCTGCGAACAGATCCGCTGGGCTTGCTCGACGCCAGGCTCCAGCGCCAAGGTGTCTTCGGGATTGAGGTACCAACGTTCGTGTCCCATGGGGCTCTGCCCCCAAGCCCACTGCCCCACCCAGCGCCCAGGGATGTACTCGGGAAACGAGGCGGGCGGGTAGGCGTCCATGATGTAGAGGCGGTGATCGGGCTCATCCATGACGTCGGTCTCGACACCTTTGAGGTGCTGGTCCCACCAACGCAACATTTCTTGCAAAAAGCCGATGCGCGGCCCGGGTGCGGCGAAGTGTGGGTACTTGTGCGCCCACGGCCCAATGATGGCTTTGCGCGGGCAGTGCAACTGTTGCATCAAGCGCGGCACTGCGTTGGAGTAGGCGTCGTTCCAACCGCCCACGACCAACACCGCGGCTTGAATGGCCGCCGGGTCTTCACACACGGAGCCGTGCCGCCAATAGGCGTCGCGGTGCGGGTGTTTGAGCCACTCCTGAATCAAGAAGGGCTCATGCTCCAAACGCGCCAGCCACATCTCTCGCCAACGATCGCCCACGATCAAGGGGTCGGGCGGTCGCGAAGAATAGGCGAGCATGGTCGCAGCCCAGCCCATGTTTTCGTTGAGCAACGTGCCGCCCTTGTAGTGGATGTCGTCCTCGTAGCGGTCATCGGTGGAGCACAGCGTCACAATGGCGGCCAAGGCTGGCGGGCGCAAAGCCGCAACCTGCAAGGCGTTGAAGCCGCCCCAAGAAATGCCGAACATGCCCACTTTTCCGCTGCACCAAGGTTGCGCCGACAACCACGCGATGACCTCGATCGCGTCGTTGAGCTCCTGAGGCGTGTACTCGTCGTCCATCAAGCCATCGCTGTCGCCGTTGCCACGGATGTCCACGCGTACACAGGCGTAGCCGTGGCCCGCCAAATACGGGTGGGTGAGCGCATCGCGCACCACCGTGCCGTCGCGCTTGCGGTAGGGCAAATACTCCAGCAAGGCCGGCACCGGGCGATCGGTCGCGTCGGTGGGCAGCCACAGGCGCATGGCCAAGCGCGTGCCGTCCGACAAGGTCATGAACTGGTTTTCAATCTCTTGGACTTCGCGCGGGAAGTTCTGCAGGGTCTGCACGGGTTCGAGGTTCATATGGTCCGTTATACACGCGGGCCACCCCGCCCTCACAGCGCTGAGTGCGACCCAAAATATTCAAAAAACGTCATACCGAGCCATCTCAACAAAAACCCGCAATCCCAGTGTTTATGCCGTTTGCAAGCAGGTGTCGCTTACCTTATGATCATCTTGAATGCGACCATCCGGCCGTTGATTTCACACGTCACTCATGCACCACGCCCCTGACTCCAACGACTGGACCTGGCTCCAACCGCTTTTGACGCAACACCAAGGACAAGCCGGTGGTTTGTTGCCATTGCTGCACGCCATCCAAGACCACAGAGGCTTTGTGCCCGCCGATGCCGTGCCGCTCATCGCCCAAGCCATGAACCTCTCGCGCGCCGAGGTGCATGGTGTCATCAGCTACTACCACCACTTTCGCACCGAAGCCCCGGGCCAACACGTGGTTCAAATTTGCCGAGCCGAGTCTTGCCAAGCCTGTGGCAGCGAAGCGCTCATGGCCCAAGCCCAAGCGAGCCTGGGTTGCGCTGAGCACGAGACCAGTGCCGATGGGCGCTTCACCTTGGAGTCGGTGTACTGCCTGGGCCTGTGTGCGTCCTCACCCGCGGTGCAAATCGGCGATCGCCTGCACGCCCGGATGGACCCGTCCAAACTCCAACGGCTCTTGACCGTGGCCGGAGGTGCCCCATGAGCGTGCGCGTGTTCATTCCCTGCGATTCTGCAGCATTGGCCTTGGGCGCCGATGAGGTGGCACATGCCCTCCAAAACCAGGCGGCCGCGCGTGGCTTGGTGATGGACCTGCAGCGCAACAGCTCGCGTGGCCTGTTTTGGCTGGAGCCTTTGCTGGAGGTAGAGACCGAGCAAGGCCGCATCGCCTACGGCCCAGTGAGCCCCGAAGACGTCGCCTCGCTCTTGGACGCCGATGTCCTGCACGGGGGCGCACACCCCTTGTGCTTGGGCCCCACCGATCAGATCCCGTTTTTGGCTAAACAACAGCGCGTGACTTTTGCGCGCATGGGCATCACGCGTCCGCTCTCTTTGGAGGACTACGCCGCACACGGCGGCTGGCAAGGCTTGCAGCAAGCGCTGTCGCTGTCCAGCGAAGCGGTGGTTCAAACCGTGCTGGACTCGGGCTTGCGGGGTCGCGGTGGCGCGGCCTTTCCGGCCGGCATCAAATGGCGCACGGTCTTGGGTGCAGCTGCCACGCAAAAATACGTGGTTTGCAACGCGGACGAAGGGGATTCGGGCACCTTCTCGGACCGCATGACCCTCGAGGGTGACCCCTTCATGCTGATCGAGGGCATGGTCATCGCGGGTTTGGCGGTGGGTGCCTCACAAGGTTTTATCTACATCCGCTCCGAATACCCACACGCCATCGCCACCATGGTGCAAGCGATCGCGCTGTGCGAATCGGCGGGCTTTTTGGGTCGCGATGTCATGGGCAGCGGCCGGTCCTTTGCACTGCAGGTGCGCAAAGCCGCGGGCTCGTACGTGTGCGGCGAAGAAACGGCCATGCTCGAGAGCATCGAAGGCAAGCGCGGCATCGTGCGGGCCAAGCCCCCACTGCCGGCCATCGAGGGCTTGTTCGGCAAGCCCACCGTGATCAACAACGTGATCACCTTGGGCAGCGTGCCCCTGATCTTGGCCAAGGGCGCGGCGTTCTACAAAAACTTCGGCGTGGGTCGCTCCACCGGCACCCTGCCCTTCCAGCTCGCGGGCAACATCCGCCACGGCGGTTTGGTCGAGCGCGCTTTTGGCCTGAGCTTGCGCGAATTGATGTTTGACTTTGGCGGCGGCAGCCGCAGCGGTCGCCCCATCAAAGCGGTGCAAGTCGGTGGGCCCTTGGGGGCTTATGTGCCGGAGTCCCAATGGGATACGCCCTTGGACTACGAGGCCTACGCGGCCATCGGCGCGGTCGTGGGACACGGCGGCATCGTGGTGCACGACTACAGCGCCGACATGGCCCAACTCGCCCGCTACGCCATGGCCTTCTGCGCCTTGGAGAGTTGCGGCAAGTGCACGCCTTGCCGCATCGGCTCCACGCGCGGCGTGGAAACCATCGACCGGTTGCGCAGCAGCGCGGACAAAACCCAACCCGTGAAACTGCTGCGGGACTTGTGCGACACCATGCAGCACGGCAGCCTGTGCGCCATGGGCGGCATGACGCCCTACCCGGTGCTCTCGGCCCTCAACCATTACCCCGAAGATTTTGGCTTGAGCGCGCCAGCGCCGTCTGTTGAATAAGGAAACCGCCATGCTGATGTACCTCAAACAAGAACGCGATCACGGCACACCGGCGGTCCACTCCGACGAAACCGTGGCCTTGCAGATCGACGGCTACTCGGTGCAAGTGCCCAAAGGCACCTCGCTGATGCGTGCGGCCGTAGAGGCCGGCATTCAAGTGCCCAAGCTGTGCGCCACCGACAGCTTGGAGCCCTTCGGCTCCTGCCGTTTGTGCTTGGTGGAAATCGAAGGCCGCAAAGGCTTCCCAGCTTCTTGCACCACGCCCGCCGAAGCGGGCATGGTGGTGCGCACACAAACCCCGAAACTGCAGGACCTGCGCAAAGGGGTCATGGAGCTCTACATCTCCGACCACCCACTGGACTGCCTGACCTGCAGCGCCAACGGCAACTGCGAGCTGCAAGACATGGCCGGCGTGACTGGTTTGCGCAACGTGCGCTACGGCGTGGGAGCCGCCGCGGGCGAGCACCACTGCGACATGGCCAAGGACGAAAGCAACCCCTACTTCACCTACGACCCCAGCAAATGCATCGTGTGCAACCGCTGTGTTCGCGCTTGCGAAGAAACACAAGGCACGTTTGCCCTGACCATTTCGGGCCGGGGTTTTGAGAGTCGTGTGTCCGCCGGTCAAGACCAGCCCTTCATGGACAGTGAGTGTGTTTCTTGCGGCGCCTGCGTCGAAGCGTGTCCGACCGCCACCTTGCAAGAAAAATCCATCATCGAACTCGGCCAACCCGAGCACAGCCTGATCACCACCTGCGCCTACTGCGGCGTGGGTTGCGGCTTCAAGGCCGAGATGAAAGGCAACACCGTGGTGCGCATGGTCCCCTGGAAAGACGGGAAAGCCAACGAAGGCCACTCCTGTGTGAAGGGCCGTTTTGCTTGGGGCTACGCCACGCACCAAGACCGCATCACCCAGCCCATGATCCGCGCCAAGATCACCGAACCATGGAAAGAGGTGAGCTGGGACGAGGCCATCCAACACGCCGCGTCCGAAATCAAACGTATCCAAGCTCAGCATGGCAAAGACTCGGTCGGTGGCATCACCTCTTCTCGCTGCACCAACGAAGAAACCTACTTGGTGCAAAAGCTCGTGCGCGCGGCCTTCAACACCAACAACGTCGACACCTGCGCGCGGGTCTGCCACTCCCCCACCGGCTATGGACTGGGACAAACCTTCGGCACATCGGCCGGCACACAAACCTTCAAGTCGGTGGAACAAGCCGATGTGATCTTGGTGATCGGCGCCAACCCCAGCGACGCCCACCCCGTCTTTGCCTCGCGCATGAAGCGCCGCTTGCGCCAAGGCGCCCAACTGATCGTGGCCGACCCGCGAAAAATCGATTTGGTCAGTGGCCCCCACATCCAGGCCGCGCACCACTTGGCCTTGCGTCCTGGCACCAACGTGGCCCTGATCACCGCCATGGCCCATGTGGTGGTGACCGAAGGCTTGGTGGCCACCGATTACGTGGCCGAGCGTTGCGATGACAAGAGCTTTCAAGCTTGGTGCGACTTTGTCTCACAAGAAGAGAACTCGCCCGAGGCCTTCGAGGCTGTCACGGGCGTGCCCGCCGCCGAGGTGCGTGCCGCCGCGCGTTTGTACGCCGCCGGACCGAACTCGGCCATTTACTACGGACTGGGTGTGACCGAACACTCACAAGGCTCCACCATGGTCATGGGCATCGCCAATTTGGCCATGGCCTGCGGCATGGTGGGTCGTGAAGGCGTGGGCGTGAACCCGCTGCGCGGCCAGAACAACGTGCAGGGCGCGTGTGACATGGGCAGCTTCCCGCACGAGCTGCCCGGCTACCGCCACATCTCCGACACCACCACGCGCCAACTGTTCGAAGGCGCTTGGGGCGTGAGCATCAGCCCAGAACCCGGCTTGCGCATCCCCAACATGCTGGACGCCGCTTTGGACGGGAAGTTCTTGGGGCTGTACTGCCAAGGCGAGGACATCGTCCAATCGGACCCCGACACCCAACACGTGGCGGCCGCCTTGTCCGCCATGGAGTGCGTCATCGTTCAAGACATCTTCTTGAATGAGACTGCCAAATACGCGCACGTGTTTTTACCCGGCTCCTCGTTCTTGGAAAAAGACGGCACCTTCACGAACGCCGAACGCCGCATTTCTCGTGTGCGCCAAGCCATGCCGCCTTTGGCGGGCTTGGCCGATTGGGAAGTCACGGTCAAGCTGGCCAACTCGCTGGGCCATGAGATGCACTACGCACACCCCGAAGACGTGATGAAAGAAATTTCGGCACTCACGCCCAGTTTTTCGGGTGTGAGCTACGCCAAGATTGACGAGCACACCAGCCTGCAATGGCCATGCAACGACCAAACACCCGACGCGGGCATGTCCATCATGCACGTGGGCCGTTTTGTGCGAGGCAAAGGCAAGTTTTTCCCCACCCAATACGTGGCGTCCTCCGAGAAAGTCACCCGCGCTTTCCCGCTCTTGCTCACCACGGGTCGGATCTTGTCGCAATACAACGTGGGCGCGCAAACCCGGCGCACAGCCAACAATGCTTGGCACGACGAAGACGTGCTGGAAATCCACCCGCACGACGCCCAAGAGCGCGGCATCAAAGACGCCGATTGGGTGGGCATCGAGAGCCGCGCGGGCCGCACCGTGTTGCGCGCCTTGGTGAGCGAGCGCATGCAAGCTGGCGTGGTCTACACCACCTTTCACTTCCCCGAATCGGGCGCCAACGTGATCACCACCGACGCCTCCGACTGGGCGACCAACTGTCCTGAGTACAAGGTCACGGCGGTGCAGGTGGTGGCGGTCAGCCAGCCCTCGCAGTGGCAGCAAAACTACCGCCGCTTCAACCAAGACCAATTGGGCTTGTTGGCCCAGGCCCAACAGCCCAGCGTGGAAGTGGTGGGCAAATGAATGAGCCAAACGGCGCGGGTCTGGCCTTGGCCGAGGAGGTGCCCGTGGCCTTCGTGGTCAATGGCATTTCTCACGCCGTGATGATGGCCACCCCCACCGACTTGGAAGACTTCGCCTTGGGTTTTGCCTTGACCGAGGGCCTGATCGAGGGTCCCTCACAGCTCTACGAGGTCGAACACGAGGTGCTGCCCCAAGGCATCGAGGTGCGCCTGCAAGTGGCCGCGGCGGCCGAATACCAGCTCAAGGAACGGCGCCGCGCCATGGCCGGTCGCACGGGCTGCGGCTTGTGCGGGGCTGAGCGCTTGGAGCAAGTTCGCATGGCCGTGCCCCAGGCCCCCGACGTGGTCTTGACCGAAGAAGCCCTGCTGCGCGCGCACGCCCTGCTGCGCGATCACCAACCCGAGAAACTTCGCACCGGGGCCACCCACGCCGCCGCCTGGGCCAACATGGCTGGTGACATCGTCTGCGTGCGAGAAGATGTGGGGCGGCACAACGCCTTGGACAAACTCATCGGCGCCTTGCGCAAAAGCCAGCAAGACATGGCGCAGGGTTTTGTCTGCATCACCAGCCGCGCCAGCTTTGAGATGGTGCAGAAAACCTTGCAAAGTGGCGCAGGCGTCTTGGCTGCGGTCTCAGCCCCCACGGCCCTCGCCGTGGAAATGGCGCAAGCCCATAACTTGGTGCTCGTGGGCCTGATCCGGCGCGATCGCTGCACCCGGTACAGCCACAGCCTGCGCCTGACACCCCAACCCCTTTCCGTTTAGGCACCCACCATGGACGTTCAACACCTCATCGGCATGGCCAACCAAATCGGCCAATTTTTTTCGGCCTACCCAGATCGAAACGAGGCCTGCGAGAGCATCGCCACCCACATCAAAAAGTTCTGGGCCCCACCCATGCGCCAAGCCATGCTCGATGCCCTGCCGACCCCACAGGCCGCCACCCTGATGCCCTTGGTCCACGAGGCCTTGACGCGCCACGCCGCCGAGTTGCGCCCCAGCGCCTCAAGCCTGACCCGCTGAAGCGCCCCAGCGCAAACCGTCCATGTGCGCAAACAGTGCCCGCGCGCCGGCTTGGCGCAAAGCCTCGGTGTCCACGCCCGGCGGGGCGTAAGCCCAGACCGTGGCCCCCGCGGCCACCCCGGCGGTGATGCCCACGGTGGTGTCTTCCACCACCAAGCATCGCGCGGGGTCCACCTGCAAGTGGGCCGCGGCGGCCAAATAGACATCGGGGTGGGGTTTGCTGCGCGGCATCTCGTGTCCGCTGAAAATCCGGCCCTCAAAAAATGACAGCAGCCCGACCTGCGCCAACATCATCTCGACCTTGAACCGATCGGCCCCAGACGCCACGGCAATGCGCCCTTCGCAGCGCTCGTGCGCATGGGCCACGGCCGCGTGCACACCGTCGATGGCGGTGATGCTGCGCTGCAAGCGCTCGTTGCGCCGCTCAAAAAATTGCTGCAACCAATCGTCGGTGAGCGGCACGCCGGTGTTGGCCTCGATGAGTGCGCGCTGGCTTTTGACGGTGTGGCCGACAAAACGCTGCATGCATTCGTCCAGACCCATGCGCCAGCCCTGCTCTTCGAACATGTCGCGCAAGACCCCACAGGTGATGGCCTCGCTGTCAACCAGCACCCCATCACAATCGAACAACACAGCGTCAAATGTCATGCTTACCCCGGCGCGTTCAGCACACGTCTCCATCCACATACAACCAGTACCCACCTTCGCGCACAAAACGGCTATTTTCGTGTTGCCGAACGGCTCGGCCGGCCACGCGAAAGCGCGCCACGAACGTCACTTCGGCCCTGTCGGCGCCCGTGAGCCGGTGGTCTTTGATCTCCAGGCCCAACCAGTGCGCACCGGGCTCCAACTCGACGGACTCCGGACGGGTACTGGGGTGCCAAGTGAGCAACAGGTATTCGGTAAGCCCCAACACAAAGGCGCTGTAGCGCGAGCGCATGAGGCGCTCAGCGTCGAGGGCTGGCTGTCCTTGGTGCAGCGGCACGCAGCAGTCTGCCAAGGACAGCGCACGCCCCTTGGCATCGCAGCGACCACACGGACAGGGCGCAGGGTTCACAACGCTGGGCGGGCCACGCTCTCGGCCTTGTGCTGCGCCAAGGTGACCACGGGTGCTTCGGCTTGTTTCCAGGCGGCAAAACCGCCATCGATATGCGCCACATTGCTCATGCCCATGTCCATCAGCGTTTTGGTGGCCAAGGCACTGCGCCAACCGGCCCCGCAGAACAAGACGAAGGTCTTGGCCTCATCGGCGAACACCGGCTTGAAATAGGGGGAAGCAGGGTCGACCCAAAACTCCAACATGCCCCGTGGCGCCAGCAGCGCGCCGGGCA
This sequence comes from Hydrogenophaga intermedia, assembly GCA_945890705.1. Taxonomy (GTDB): domain Bacteria; phylum Pseudomonadota; class Gammaproteobacteria; order Burkholderiales; family Burkholderiaceae_C; genus Hydrogenophaga; species Hydrogenophaga miladensis. The sequence goes on along the minus strand of CAMDCY010000015.1, from coordinate 16,570 downwards.
AGGTGCCCTCGCGCTCGAGCTCGCGCACATCGCGGATATCCACGATCTGCACCGCAGGGTCGTTCAAGCGCGCACGGATCTCGTCGACGCTGTGGGTGGTGACTTGGGCCATGGCCTCGTCCACCAGTGCTTGGGAACCTTTGGTGATGGGCATGGGGACTCCGGGGTTTATTTGCGCCAGAACTGGGCGGTGAACAAGACCAAAACGGTAAGCAGCTCCAAACGTCCCAGCAACATCGAGAAGGTCAAGACCCACAACTGGAACGGACTCAAGCTCCCAAAGTTGCCCGCTGGGCCGATCTCACCCAAGCCGGGGCCGATGTTGTTGATGGTGGCCACCACGGCCGAGAACGCCGTGCTCACGTCCATGCCCGAGAGCAACAGCAACATGCTCAGGCTCACGATGCTGCCACCGTAAATCAACATGAAGCCCAAGACCGCGGTCATCACCGACATGGGCAAAATCGTTTGCCCCATGGTGACTGGGTTGACCACGCGCGGGTGGATGATGCGAACCAATTCGCGCCGCGCTTGTTTGATCAGCATGATCATGCGCACGAGCTTGATGCCACCACCTGTGGATCCGGCACAAGACACGAAACAGCCCAAGAACATCAAGAACACCGGCGCAAAGACGGGCCACAGCATGTAATCGGTCGAAGCGTAGCCGGTGGTGGTGGCCAAGGACACCACTTGGAAGGCGCTGTAGCGCAAAGCCTCTTGCCATGTGTCGTAGGTGCCATGCGACCACAACAAGACCGCCATCAACAAGATCGCCACCGCCAACACCGTGAAGTAAGAACGGATTTCCCGGTCGGTACTCAAGGGGCGCAAAGAGCGTGAGCGGATCACCATGAAGTAACGCAAAAAACTGATGCCCGCCAAGGCCATGAAGACCACGGCCACGGCCTCGATCAGCGGAGAATTGAAGTAACCGAAGCTGGCGTCGTGCGAAGAAAAACCGCCCAGACCCATGGTGGTACACATGTGCATGAACGCATCGGCCCACGACATGCCCGCCCAGCGGTAGGCCAAGAAACACGCCGCCGAAAAGGAGAAATACACCACCCACAGGCCGCGCGCGGTCTCGGCGATGCGCGGGGTGAATTTGGTATCTTTCATGGGGCCCGGTGTTTCGGCTTTGTAAATTTGCATGCCACCCAAACCCAGCAAAGGCAGCACCGCCACCACCAAGAGCATGATGCCCAAACCACCGATGAGCTGTAGGAAACAACGCCACACGTTGGCCGACACCGGCAAATCATCCAAGCCCGACAAGGCCGTAGAGCCGGTGGCGGTCAGTGCGCTCATGGCCTCGAAATAGGCTTTGCTCCAAGTGATGTCGGGCACGGTGAACATAAGCGGTACCGCCGCATACGCGGGCAACACGATCCACACCAAATTGACCAACACAAAACCATCTTTGGCCAAGAGTTCACGGCGGTGGCGCTGCGTCAAGCGCCACAACACCGCGCCACTGATCAAGGTCACCGCAAAACCCACCGCCCAAACCGTGACATGGTCGCGGTGGTCCAAGAACCAAGCCCAAACCAGCGGCACCAAAAACGTCAGGGCAAAAGCCACGATGACCCGGGAGAACACCGACAAAACCGGGAAAAGACTGGTGATCACGCGCAGCTTCCTGTGAATGGGTCGGGTCAACCGAAAAAGGTCGCGCCCACTTGGAACAGCCGCTCCACCTCACGCACCAAGCGTTTGTGCGGTATGAAGATGATGATGTGGTCGTCGGCTTGGATGAGCGTGTCGTGGTGCGGCATGAGCACCTCGGAGCTGCGACCTTCACCACGAACCACCGCGCCAATGCGTGCGCCTTCGGGCAACTTGATCTCTTCGATGCGACGACCCACCAAACGCGAGGTTTTGATGTCGCCGCGCGCGATGCCTTCGAGCGCTTCGGATGCGCCACGGCGTAAGCTGTGAACCGCGGCCACGTCCCCGCGGCGCAGGTGCGCCAGCAATTCGCCAATGACGGTTTGTGCCGGCGAAATGGCGATGTCGATGGTGCTGCCTTGCATCATGTCGGCATAGGCGCGGCGGTTGATGAGCGACATCACCCGGTTGGCGCCCAAGCGCTTGGCCAACATGGCAGACATGATGTTGTCTTCGTCGTCGCTGGTCAGCGCCAAGAAGAGGTCCATTTCACCCACGTTTTCTTCCAGCAGCAGTTCTTCGTCGGCCCCGTCGCCGTGCAAGATGAGCATGCTCGAGGGCAGTTGGCTGGCCAGGTATTCGCAGCGCTTTTTGTCTCGCTCGATGATCTTGACCTCACATTGACCTTGCAAGCTGCGCGCCAAGCGCAAGCCCACCTTGCCGCCGCCCGCGATCATGACGCGCTGCACCGGTTTGTCGATGTTGTGGATGGCCGCCAAGACCAATCGGATCTTGTCGGTGTCGGCCAAGACGAACACCTCGTCACCCGGCAAGATGCGGGTGTTGGGCGTGGCGTCCATTTCGGTGTCCAAACGGTACAAGGCCACCACGCGCATCTCAGCGTGGGGCAAACGATCGCGAAATTCACCGATCGTGCGTCCCACCAAGGCGCCGCCGTTGGCCGCGCGCACCGCGATCAGGCTGACCCGACCACCGGCAAATTCCAGCACCTGCAAGGCTTCGGGGTAGCTGATGAGTTGGTGGATGTAGCGCGTGACCGACTCTTCGGGGCAAATCACGTGATCGACCGCAAAGCCGTTTTTGCCCAGCAACTCGTCACCTTCGTTGAACTCGGGCGAGCGCAAACGGGCGATGGTGGCGGGGATGTTGAAGATGTCGTGGGCGATCTTGCACACGACGAGGTTGGATTCATCGGCCGCGGCGCAGGCGATCAGCATGTCGGCGTCTTTGGCCCCCGCTTCGCGCAGCACCGAGGGCTGAATGCCGTTGCCCACCACCCCGCGCAAGTCCAATCGCTCTTCGAGCAAGCGCAAGCGCGCCGGGTCCTGATCGATGATGGTGATGTCGTTTTGTTCCGAGACCAGGCTTTCGGCCACGCTCTCGCCCACACGGCCAGCGCCCAAGATGATGATGTTCATGTGCCGGATTATCCCCGCAGTGGCCCGATGGGTCCAAAAGCGCTCAACAGCGCTCAAACCCCCGCTGGATTTCCCAGTCGGTGATGGCCTGTTCGCTTTGCGCCAACTCCCAGCGCGCTGCTTGCACCCAGTGGTCGACCACCGTACCGCCCCAAGCTTCTCGCAACCAAGCGCTGCCCTCGGCCGCCTCGATGGCGTCCCCCATGCGGCGTGGGATTTGCGGCAAACCCTGGCGGTAGGCGTTGCCCACCACGGCCTCCGGCAAGGACAAATTTTTCTCCACCCCCGCCAAGCCCGCGCTGATCATGGCCGCCACAGCCACGTAGGGGTTAAGGTCGGCACCGCCGATGCGCTGCTCGATGCGGATGCCGCGGCTCTTTGGGCTGCACACGCGCAAGGCCGCGCTGCGGTTGTCCACCGACCAGACCAGCGCGGTGGGCGCGAAACTGCCGGGCAAAAACCGTTTGTAGGAGTTAACGTAGGGGCAGTAAAACAGCGTGGTGGCTTCGCCGTGGGCGATCAAACCGGCCACAAACGCGCGCATCAGATCGGCCATACCGTATTCGGCCTTCGGATCCAAAAAGCGCGGCTCTCCGGCTTTTTCGTCCCACAGCGACAGGTGGATGTGGCTGCTGGAGCCGGCCATCTCGGGGTGCCACTTGGCCAAAAAACTGGCCGACAGGTCCATACTTTGGGCCATGTCTTTGATGGCCATCTTCGCCAACGCATGGGCGTCGGCCAAGGCCAAGGCCTCGGTGTAGCGCAGGTTGAGCTCTTGCTGGCCGGGGCTGCACTCGCCCATGCTGCCTTCGATCCATACGCCCGAGCGCGACAGTTCGGTGCGCACGCGCTGCATCAAAGGCTCGTCGAGCTGGGTTTGGAAGATTTGGTAGTCGGCGTTGAGGTGGTTGTGTGTGCGCAGGTCGCGGTGGCGCTGTTGGTGCCAATGCGCATAACCGCCAGAGAACACATAAAACTCCAGCTCGGTGGCGCACTGGGCTTGCAAGCCCATGGCCTGCAAACGCTGCAACTGACGTTTGAGTAAGTGGCGCGGGCTGTGCGCCACTGGCTGACCTTGCTCTGGCCCCGAGAGGTGAACCAAATCGCAGATCACCAAAGCCGTTCGCGGCATCCACGACAAGACACGCAAGCTGCCCATGTCGGGCACCAGACCAAAATCGCCCCAGCCATTGGCGAAATCGTCCGCGCCCGGGGCTTGCACGACTTCCATCGCCAAGTCCAGGTGCAACAGGTAGTGACAAGCGGCGATGCCGGTGTGCGCCTCGGCCACAAAAAACGGCGCGTGCAGGCGCTTGCCCACCAAGCGGCCTTGCATGTCGGGGAAGCACACCAGCACGGTGTCGATCTCACCGCGCGAAACACGGCCTTGGAGCTCGTCGAGGGAAAGCAGGCCTTGCAAATTCATGGGATCACCTAGATAAAACATCCACACGCTGGATGGCTTGTTCGTAAACATGGTCCAAATCCACTTGGCGGTCCACCGTCATGCGCAGGTCTTGGAGCAAGCCGTCGCGCAAACCGTAAATCCAGCCGTGCAAGGTGAGGTCTTGACCTCGGGCCCAAGCGTCTTGCACCACGGTGCTTTGGGCCACGTTCATGACCTGCTCGATCACGTTGAGTTCGCACAGCACGTCCAGGCGCTGCGCAGGCGGCGTGCGTTCGATCAGGGCGGCGTGGCGGTCGCGCACGTCTTTGATGTGGCGCAACCAGTTGTCGGCCAAGCCAACGCGCAGATTGGACAAGGCAGCTTGCACGCCGCCGCAGCCGTAGTGCCCCACCACCATCAGGTGCTCCACCTTGAGCATGTCCACCGCGTACTGGATGGTGGACAGGCAATTCAGGTCGGTGGGCACCACCACGTTGGCGACGTTGCGGTGAACAAACACCTCGCCGGGCGCCAAACCGGTGATTTGGTTGGCGGGCACGCGACTGTCGGAGCAACCGATCCACATGTAGCGGGGGTTTTGTTGGGCCAACAGGTCGGTGAAAAACATGGGTTTTTCTCGAACGGTTTGTGCAGCCCACGATCGGTTGTGTTCGAACAGGTCTTGAAGTTCAGAAATCATCACTCGATCTTACCGGGCCAATGTCCTTTTCACAGGTTCTCCCTCTTTAAAATGCATGCATGATCAGCACCGACCGAACAACCTTGGAAGCCCGCCTGCACTACCCCTTCGGTAGCGTCTTGCCACACGCCGAGTCTTTGATCGACGTGGCCGATGGGCTGCGCTGGGTGCGCATGGGGCTGCCGTTCGCGCTCAATCACATCAACCTGTGGCTGTTGCGCGATGTGGTGGACGGCACCGAGGGTTGGACTGTGGTGGACTGTGGTGTGGACCGCCCCGAGTCGCGCGCTCAATGGGAATGGATTTTTGAGCATGCCTTGGATGGCTTGCCCATCGTGCGCGTCATCGTCACGCACATGCACCCCGATCACATCGGTTTGGCCGACTGGTTGTGCCAACGCTGGACCACGCCCGAGCACACCTGCCGCTTGTGGATGAGCGCCACCGATCACCTCGCGGCGCGCACACTGTCGCAACAAGCCCCCATGGACGGGCGACATGGCATGGCCGACTTCTTTGCTTCGCACGGCATGACCGACCCCGAGCAGCTCAACGCCATCCGCGGTCGCGCGAACTACTACCCCAACTTGGTGCCGTCCGTGCCGCGTCAGTACCGCCGACTTCTGGATGGCGATCGGGTGCACATCGGCGGGCGCGACTGGCGCTGCGTGGCTGGCTACGGCCACGCGCCCGAGCACATCGCCCTTTACGACAGCGAGCGCCACCTGCTGATCAGCGGCGACATGGTCTTGCCGCGCATCTCGACCAACGTCAGCGTCTACGAGAGTGAGCCCGATGGCGACCCCTTGCGCTTGTTTTTAACGTCCTTGGACGCTTACACCGACTTGCCCGAGAGCACCGTGGTCTTACCTTCCCACGGCCAACCCTTTGTCGGTTTGCACGAGCGTTTGAAGCAGTTGCACGACCACCACCGCGATCGCTTGGCCGAGTTACTTCAAGCCTGTCAAGCACAGGCGATGAGCGCAGCCGATGCGGTGCCGGTCTTGTTTCAACGCAAACTCGATGTGCACCAAACGACCTTTGCCATGGGCGAAGCCATCGCGCACCTCAACACCTTGTGGCACCGCGGGTCGGTGCAGCGCGAGCGCGATGCCGCTGGGGTGTGGCGTTTTCGGGCCGTTTGAAGCCCCCGCTCAGGCACTGCGCGGCGTGGCCTCGTTGAGGGCGCGGCGGCGCTGGGCGTGGTCGGGCAGGATGCTGGCCACCACATCCCAAAACTGTGGGCTGTGGTCCATGTGTCGCAAATGGCTGAGCTCGTGGACGACCACGTAGTCCACCATGTCCAAGGTTTGGTGCAGCAAGCGCCAGTTCAAGCGGATCGTGCCATCGGCACTGGCGCTGCCCCAACGCGTGCCTGCACTGGACAAACGCAAACGCGTCCAACGCACCCCCAAGAGAGGCGCGAAGTGCGTCAAGCGCGCCTCAAACACCTGCTGCGCTTGTCGCATCAACCAGGCCTGCACGGTGTCGCGGATCTGTTCCTCACTGGCCGTGTGCGCCACTCCCAAGCGCAAACACGGGCCCTCCGCCTCGGTGTGGTCCAAGTGACAAGGGCCGGCTTGCGTGGGGTCGATGCGCATGCGCACGCGTTGCCCCAAATAATCGAAGGCACCCCCGTCGAGCCACTGCACCCGGGCTTGGGTCAAGGCCAAGGCACGCTGGCGTGACTGCGCCAATTTCTCGATCAACCAAGCCGATTTGCTGCGCAGAATCCCTTCGACCTCACTCACGGGAGTCCAGCGCGGGGCACGCACCGATAAGCCTTCGGGGGTGATGGACATGCCCACGGTGCGGCGTTTGCCACGGCGCAGTTCGTAAGCCACGACACAAGTTTCCAAGCGCACGCGCTGGTTGGCGCGGGGGTGTTGCCACACTGTGGCCTCGACCACGTCGCTCAACAAAGCACCGGGCTCAAAGGGGCCATCGATGCGCGCTGGTGCAGGGGCAGGCTCGGGGCTGGTGTTGTCCCACAAGTCCAGCGCCATCTGCACCAAACGCCCCACGCCCATAGTCTCAGGCCTTCGCCGTGGCGTAAACGGACGGGTCGAGTCGGCGCATTTCTGTTTCGATCCAGGTTTCGACTTCGCGCATCATTTCTTCGGGCTGGCGGCCTTGGCTGGGGATGGCCGGACCGATCGAGAAGGTCACGACGCCAGGGCGTTTGATCAGGGCTTTGCGTGGCCAGCAGGTGGCCGAGTTGACCGCCACTGGTATGACGGGAGCGCCCGTGGCAATCGCCAAGCGGGTACCACCGGTTTTGTACACACCTTGCTCGCCGCGGTCCACGCGGGTGCCTTCAGGGAACATGATCACCCACGTGCCTTGGTCCAACAGGCGTTGGCCTTGCGTGACCACCTTGTTGAAAGCCTGCGCGCGCTGGCTGCGGTCGATGTGGATCATGTCCATCTTGGCCATGGCCCAACCGAAGAAAGGCACATAGAGCAGTTCTTTTTTGAACACATAGGCCAGTGGGTGTGGCATCAAGGCCGGCATAGAAAAGGTCTCCCACGTGGACTGGTGCTTGACCAACAAGATCGCCGCGTCGGTTTGACCCAGAGGCAGGTTCTCCCAACCGATGACCTCGTTGCGGATGCCCAGCATCCAACGGCCCGAGCCCACGGCCAGTTTGAGCCAGCCCACACACAACCAATAAATTTGCGTGCTGTTCATGAAGGGGGCGGCGATCAGCACCGTCAGCGCCCAAGGCACCACGGTGACGACCATGAAGAGCATGTGTATCAGTGAGCGCAAGATGGCCATGGATCAGGGGATCTTTCGGTTTTCAGTCATGTGCACGGGCGCGCTGGCGTGCTGGAGCAACCAAGTCACGAAAGATGGCAAATCGGTGTGTGCGCGGGTGCCTCGGGGCAAGCCGGGCCAAAGGCCTTCGGGGACCACCGTGCCTTGTGTGGTCACACGATCGCGCCATTCGGCCGATCCTCCGCTGAGCAGCATGTGCGTGGTGCACCCCACCGCGGCACCCGCTTGAGCATGGCGCAAAGCATGTCCCGCCACCACGATGTGAGCAGCATCCACGCCGGTGTGTTCGGCGATTTGCTGGAACAAGCCCGGTGCGGGTTTGCGGCAATCGCAACCATCTTCGGGCGCGTGCGGACAGAAAAACACCGCATCGACGCGCGCGCCGGCTGCAGCCAAAGCCCGGTGCATTTTGGCGTGCACCGCATTGAGCGCGGCCATGTCAAAGATGCCGCGCCCCAAACCGGATTGGTTGGTGGCCAACACCACGTGCCAACCCGCTTGGTTCAAACGGGCCACGGCTTCCAAGGCGCCGGGCAAGGGCTCCCACTCGTCGGGCGAAGCGACATGGTCCTCACGCTGTCGGTTGAGCGTGCCGTCGCGGTCGAGGATCAAGAGTTTCATGTGGCCAGGCGCGAGACATCTGCCACGCGGTTCATGGCTAGGTGCAAGGACTTGAGCAAAGCCAGTCGGTTGGCCTTGAGCGCGGGGTCATCGGCGTTGACCATCACGTCGTTAAAGAAGTCGTCGACCGGTTCGCGCAAGGTCGCTAAGGTCTGCATGGAGGCCGACAAATCGCCGGCTTCAAACTGCGCGATCGACTCGGGCACGCAGCGCTGCATGGCGGCGTACAAGGCTTGCTCGGCGCTTTCTTTCAACAGCGCGCTGCTCACCGTGTCGCTCACCGCCCCCTCGGCTTTTTTCAAGATGTTGCCGATGCGCTTATTGGCCGCGGCCAAAGCCGGGCTCTCGGGTAAGTCGGCAAAGGCGCGTACCGCCTGCAGGCGTTTGCTCACATCGGACAGGCGCTGCGGCTGCAAGGCCATGACGGCGTCCACCGCTTGGGCCGAAAAGCCCTGTTCGCGCAAGCTGCCGGCCAGGCGGTCGTAAATGAAATCGATCAGCGCGCCCGAGGCGTCGCTGATTTGCTCGCCAAAGGCGGGCTTGGCCACCGACACCAGAGCTGCGAGGTCGATCGCCACGTCTTTTTCGACCAGCATGCGGATCACGCCCAAGGCGTGGCGACGCAGCGCAAACGGATCTTTGTCGCCCGTGGGCACGTTGCCGATGCCGAACATGCCCACCAAGGTTTCGAGCTTGTCGGCCAGCGCCACCACCAGACCCACGTGGTTGCGCGGCAACTCGTCACCAGCAAAGCGCGGTTTGTAGTGGTCTTCAATCGCCTGTGCCACGTCTTCGCTCAAACCATCGTGGCGGGCGTAGTAGCCGCCCATGATGCCTTGCAGCTCGGGGAATTCGCCCACCATGTCGGTCAACAAATCGGTCTTGGCCAGGCGGGCGGCCTGCAGGGCTTGCTGGGCCAGCAGGTCGCCGCCGAGTTGTTGGCCGATCGCTTGGGCGATGGCGCAAACCCGCGCCATGCGCTCGCCTTGTGTGCCCAGCTTGTTGTGGTACACGACCTTGGACAGGCCATCGACACGCGACTCCAGTGTTTTCTTGCGGTCTTGGTCGAAGAAGAATTTGGCGTCGGCCAAGCGCGGGCGTACCACGCGCTCGTTGCCGCCGATCACAAACGACGCGTCGTCGGGCGTGATGTTGCTCACCACCAAGAAACGGTTCGTCAACTTACCCGATGCGTCGACCAAAGGGAAGTACTTTTGATTGGCCTTCATCGTGAGGATGAGGCACTCTTGTGGCACATCGAGGAATTCTGTTTCGAACTGGCAGGTCAGCACGTTCGGGCGCTCGACCAGCGCGGTCACCTCGTCGAGCAAGGCCTCGTCTTCGATGGGCTTCACACCACCGCCGACTTGGGCCGCCGCCGCATGGAGCTGGCGCACGATCTCGGCGCGGCGCTCGGCAAAGCCGGCGATCACCGAGCCGTCGCGCTGGAGCACGGTGTCGTATTGGTCGGCGTGCGGCAGCACCACGGGCGATACCTTGGCCTCAAATCGGTGGCCTTGGGTGTGGTTGCCAGCCGTCAAACCCAGCGCCTTGACCGGCACCACGGTGCTGCCGTGCAGGGCTATCAAGCTGTGCGCAGGGCGCACAAAGTTCACGCTGCTCCAACCCGGCAGCTCGCAATCGGTCTCCAGCTGGTACTGCATGACCTTGGGGATGGGCAGCTTGGCCAACGCCTCTTCCAGCGCTTTTTGCAGACCCGCTTGCAGCGATGCGCCTTGAACCACGCTGTCGTAGAACAGGGCTTCGGCTTTGCCGTCTGGGGCGCGCTTCAAAGCCGCCACGGCCGCCACAGGGTCGCTCACGTCTGCGCCCAGCGCTTGCAGTTTTTTCAACAGCGCGGGGGTCGCCTTGCCCGCTGCGTCCAAGCCCACAGCCACGGGCATCAACTTTTGCTGGACGGCCTTGTCGGCGGCTTGCGCGGCCACGCCCGTCACATGGGCGGCCAGTCGGCGGGGCGAGGCAAAAGCGGTGACCACCGCGTTGGCGGGGGCCAGTCCTTGGGCTTTGAGTTGTTCGGCCAACACGCTTGAGAAAGCCACACCGAGTTTGTTGAGCGCCTTGGGCGGCAGCTCCTCCACGAACAGTTCCACCAGCAGATTTTGTGTCGTCATCTTGTTCTACCTCACGCGACTTTCTTGGGCATTTGAGCCACCCAATCGCGCGGAGCCATCGGAAAACCCAGACGTTCGCGACTGTCAAAATAACTTTGGGCCACGCTACGGGCCAAATTGCGGATGCGACCGATGTAGGCGGCACGCTCGGTCACGCTGATCGCACCCCGTGCGTCGAGCAAGTTAAAGCTGTGCGCGGCCTTGAGCACCTGTTCATAGGCCGGCAATGCCAACTGTTGCACGATCAGGTTTTTCGCCTGCTTTTCATGGGCATTGAACGCCACAAACAGGAAATCCGCGTCGGCGTGCTCGAAGTTGTAGGTCGACTGCTCCACCTCATTTTGGTGGTACACGTCGCCGTAGCTCATGGTGTCGGTCCACTGGAGTTTGTAGACGTTGTCAACGCCCTGCAAATACATGGCCAAGCGCTCCAGGCCATAAGTGATCTCGCCCGTGATCGGCTTGCAGTCAATGCCGCCCACTTGCTGGAAGTAGGTGAACTGCGTGACCTCCATGCCGTTGAGCCAGACTTCCCAACCCAGACCCCAAGCACCCAAGGTTGGGTTTTCCCAATCGTCTTCAACAAAGCGGATGTCGTTTTTCTTAAGGTCAAAGCCCAAGGCTTCGAGCGAGCCGAGGTACAGCTCCAAGATGTTGCTGGGCGCGGGCTTCATCACCACTTGGTATTGGTAGTAGTGCTGCAAGCGGTTGGGGTTGTCGCCGTAACGGCCGTCTTTGGGGCGACGGCTGGGCTGAACGTAGGCAGCTTTCCAGGGCTCGGGGCCAATGGCGCGCAAAAAAGTGGCGGTGTGGCTGGTGCCCGCACCGACTTCCATGTCGTAGGGCTGGAGCAACGCGCAGCCTTGGGCGTCCCAGTACTGCTGGAGTTTCAAAATGATTTGTTGGAAGGTCAACATGCGCATCACGGCCGTCGTGGGACGGCGGGGTCGTCGGTTCTGCGGGTGCACACGGCTTGTGCGCCCAATCCCCTGATTTTACGACCCTGGCGTCACCGCACGAGTTCGGCGCCAGACCGCCCCAGCCACGACCGCCAAGGCCAGCGCCCACAGCGGCAGCAGACCCGCCGCGCTGACCCATGCCACGTAGGGTGTTTGCCCCGTGCGTCCGTCCACCACCACCTCCAAGCGGCCCTTCAACCGGTGGGGCATGGCCGCCACGACGGCACCCAAGTGGTCTATGTGGGCCGTGGCGCCCGTGTTGGTGGCCCTAACGATGGGGCGCCCCAATTCCATGGCGCGCACACGCGCGATGTTCAGGTGCTGGTCCAGTGCGATCGTGCCGCCAAACCACGCCAAATTGCTCAGGTTCACCAAGACCGTCGCGTCGGTGTTGGCCACGCTCTGCGCCATTTCTTCTCCGAACACGTCCTCAAAACAGATGTGTGCCAACACTTGCTGACCATTCACCGCCCAAGGGGCCTGCACCACGGACCCTCGGTTGAAGTCGCCCAAGGGAATGTTCATCCATTCGGTGAACCAGCGAAAAAAGGGCGGGATGAATTCGCCCATGGGCACCAAGTGGTGCTTGTCGTATCGGTACCCGACCTCCCACGGCACTGTCGATTGGGCGTCCTGATGGTTGAGGCCCCAAGCGCTGTTGGTGTAGCCCTTGGCGTTGTTCCCCATGGGCACGCCCGTCATCCAGTGCACTGTTCGGCCATCGGTGCTGGGTGTTTGTTCGGCCAAAGGCGCCAGCCATTGCCGCCATTGTTCTGGGTGAATGTGTTGCGGCAGCACGGGGACGGCGGTCTCTGGTGCCACCACCAGATCGGGACGGGACTCGGCTTGTGTGGAGGCTCGCCATTGATCGGGGTACCACTGCAAGGCTTGTCGAATGCCCGTGTCATTGTTGAATTTTTGATCCTGATCGATGTTGCCCTGCAGCAACCACACCCGCAAAACGCCCGTGGACTGCGTACTGACCTGGGCGGGCGCCCAAAGGCCCATGCCGATGGCCAAGACCCCCACCAGGATCAGCGGGCGGTAGGACCGTTGCCCCAGACCCAAGGCCAGGCCCGCCGACACGAACGCGGCCACCGCTCCCACGCCGTACACCCCCAACCAGGGCATCCACGCGGCCCAGCCATTCATATGGGCGTAGCCAATGGCACCCCAAGGAAAGCCGGTGAGCCATTGACCGCGCGCCAACTCGGCCATGGTCCAGGTGGCGGCGAACAACAGGGCAGCCGCCAAGGGATGCCCCGCACGCCAGCGCCAATACACGGCAGCAGCTGCGGCGTAATACAAGGCCAGTGCGGCGGCCAACAGCAGCACGGCAGCGGCAGCGGCCCATGCGGGCAAACCACCGTATTGGTGCATGGAGATGTACAACCATGCAAACGAGGTGCTCAACCACGCGGTGGTGAAGACGCCGGCTTTGAGTGCCGCGGCACGGGCGTGGGCGCTTTGGCTGATGATGGCCACCGCCACCGCCATGGCCACGATTTGCAGGGCGCCGATGGCTTGCCCTCTGCTGAGCCAAGCGCCCATGTGCCATGGCCAAGCCACGGCAGCGGCTTGCGCGCAACCCGCCAGCAACAGCACGGCCCAATTCCAACGCTCACGGTGGAGCCAGGTCATTCTTCGGTGTCTTCAGGCTGCACCTTGAACCATTTGACCAAGCCACCCTTGGTATGCAACACGACAAAGCGCATGCCGCCGCGGACCCACACTTCGCCGCGTTTGGGCACATGCCCCATGTCGTGGGCAATCAATCCTCCGATGGTCTCAAAGTCCGTCGGCTCAAACGCCAAACCGAACGCCTCACCGACCCTCTCGATGGACGTCTCGCCATCCACCCGCCACGATCCGTCGGCCAAGGCGTAGATATCGCCGGCTTCATCGTCGACGTCGAATTCGTCTTCGATTTCACCCACGATTTCTTCCAGCACGTCTTCAATGGTGATCAGTCCGGCCACCCGACCAAACTCATCGATCACAATGGCTTGGTGGTTGCGGTTTCCGCGGAACTCGCGCAGCAAATCGTTCAGCCCTTTGGTCTCGGGCACAAAGACCGCTGGTCGGATCAAGGTTCGGATGTTGAGTTCGGGTGAGCGTTGACGCTTGAGCAGGTCCTTCGCCAACAATATGCCGATGATGTTTTCCCGACTATCTTCATACACTGGGAACCGTGAGTGGCCGGTTTCAATGATGTCTTTGAGCATGTCCTCGTATGAGGCGTCGACATTGAGCACGTCCATCTTGGGTGCCGCCACCATCACATCGCCCGCGCTCATGCTGGCCAATCGCAACACCCCTTCAAGCATGATGCGGGATTCCGCATTGATGATGTCGTTGTCCTCGGCCTCGGCCAGCGTTTCAATCAACTCGTCGGTTGAATCGGGGCCGGGGTGGATGAACTCGGCCAACTTTTGCAGGAAACCACGTTTATCTTCGTGCCGCAGGCTTTGCTGCGGCGCACTACTGGGGCTTGTTTCGGACACTGTTGTCGCTCGGTTGTTTCGGTATTTGAAGCATACCGCATCGGCATTTCAGTGCTTTGTGTGATTCGACGGCTCGGTATTGTGGCTGCGCTTCATGCCCAACCACGCCCAAAACTGTTTGGCTTGTGTTTTCAGTTGGTAATCCGTCCATGCCACTTGTTGGTCCAACAGTTCTTCCACCCTCGAGTCAAAATCCGCTGGCGGCAATACCAAGTGCGCCTGGCTGTCCGAGCCGTCACGCTCGATCCCTGCGCCCGCCCTTTTCGCGATTTTGAGCATGGCGGTGTTTTCGCTCAAGGCGTGCACAAACAGCATGCGAACGCCTTCGTTGCGCGAATGTGTGATGGCCCTTTCAAACAAACGCGTGCCGTACCCGCGCCCCCTGGCTGACTGCGCCACCGACACACCAAACTCGGCGCAACTGGCGCATTCGGGGTTGATCGAGTAGGACAAATGCGCCATGGCAATCAAGTCCAAGCGCCGGTTGTAAATGCCAAACAAGCTGTCCCGCTCATAATCCAAACTGAGTACATAGGTATCTATTTGCTCATCGGTGGCAGCGTATCCAAACCGCAAATACCGGTCCTCTTCGCGCAGTGCCTTGAGGTGTTTGAGGATTTTGGTGGCGTGTGAGGGTTGAATCTCACGGATGGGGACGGTTTTGGATTGATCGCTAAGAGAGGGAACACCCGCTGTCCTGGCGTTTTGCTCATTTGCGCTGACGCGCCCCATGGACTTGAGTTGCTTGAGAAGCCATGCCATCCATTTGTTCATGCTTTCATTCTACGGGTTAACCCCTTGTTGTGGTGCAACCATTCCCTTACGCGAGAATGGTGTTTGTCCAACATTGAGATGGGTATGTCGTTCCTCCACAAACTGACCGCTTTGGGCATCCATGTTTTGGAACGTGGGTGGTTGTCCAGCAATTGCACCTTGCTGCTCGGCGCCACCGACGCGGCCTTGGTTGACAGTGGATTTCACACCCAGTCACCACAAACTTTGAGTTGGCTGCATGGCCTACTCAAAGACCGTTCTTTGGAGTTGCTGCTCAACACCCACCTGCACAGCGATCACTGTGGGGGCAATGCTGCGATTCAAAGGGCTTTTCCTGAATTGCGTACCGCCATACCCGCCACATCGGCCTCTGCCGTGTCGTCTTGGCAAGCGGAACGACTCAGCTTTGTTTCAACCGGTCAAGACTGCCCTCGGTTTGAGGCCTCGGATTTATTGCAGGATGGGCAATCGCTGTCCCTCGGTGGTTCGCGCTGGCATGTTTGGCAAGCCAAAGGGCACGATCCCGATTCGGTGGTCTTGTTTCAAGATGATAATCGTATTCTGATCAGTGCCGATGCCTTGTGGGAAGATGGTTTTGGTGTGGTATTTCCTGAGCTGAGCCACGGTGCTGCTTTTGATGATGTAGAGCACACCTTGAACATGATCGAAGATTTGAATCCCGACATGGTGATTCCAGGTCATGGCCCTTTCTTTCAGGATGTCGGCGCAGCACTGCTTCGCGCGCGGTCACGCTTGGATCACTTTCGCCGCCACCCCGACAAGCACACGCGACATGCCATCAAAGTGCTGATCAAATTCAAGTTGCTCGAATGGCAGCGCGTGAGCACCGCGGATCTGTTGCTCTGGTGTCGGACGACACCCCTGGTGAGTGCTCACATGCCCGTTGATGCACAGACCAGCGAAGCGTGGCTTCAAGAACTGTTGACCCAGCTGGCCCACGTTTCGGCACTCAGGATCGATGGGCCGTGGGTATTCAATCGTTGAAACCCCAAAAAACCAAAACCCCCAAGTACGGTGAGTACGAGGGGGTGTTGGGGGCTGTAAGAGCCTGACGATGACCTACTTTCACACGGGAATCCGCACTATCATCGGCGCAAACTCGTTTCACTGTCCTGTTCGAGATGGGAAGGAGTGGGACCAAGTTGCTATGGTCGTCAGGCATAAACGGTTGTCTAACTGAAGGAGCTTCAGTCGGACGAATTCATAGAGTCAGTTATCAGCTGTTTTTGATTGCGCCCACGTTGGGCATAAACACACTTTGATTCGAGATCAAAGTTATAGGGTCAAGCCTCACGAGCAATTAGTATCAGTTAGCTTAACGCATTGCTGCGCTTCCACACCTGACCTATCAACGTCCTGGTCTTGAACGACTCTTTAGGGGGCTCAAGGCCCCGGCAGATCTCATCTTGAAACGAGTTTCCCGCTTAGATGCTTTCAGCGGTTATCTCTTCCACACTTAGCTACCCGGCAATGCCACTGGCGTGACAACCGGTACACCAGAGGTGTGTCCACTCCGGTCCTCTCGTACTAGGAGCAGGCTTCCTCAAATCTGCAGCGCCCACGGAAGATAGGGACCAAACTGTCTCACGACGTTTTAAACCCAGCTCACGTACCTCTTTAAATGGCGAACAGCCATACCCT
>CAMDCY010000014.1 GCA_945890705.1 Hydrogenophaga intermedia | reverse complement strand
TTGATCGAAGCCGAAGCCTTCAGGCCACCGCCAAGGTCTTCAGCAACAGAAAGTGTAAAGCCTGCATCATTCAGTTGATTTGTAGCATCGGCGGTGCCGACTTTGTCGTGTTGCCAGTTGATATAACCACTCATGGTAGCTTGAGCCATAGCAGCGGAAGAGACTGCGACAGCAGCCAAAGCATCCCGTGTGCTGGCGAGTTAAAACTGGTCTAGAATCAACCACTATAAGCGTTTCAAGCCTTTTGATCTTGTCAGTTCATCACATTGCCAGTGGTGAACTCTTCGTGGGTCATTGACTAGGGGTTACGATCCGTCCCACTGGTGAACTGGCTTGAGGTCAAATCGTGCAACGTTTACAAGGATCGGCGCAGGCTGCCGCGAATGAATCTATTTGGCCTTTAAGTCGTACGGCACCCATTGCCCACACGATGGTGCCTGTACCTGGTTACCCAAGCAAGGTGGTACTTTTTAAAATGGCAGCTAGCCAGTTTTGGCAAGTGCGTTGCTGGGTACATGGCAAGTCATATCGTCGTTCGACGCGCAGCAAATCGCTGCGGGTAGCGCAAGAGTCGGCCAAGCAGTTGTATGAAAGCTTGTTGTCTCGGCCTCGCGAACTGTTGGATAACGCCCCGACGATCACTTGGTTGCAAGCGGCAGAGCACCTGCTGATCCATGAGCAGGCCAGGGTTCGCCGAGGCGAGTTTTCACTGGGTTCTTGGCAGGTGCTGCGAAACCGGTTGATCAAGACCTTGAATCCTTTGTGGGGTACACGTCCCTTGGACCGTTTGGGTACCAGAGATGTGATGGAGCTGGTTCATCAATTGAGCCGATACCTCACGCCCACGACCGTGCACCAACATGTGGTGATCGTCCGCAAGGTCTTGTCCTTGGCTAAGCAAATGGAGTTGTTGTCTGTGGTTCCTGAGGTGCCTTCCATCAAAGTGAAAGGGCAATCCCGTGGCGCTTTTAAACCCTACGAATATTGGTGCCTCCTAAGAGAGTCGCGTCGTTTGGTGGGGCAGGAGCACCCAACCAGTCAATCTGAATTGCGCCAGCACATGCGTTTGCGTCAAGCCGATACCAAGATGCCGGTTGATCTGTCTTGGGCTATCCGTTTGTTGGTTAACGGCTTCATGCGCCCCAGCGATCTCAAGTATCTGAAGCATCAGCATGTGGAAGTGGTTTTGTCTGGTGCTAGGTCATTTTTACGCTTGACATTGCCAGAGACAAAGGGGCACGGGACACCCATCGTCACCATGTCTGCAGCGGTCCATGTTTACCGTCACATATTGAGCCAACGGCAAAACACCTCGTCACCCAGCGACTACCTCTTGTTGCCCAACATCAGCGACCGTGATCACGCATTGAAGGTGCTGGGTGTGCATTTTAATTGGGTGCTGCAAAACACGGGACTGAAACGCAGTCCAACTGGCACCATGCGCTCGCTCTACAGCTTGCGCCATTCGGCCATCACATTTCGATTGCTTTACGGTTCAGGTATCGATTTACTGACCTTGGCGCGCAACGCGCGCACCAGTGTGCAAATGATCGAGCGCCATTACGCCAGCACCTTGCAGGCTGAGCAAAACATTGCGATGTTGCACAGTCGGCGGTGAGGTCAATAAAAAAACCCCACAAGGTTTGCACCTGTGGGGTTTTTAAGGCTTGAGGGCCGGAGCCCTCAGGCGAGGGGCATTTACATGCCCATGCCGCCCATACCACCCATGCCGCCCATGTCGGGCATGCCGCCGCCGCCAGCACCGGCTTCGTCTTTCGGTGCTTCGGAGACCATGCACTCTGTGGTCAACATCAAGGAGGCGACCGATGCGGCGTTTTGCAACGCGGTGCGGGTCACTTTCGTGGGGTCCAAGATGCCCATTTCGATCATGTCGCCGTAGGTGTCGTTGGCGGCGTTGAAGCCGAAGTTGCCCTTGCCAGCCAAGATGGCGTTGACCACGACCGATGGCTCGCCACCGGCGTTGTATACGATCTCGCGCAGAGGCGCTTCGATGGCTTTCAACACCAGTTTGATACCGGCGTCTTGATCGGCGTTGTCACCTTTGATGGTGCCAGCGGCTTGACGGGCGCGCAGCAAGGCCACGCCACCACCGGCTACGATGCCTTCTTCGACGGCAGCGCGCGTGGCGTGCAGGGCGTCTTCGACGCGGGCTTTCTTTTCCTTCATCTCGACTTCGGTGGCAGCGCCGACCTTGATCACGGCCACGCCGCCAGCCAACTTGGCCACGCGCTCTTGCAGCTTCTCGCGGTCGTAGTCAGAAGTGGCTTCTTCGATTTGCACGCGCACTTGCTTGACGCGGGCTTCGATGTCAGCTGCGGCACCAGCGCCGTCGATGATGATGGTGTTTTCTTTGCCCACTTCGATGCGCTTGGCTTGGCCGAGGTCGGCCAAGGTCACTTTTTCGAGGGTCAGGCCGACTTCTTCAGCGATCACTTTGCCGCCAGTCAGGATGGCGATGTCTTCCAACATGGCCTTGCGACGGTCACCGAAACCAGGGGCTTTGACAGCGACCACTTTCAAGATGCCACGGATGGTGTTGACCACCAAGGTCGCCAAGGCTTCGCCTTCGACGTCTTCGGCAATGATCAACAAAGGACGGCCGGCTTTGGCCACGGCTTCCAAGGTGGGCAGCAGATCGCGGATGTTGCTGATCTTCTTGTCGAACAACAACACGAAGGGGTTGTCCAACAAAGCGGCTTGCTTCTCGGGGTTGTTGATGAAGTAGGGCGACAGGTAGCCGCGGTCGAACTGCATGCCTTCAACGACGTCGAGTTCGTTTTGCAGGCTCTTGCCGTCTTCCACGGTGATCACGCCTTCTTTGCCCACTTTGTCCATGGCGTTGGCGATGATTTCGCCGATGCTGGTGTCAGAGTTGGCAGAGATGGAGCCGACTTGGGCGATTTCTTTGCTGGTGGTGGTGGCTTTGGTGGCCTTCTTCAGCTCTTCGATCAAAGCCGTCACTGCTTTGTCGATGCCGCGCTTCAGGTCCATGGGGTTCATGCCGGCGGCCACGTATTTCATGCCTTCGCGCACGATGGCTTGGGCCAACACGGTGGCGGTGGTGGTGCCGTCGCCAGCGTTGTCAGAGGTCTTGGAAGCGACTTCCTTGACCATCTGCGCGCCCATGTTTTGCAGCTTGTCTTTGAGTTCGATTTCCTTGGCCACGGACACACCGTCCTTGGTCACGGTGGGGGCGCCGAACGAGCGCTCCAGAACCACGTTGCGACCCTTAGGGCCCAGAGTCACTTTGACCGCGTTGGCCAAAATGTTCACGCCTTCAACCATGCGTGCGCGGGCTTCGCCGCCGAAAATTACGTCTTTTGCTGCCATGTGAGTAGCTCCTAAATGAATTTAAACGGTTGCCAACCCATGGGGCACTCGCGCGGCGAGCGGCCCCTTCGGGGTGACAGGATTACTTGCCTTCAACGATCGCGAAGAGGTCGTCTTCTTTCATGACCAACAGCTCATCGCCGTTGACCTTGACGGTCTGGCCGCTGTATTTGCCAAACAGGACGCGGTCGCCCACTTTGACGTTCATGGGGGCGATGTCGCCCTTGTCGTTGCGTTTGCCAGGGCCCACGGCCAAGACTTCACCTTGGTCGGGCTTTTCGGCGGCGTTGTCGGGAATAAAAATGCCCGAAGCGGTTTTGGTTTCGCTTTCAATGCGTTTGACGATCACGCGATCGGCGAGTGGACGAAGGTTCATAGCATCTCCTAGAGGTTGCGTTCAAGAAAAAAGTGACCGACCTTGGGCCGGCCTCGAAGCCGTGTTGTTAGCACTCGACTTGAGCGAGTGCTAATGATAAGGGCGACAAGGCCGGATTTCAAGTCCAGACCGAAAAACTTTGCTTTATGCTTCGCACGACACCAACACGACCGAATTCGATGGCAGCCACACCCAAATCCCTGCGGGGACTGATCCCCTTTTTCAAACCCTACCGCGTCGCCCTGGGCTTTGCCGCCCTGTTTTTGTTCTTGGCGGCGGGCACCACCTTGGCGTTTCCTTGGGTGTTGCGCCAGTTGATCGACCAAGGCTTGGCCAGCGGGGCGACGGCCGACCAGCTATCGGGCAATTTTTTGCAGTTGTTTGCGGTGGCGGTGGCCTTGGCGGTGTTCTCAGCCGGGCGCTACTACACCGTGAGTTGGTTGGGTGAACGTGTGACCGCCGATCTGCGCAACGCGGTTTACGGCCATGTGCTCAAGCAAAGCCCGGCTTTCTTTGAAACCACCCAATCCGGTGAGGTGCTCTCGCGCCTGACCAACGACACCACGCTGGTGCAAACCGTGGTGGGGTCTTCGTTCTCCATGGGCCTGCGCAACCTGGTGATGGGCGCGGGGGCGCTGCTCATGCTGGTGTGGACCAACCCGGTGCTCATGCTGCAGGTGGTGGCGGTGCTGGTGGCGGTGATTTTCCCCAGCGTGTATTTGGGGCGGCGGGTGCGGCGCTTGTCGCGCACGAACCAAGACCGCGTGGCCGATTCGAGCGCCATTGCGTCCGAGGTGCTCAACGCCATCAGCGTGGTGCAAAGCTACGCCGCTGAAGGCCGCGAGACCCAACGTTTCATCGACTCCACGGTGCGTGCCTTGGGCTCGGCGCTGGGCCGCATCCGCGCCCGTGCGGTGTTGGTGGGTTTCATCATCGTGGCCTCCAGCGCCGTGCTGCTGTGGGGTTTGTACATGGGCACCTTGGCGGTGCGCGCGGGCAACAGCACCGCCGGCCAATTGGGTGAGACGGTGTTCTACGTCATCTTGCTGGCCAGCGCGTTTGCGGTGCTCGGCGAGGTTTACGGCGATTTGCTGCGCGCAGCCGGCGCGACCGAGCGGCTCATGGAGTTGCTGCACACCGAGTCGAACTTGAAAATCGCGGCCCAGCCGCAGCAAGCGCCCTGGCCGCAAGGGGGCTCCTCGCTGCAACTCGAATCGGTGAAGTTCCATTACCCCTCGCGCCCCGACACCTGGGCGCTCGATGAGCTCAGTGGTCAGATCCGTTCGGGCCAAACCGTGGCCGTGGTGGGCCCCAGCGGTGCGGGCAAAACCACCTTGTTCGATCTGTTGATGCGCTTTCACGACCCGCAATCGGGCCGCATCGTGCTCGATGGTGTGCCGATCGACCACATGGATTTGCACGGCCTGCGGAACCGCATGGCCATCGTGCCGCAAGAGCCGGTGATTTTTTCGGGCACGGTGATCGAGAACATCCGCTACGGCCGACCCGACGCTAGCCTGGCCGACGTGCACGCCGCCGCTGAAGCCGCTTACGCGCAAGGCTTCATCCAAGAGTTGCCCGACGGTTTTGACACCTACTTGGGCGACAGGGGGGTGCGCTTGTCGGGCGGTCAGCGCCAGCGCATCGCCATCGCACGCGCCATCCTCAAAAACCCGCCGCTCTTGTTGCTGGACGAAGCCACCAGCGCGCTCGATGCACAAAGCGAAAAAATGGTGCAGGCCGCGCTGGACAAGGCCATGGTCGGCCGCACCACGCTGGTGATCGCCCACCGCTTGGCCACGGTGCAGCGCGCCGACGTGATCTGGGTGATGGACCGCGGGCGCTTGGTGGAGCAGGGCACCCACGCCGAGCTGCAAGCCAAAGGCGGCTTGTACGCCAGCTTGGCGGCCTTGCAGTTCAACGCCGCTCACTGAGCGGCCGTTTCAGGGGCCGTCGGCCTCTGGCCCCCCACTTTGGCGGGCCTTGTCGGCTTCTTCGGCCTCCCGCGCCCGCTGTTGGCGCGTCTGTTCTTGCGCCTTGCGCACGTCGCGCATTTGCCAAAAGGCAAACACCAAAACCAGACCAAAAATACCCAGCTCCAACCAGATTCCCATGGCTTGACCTCTCGTGTGTGTCAATAAAGGTTGACAGTATTGATTATCAGGTTATATTGACACTCATGTCTGTCAGCCCATGTTGACAGATCTTCCCTTCCGGAGGTCCCATGAGTCTGTTGACACGCACCGAACACGCTTTGAGCGCCCACTTTGACCAAGCGGCCGGCGTGGGTGCGCCCTCTCGGTTGGTGGCGGCCATGCGGCACGCAGTGTTTTCGGGTGGGGCGCGCATCCGCCCGCAGTTGTGCATGGCCGTGGCCACGGCTTGTGGCGACGACCGACCCGAGCTGACCAATGCCGCTGCGGTGGCGTTGGAATTCATGCACTGTGCATCCTTGGTGCACGACGACATGCCCGCCTTTGACAACGCCGACACCCGCCGCGGCCAACCGACCGTTCACAAGGCCTTCAGCGAGCCGTTGGCTTTGTTGGCCGGTGACGGCCTCATCGTCATGGCCTACCGCGTGCTGTTGGAAGCCGGTGCAGCGCACCCCGATCGCCTGATTCGTTTGATGGACAACATGACCACGGGCGTGGGTTTGCCCAATGGCATCGTGGCCGGTCAAGCTTGGGAGTGCGAAAGCAGCGCCGATTTAAGCCAATACCAGCGCGCCAAGACCGGCGCCTTGTTCGTCTCCGCCACCTGCGCCGGCGCGCTGAGTTGTGGACACGAACCCGAGCCTTGGGCGCCCTTGGGCAGCTACTTGGGCGAGGCCTACCAAGTGGCGGACGACATCCGCGATGTCATCGCCGACGCCGCCAGCTTGGGCAAGCCGGTGGGGCAAGACGCTTTGCTCTCCCGCCCGAGTTCGGCGCAGGCGCTGGGTTTGGATGGCGCGATCGCACATTTTGATCGCTTGATTGAACAGGCTGCCGAGTCCATCCCTGCCTGTTCTTGTCGCGACATGTTGCGCCAACTGGTGCAGGTCGAAGCCGAGCGGTTGGTGCCGAAAGCCTTGTGCGAGGGCTACTTCAAGACCCATCCGCACACCCCTATGCCATCGGCACCGGCCCGCCAGCGCCTGCCGCATTGAGCGAAGGAAACGCGATGTCAACACCTTTGGATCTGGCCTCGGTAGCGAGCCACACCATGCCCACCACGCTCATGGATGCGTGGAAAGCGCGTTTGGAGCGCTGGTACGCCCACCCGGGCCTGTACCGGTGGTCGCTCAGCAACCCACTGACGCGCTGGCTCACGCGCCGACGTACCCGACAGCTGTTTGATTTGATGGCCGGTTTTGTGCACAGCCAAGTGGTGTTGGCCTGTGTGCGTTTGGATGTGTTTCGCACGCTGCACCAAGCGCCCGCCACCTTGAACGATTTGGCGCGACGCACGGGTCTTGCTCCGGCGGTTTTGCAGCGTTTGTTGCTGTCCGCTGTGGCTTTGGGTTTGCTGGAACACCGCAGCGCTGGGCGCTTTGGTTTGGGTCCCTTGGGGGTGCCACTGGCGCAGCACGAAGGCATCGCCCAAATGATCGAGCACAACCACTTGCTCTACCAAGACATGCAAGACCCGGTGGCGTTTTTGGGCAATGCCTGGGCTGGCGGCATGGCCGGATATTGGCCCTACGCCCACGCAGAATCGCAAGCGGGCTTGCCCGCCGCGGCGGTGGCCGACAAATTCACGCGCTATTCCGAATTGATGGCGGCATCACAAGGGTTTGTGGTGCAAGAAATTTTGTCTTCCTACTTCTTCGACGACCACCTGTGCGTGCTCGATGTGGGGGCAGGCCGGGGCCGGTTCGTGAGCGAGCTTGCGGCCCACGCGCCACACCTGAGTTTCAAGATGTTCGACTTGCCCCCGGTGTTGGCCTTGGCCCGCGAGGGCTTGCAGGCCAAGGGCTTGACGCACCGTGTGGCTTTGCACCCGGGCAGCTTTTTGGACGATCCCTTGCCCGAGGGGGCCGACCTGATCACCTTGGTGCGCGTGGCCCACGACCACCCCGATGCCGTGGTGCGGCAAATCTTGCGCAAAGCCCATGCGGCCTTGCCTGTGGGCGGTGTCTTGATGCTGGCCGAACCGATGGCGCAGTCCAGCAACGGCACAGGCCAAGGCAGCGATTCGGCCGATGCGTATTTCCATTTTTACCTCTTGGCCATGGGCGCTGGTCGTCTGCGCACGCCGCAAGAACTCCAAGAAATGATGAAAGAGGCGGGTTTTACCCATGTGGAGTTGCTGAACAACGACATGCCCATCCACGCACGCATTTTGCTGGGCCGCAAATCTCAGTGTTTACCCTTGGTTTCGGGGAAAAGTGTCAATTAACTTTGACATGTTTAAATGTAAAGCAAAGAATACAGCCATGAAATCGCAAGCCGTCGTCTTCAACAGCCCCAGGCACCTGTCCCTGCAGGCCCTGGACTTGCCCGAGCTGCAGGCCGGTCAGTTGGACGTTGCCGTGGAGTTCAGCGGCATCAGCACCGGCACCGAGCGCATGCTATGGGACGGCAGCATGCCACCCTTTCCGGGCATGGGCTACCCGCTGGTGCCCGGCTACGAGACCGTGGGCCGCGTGGTTCGGGCCGCCTCGGACACCGGTGTTCAAGCCGGCCAGCGCGTGTTCGTGCCAGGAGCCAATTGCTTCACGGGCGTCAAAAGCCTGTTCGGCGGCGCGGCATCGCGCTTGGTGGTGAGCGAGCAAAAAGTGGTGCCCGTGGCCGAACAGCTGGGCGCGCAATCGGTGCTGCTGGCCTTGGCCGCCACGGCTTACCACGCGGTGTCGGGCGGTGGCCAACAAGCCCCGTTTGAAGCCCCTGAACTCATCGTGGGCCACGGTGTCATGGGCCGCCTGCTGGCCCGCCTGACTGTCGCTGCTGGCCTGCCAGCACCCACCGTCTGGGAAACACAGGCCGAGCGATTCGCGGGGGCTGAGGGCTACACCGTCGTCCAGCCGCAAGACGACCCACGCCGCGACTACCGCACCATTTACGACGTGAGCGGCGACGGCAGCCTGCTCAATGGCCTGATCCAGCGCCTGCGCCCCGGTGGCGAATTGGTGTTGGCCGGTTTTTACAAACACGACCTGTCCTTTGCTTACGCCCCGGCCTTCATGCGCGAAGCGCGCATGCGCATCGCCGCCGAGTGGAAGCGCCCGGACCTGTTGGCCGTCAACGAGCTGGTGAACACCGGCCGTTTGTCGCTCGACGGATTGATCACCCACATCCAGCCATCGACGCAAGCTGGTTCTGCCTACGAGACCGCCTTCGGAGATGCGAGCTGTCTCAAGATGATCCTTGATTGGAGTGCCACCGCATGAACACAGACACCACCACCGCCCAGCCCATCAAATTCGTGGAATTGCTGCGTCGCGAAGCCGACGTCGAGCCCGACGCTGTGAGCACCTCCGAGGTGACCAAAGAGACGCAAATCATCGCCATTTATGGCAAGGGCGGCATTGGCAAAAGCTTCACGCTGGCCAACCTGTCGTACATGATGGCGCAGCAGGGCAAAAAAGTGCTGCTGATCGGCTGCGATCCCAAGAGCGACACCACCAGCTTGCTGTTTGGTGGCAAGGCTTGCCCCACCATCATCGAGACCTCTTCGCGCCTCAAACTCTCCGGCCAGGCCGTGAGTATTGGCGACGTGTGCTTCAAGCGCGATGGCGTGTTCGCCATGGAGCTCGGTGGCCCCGAGGTCGGTCGCGGCTGCGGCGGCCGGGGCATCATCCACGGCTTTGAAACCCTTGAAAAACTCGGTTTCCACGACTGGGGTTTTGACTTCGTGTTGCTCGACTTTTTGGGCGATGTGGTGTGCGGTGGCTTTGGCTTGCCGATTGCCCGAGACATGTGCCAAAAAGTCATTGTCGTGGCCAGTAACGACTTGCAGTCGCTGTATGTCGCCAACAACGTGTGCAGTGCGGTGGAATATTTCCGCAAGCTCGGCGGCAACGTGGGCGTGGCGGGTATGGTCATCAACAAAGACGACGGCACGGGCGAAGCCCAAGCATTTGCTACCAACGCTGGTATTCCTGTGTTGGCTGCGATTCCAGCCAACGAAGACATCCGCCGCAAGAGCGCCAGCTACGAAATCATCGGTCGCCCCGAAGGCGAGTGGGGTCCGCTGTTTGCCGAACTGGCCAAGAACGTGGCTGAAGCCCCGCCCATGCGTCCAAAGCCGCAAACCCAAGACCAGTTGTTGGGTCTGTTCAGCGCCGACGTGGTCGGTCGCAACGTGGTGCTGGAGCCTGCGACGGTGTTCGACATGGTAGGCAAGCACGAAGACATCAAGCCTTCGCTCGAAGTCGTGTACGACGCCGCCTGAGCAGGACACAGCCATGTCGCGCACCATCCCGATTCTCCCCAGCACCGACGCCCCCAACCCTGCAGGCTTGCAAGGCGACGGCATGGGTTGCCACGCCGGTACTGAAGCCATGGTGGCTGCTGCCAAGCAAGCTGGAAAGTCCGAGGTGCTTGAGCAGTTCGCTCGTGACTACCCGCGCCAACCCGATGCCGGTCCACACGACCAGCCGCAAAGCATGTGCCCAGCCTTTGGCTCGCTGCGTGTGGGTTTGCGCATGAAGCGCACCGCCACCATCTTGTCGGGCTCGGCCTGTTGCGTGTATGGCCTCACGTTCACTTCGCATTTTTACGGTGCACGCCGCAGCGTGGGCTATGTGCCCTTCAACTCTGAGTCGCTGGTCACCGGCAAGCTGTTTGAAGACATCCGCGAAGCGGTGCATGCTGAAGCCGACCCGAGTCAGGTCGACACCGTCATCATCATCAACCTGTGTGTGCCCACGGCCAGTGGCGTGCCGCTGCAGTTACTGCCCAAAGAGATCAACGGTGTGCGCATCATCGGCATTGACGTGCCCGGTTTTGGCGTGCCCACGCACGCCGAAGCCAAGGACGTGCTGGCCGGGGCGATGCTGAAATACGCTCGCGAAGAAATCATGAGTGGCCCGGTGGCCGCGCCCCGCGCCGGTCGTGGCGATCTGCCCACGGTGGCCCTGCTGGGTGAAATGTTCCCAGCCGATCCAGTCATCATCGGCCAAATGCTCGCCCCCATGGGCCTGGCTGCTGGCCCAGTGGTGCCCACCCGCGAATGGCGCGAGTTGTATGCCGCGCTCGACTGCTCGGTGGCCGCCGCCATTCACCCGTTCTACACCGCCAGCGTGCGCGAATTCAAAGCCGCCGGTCGCCCCATCGTGGGCTCGGCCCCGGTGGGCTTGGATGGCACTCAAGACTGGTTGCAAAACATCGGCCAAGCGGCCGGTATTGCGCAGTCACAGATCGATGTGGCACGCAACCAGTCGCTGGCACAAATGCGCGGGCTCTTGATGCAAAAGCCCATCTCGGGTCGCATCACCCTGAGTGGTTACGAGGGCTCCGAGTTGTTGGTGGGCCGTTTGCTCATCGAGTGCGGGGCCGATCTGCGCTACGTGGGCTCGGCTTGTCCCGCCACCGAGTGGAATGCACAAGACATCGCCTGGCTGCAAGCCAAGGGCGTGCAGGTGCAAATGCGCGCCTCACTCGAGCAAGACCTCAACGCCATGTACGAATACCGGCCGCACCTGGCCATCGGTACCACCCCGGTGGTGCAGATCGCCAAGCAAAACAGCGTGCCGTCCTTGTACTTCACCAATCTGATCTCGGCCCGTCCCCTCATGGGCGTGGCCGGTGCCGGATCGCTGGTGCAAGTGGTGCAAGCGGTCATGGGCAACCAGGCCCGCTTTGACGCCATGAAGTCGTTCTTTGGCGATGTGGGTGCAGGCCACGCCGCCGGCGTGTGGGAGTCGGTGCCCAAAGACCGGCCCGAGTTCAAGGCCGAAACCCGCCGCCAACTGGAAAAGATCCTGAAAAAGCGCAAAGCCGAGGAGATGGGTTCATGACCAACGTCACCTTGCCGCCAAGCTCCGTGGCCAAGCCCAAGTCGCCGCTCATCCTCGACCATGACCGCGCAGGCGGTTACTGGGGTGCGGTGTATGTGTTCACCGCCATCAAGGGTTTGCAGGTGGTGATCGACGGCCCGGTGGGCTGCGAAAACCTGCCCGTGACCTCGGTGCTGCACTACACCGACGCTTTGCCTCCGCACGAACTGCCGATTGTGGTGACGGGCCTGGCCGAAGAGCAACTCGGCCGTGAAGGCACGGAAGGCGCCATGAAACGTGCGCATGCCACGCTCGACCCCGAACTGCCCGCGGTGGTGGTGACCGGCTCGATCGCCGAGATGATCGGCGGCGGCGTCACGCCCGAAGGCACCAACATCGCACGCTTTTTGCCCCGCACCATCGACGAAGACCAATGGCAATGCGCCAACCGCGCCATGTACTGGCTCTGGAGTGAATACGGTCTGCGCAAAGTGCCTGCGCGCAAGCCTTTTGAAGAACGCCCTGCCGATGAAAAGCCCCGCGTGAACATCATCGGACCTTGCTATGGCATCTTCAACAGTGCGAGTGACTTGGCCGAGATCCGCCGCCTAGTGCAAGGCATCGGCGCTGAGGTCAACATGGTCTTCCCCTTGGGCAGCCACCTCGCCGACGTTTCTCGTTTGGTCGAGGCCGATGTGAATATCTGCATGTACCGCGAGTTCGGCCGCATGTTGTGCGAGGCGCTGGAGCGCCCCTATTTGCAAGCGCCGATTGGCTTGCACAGCACCACCAACTTCTTGCGCAAATTGGGCGAACTGCTGCACCTGGACCCCGAGCCCTTCATTGAGCGCGAAAAGCACACCACCTTGAAGCCCATGTGGGACCTGTGGCGCTCGGTCACGCAAGACTTCTTTGCCACCGCCAGCTTTGCCGTGGTGGCGGGCGAGACCTATTCCAGGGGCTTGAAAAACTTCCTCGAAAACGAAATGGGTTTGCCTTGCCGCTTCAGCGTGTCGCGAACCGCGGGCAAGAAAACCGACAACGCTGCGGTGCGCGAAATGGTGAAGACGCAAACGCCGCTCATCATGTTCGGCAGCTACAACGAGCGCATGTACCTGAGCGAAATTTCGGGCGGCAGCCCTATGCGCGCGGCCTTCATCCCAGCGTCCTTTCCTGGCGCCATCATCCGCCGCCACACCGGCACGCCCTTCATGGGTTACAGCGGTGCGAGCTACCTGATCCAAGAAGTGTGCAACGCCTTGTTCGATGCGCTCTTCCACATCCTGCCCTTGGGCACGGAGATGGACAAAGTCGAAGCCACGCAAGCGCGCGGTGTGTCGCCGCCCAACGCCAGTTGGCAAGACCAAGCCCAGCAGCGCTTGCGCGATGTGGTGCAAAACCAGCCGGTGCTGGTGCAGATTTCAGCGGCCAAGCGCTTGCGCGACCAGGCCGAACAACTCTCGCAGGCCCAAGGCCATGGCGAGGTGACCGAAGCCCATGTGAACGCGGCCAGCCGCGAACTGGGCTTGGGGGTGGCTGCATGAATACCCACCCCACAACCAAGATGTCGTGGCCTTTGGCTGCGGATGCCCATCTGCGCGGGTTGTGCGCATCCCCGGTCGCAAGGCCTTGTTAATAGGAGCAAAACATGTCCACAAAGACATCAATTTCCGGACTCACCGATGAGGAAGCCCAGGAGTTCCACCACTACTGGATGCAGGGCTTGGTGGGCTTCACAGCGGTCGCTGTGCTGGCCCACATCCTGGTCTGGGCGTGGCGTCCCTGGTTCTGATTCAGAACTGATTTTTTCATCCATCGATTGACGGAGTCACTGCCATGCAAAACACCAAGCACTTCCACAAAGACCATTCGCGTGCGGATGAGTCACCTGCGTATTGGTCCATTTTCTTCATCGGGTTCGCCTGTCTGTTCGTGGTCGTCCTACTGGCCAAGCTGGTCGGCGTTCACTGGCGAGAGTTGCTGCCCGGCGCAGAAGATGCCAAGAGCATGAGTCAAGGTGTGACCGCGGCTGTGTACACCTTCATGTCCCACATCATTTAGGAGATTCACCATGTGGAGAATTTGGCGACTTTACGACCCTTTGCGTGCCATGGTGGTACAGGGTATTTTCTTGTTCGGCCTGGCCGCGATGATTCACCTCATCTTGCTCAGCACGAACAAATTCAACTGGCTCGACGGCGCGAAAAAGCCCGTGGCGGCATCGGCGCAAAACTCGCCGCTGCCACCTTCGGTCGCTTCGATCGTCGTCCCCAGGTCCTGATCCAGGACTTGTCGTTCAGGTGCTGTCATTGACCTCGCGTCGATGCGGCACCTGTTCATCCACTGAAGCAGGAGGACCCTACCATGGCCATGCTGAGTTTTGAGAAAAAGTACCGTGTTCGCGGTGGTACCCTGCTGGGTGGTGATTTGTTCGACTTTTGGGTCGGACCGTTTTACGTCGGTTTTT
The DNA here is from genome assembly GCA_945890705.1 of Hydrogenophaga intermedia. Classification (GTDB taxonomy): domain Bacteria; phylum Pseudomonadota; class Gammaproteobacteria; order Burkholderiales; family Burkholderiaceae_C; genus Hydrogenophaga; species Hydrogenophaga miladensis. The sequence continues at coordinate 20,829 of CAMDCY010000014.1, read as the reverse complement.
TCGGCGTGACAACCCTGTTCTTTTCGTTCCTGGGCACGGCCCTGATTTTGTGGGGTGCCTCACAAGGACCCACTTGGAACCTTTGGCAAATCAGCATCGCACCGCCTGATCTGTCGTATGGCTTGCGCTTTGCGCCCCTGATGGAAGGCGGCCTGTGGCAGCTCATCACGGTCTGCGCGCTCGGTGCTTTCGTCTCGTGGATGTTGCGCGAGGTGGAAATTTGCCGCAAGTTGGGCATGGGCTTTCACGTGCCCTTTGCTTTTGGCGTGGCCATCTTCGGCTACGTCTCTTTGGTGATCATTCGCCCCGTGCTCATGGGCGCTTGGGGTCACGGCTTTCCGTATGGTATCTACAGCCACCTCGACTGGGTGTCCAACGTGGGCTACCAGTACCTGCATTTCCACTACAACCCGGCGCACATGATCGCCGTGAGCTTCTTCTTCGCCAGTGTGTTTGCCTTATCGCTGCACGGTGGTTTGATCTTGTCGTCCACCAACCCCGCACCGGGTACCTTGGTCAAGACACCTGAGCACGAAGACACGTTCTTTCGCGACATCATCGGTTACTCGATCGGCACCCTGGGCATCCACCGCCTGGGCCTGTTCTTGGCGCTAGCCGCCGTGCTGTTCAGTGCCTTGTGCATCGTGCTCAGCGGCCCCTTCTGGAGTCGCGGCTGGCCTGAGTGGTGGAGCTGGTGGCTGAACATGCCGATCTGGTCTCAGTGGCCGGTGTGATGTGGTCTGTTTCAGAGCCAAGAAATCAAAATTTGAGGAGTAGCGAACATGGCCGACTATCAAAACCTGTTCACCACGGTGCAAGCCGTGGGTCCGGTGCACCAAGGGGTGCCGCTTGGACACGGCAACAGCCCGCGCACCGGGCAACCCATACTGAGTTATTGGATTGGTAAATTGGGCAATGCCCAGTTAGGCCCAATCTATTTGGGAGGTCTAGGCGTAATCTCGCTGTTTTGTGGTCTGATCGCCTTCACCCTGATCGGCATGAACATGCTGGCCTCGGTGAATTTCGACCCCATCCAGTTCGTGCGCCAGTTGTTCTGGCTCTCGCTGGAGCCGCCGCCGCCGAGCTACGGCCTGAGTCTGCCGCCGCTCAACCAAGGCGGCTGGTTCCTCATCGTGGGCTTGTTCCTCACCGCATCGGTCTTGTTCTGGTGGGCCCGCACCTACCGCCGCGCGGTCGAACTCGGCATGGGCACGCACATCGCTTGGGCTTTTGCCGCGGCCATTTGGTTGTTCTTGGTGTTGGGCTTGTTCCGCCCCATCTTGATGGGTTCTTGGGCGGAGGCTGTGCCTTACGGCATCTTCTCGCACCTGGATTGGACGGCGGCCTTCTCGCTGCGCTACGGCAACCTGTTCTACAACCCCTTCCACGCGCTGTCCATCGTATTCCTCTATGGCTCCGCGCTGCTGTTTGCGATGCACGGGGCGACGATTTTGGCGGTGACCCGCTTCGGAGGCGAGCGCGAGATCGAGCAGATCACCGACCGGGGCACCGCCTCTGAGCGCGCGGCCTTGTTCTGGCGCTGGACCATGGGCTTCAACGCCACCATGGAATCGATTCACCGCTGGGCCTGGTGGTTCGCGGTGCTGTGTCCGATCACCGGTGGTATCGGCATCTTGCTGACCGGCACCGTGGTGGACAACTGGTATCTCTGGGCCATCAAGCATGGCGTGGCGCCACCATACCCCGAAATTTTTCCAGCGATGGCTGACCCAGCGCTGAGCACAGGAGTCAAGCCATGAACGCGCGCACCTTCACCTCCTTCACTGTGCGCAACACGCACTGGTTCAAAGCGCTGGGTTTGGTGCTGATCGGTTTCGTGCTGGCCGGCTGCGAACGCCCCAGCCCCGAGTCGGTTCAAAGCGGTTACCGTGGCACCGGCATGCTGCAGGTCTACAACGAGCGCTTGCTCGACGCGAAGACCGAAAACAACCAACCCCCTCCCGTCATCCCTTCGCCCGGCTCCGATGGCCCCAAAGCCTCTGAGGTGTATCAAAACGTCAAGGTCTTGGGCAATTTGAGCGTGGGCGAATTCAACCGACTCATGGTCTCCATGACCAATTGGGTCGCGCCCAACGAAGGGTGTGCTTATTGCCATGCACTGCCGAATTTTGCCGACGACAGCAAGTACACCAAGGTGGTGGCGCGTCGCATGGTGGAGATGACGCAGCACATCAACGCCGATTGGCAGCCGCACGTGGCCCAAACTGGCGTGACCTGCTACACCTGCCACCGAGGCGAGCCTGTGCCCAAAGAGATCTGGTTCACGGCCGATGCGCAACCGCAAGGCTCCAACTTCATCGGCGACAAGTCGGGACAAAACGAGCCATCTCCAGTGGTCAACCTGTCTTCCTTGCCCAACGACCCTTTCACCCCGTTCTTGTTGGGCGATCAAAACATCCGCTTGAATGGACCGACCGCCTTGCCGTCGGGCAACCGCCAATCCATCAAACAGGCCGAATGGACCTATGGCTTGATGACGCACATGTCCACCTCGCTGGGGGTGAACTGCACGTATTGCCACAACACGCAGTCGTTCCAAAGCTGGGAGATCAGTCCACCGCAGCGCATGACCGCGTGGCATGGCATCCGCATGGCTCGGGACTTGAACGTGAGCTACATGGAGCCCCTCACCGAGGTGTTCCCAGCCCACCGCAAGGGACCGCTGGGCGACGTGGCCAAGCTCAATTGTGCGACTTGCCACCAAGGTGCTTACAAGCCTCTAAATGGTGCGCAAATGGCCAAGGACTTTCCTGAATTGCAAAAGCCCCAGCAAAGCGTGAGCGCATTGGCCGACAAAGTGGCTGCCAAGCCCGCTGCCCAATAAGCCCAAGTCTGTGCTCGGACGCTTGCCATGTTGGTCAACCCCATGATTCAGGACGCGCTTTCGGGCGTGGTCGTGGTGGTGGTGGTCGATTTGTTGCGGCAGCACCAAGGCTGGGGTTGGTTGAGGTTGGTGGCGGGTGCAGGCGCGTACAAGGACGTGTCCGGCTTGACCATGGCCAAGGTCATGGGCAGTGGCCACGGCGGGGGCTTCAGCTTGCGTCCGAGCCCCACCCACCAAGGTTTGATTTGCACCTTCAGTCACCTCGATTTCGCTTTGAAATTCTTGGACAGCGCCGCGGTGCAGGCTTACCGAAGTCGGGCACGCGAGTGTTGGACAGGCGTGATGGCGGTGCAGTCGGGCCGTGGACACTGGGACAAGCAGGCCTGGCAGGCCAGCTCCGCTGAGGCCTTGGGCGACAGTGCCGCGCCGCAGGGCCCATTGGCGGTGCTTACCCGCGCCAGCATTTTGCCCACCAAAACGATGGCGTTTTGGCGCTATGCGCCAGCCGCTCAGGCCGATTTGAAACACTCGCCTGGCTGTTTGTTGGCCATGGGTTTGGGTGAAGTGCCTTTGGTGCGCCAATGCACCTTCAGCTTGTGGCAGGACACGGCCGCCATGTTGGCCTATGCCCAACAAGGAGCTCACCAGGTGGCCAGTGCGGCCGCTTACAAGCACCAGTTTTTTTCCGAATCGCTCTTCGTGCGCATGCAGGTGTTGCAGATGGCTGGGGACTGGCAAGGCCGCAGCTTCGATGTGACCCCTGTGTCCAGCTCAGAGGTCTGCCATGTCTGATCAACGAGTCGTCATCGTGGGCGCGGGCATGGGCGGTTTGTGCAGCGCCATCGCGCTCGCGCACCGAGGGCTCGATGTCACCTTGGTCGAAGCTTCGGGTGCGCCCGGTGGTAAGGTGCACAGCCGCGAGGTGAACGGCGCCCACATCGACAGCGGCCCCACCGTGTTCACCATGCGTTGGGTGTTTGACGACTTGTTGCGCAGTGTCGGCACTAGTGTCGAGGCCGAGATGCGCATCACGCCGCTGCAGGTGCTCGCCCGCCACTTTTGGCCCGATGGCAGTCAGCTCGATTTGTCGGCCGACGCGCGCGATAGTGAGGCGGCCATTGCCGCTTGGTCGGGTGGCGACGAAGCCCAGCGTTTCCGGGATTTTTGCAAGACCACACGCCAACTCTACGCTACGCTCGAAGGCCCCATGATCCGCGCCCAGCGCCCCAGCATGGGTGGCTTCATGGGCGACTTGGGGTTCAAAGGTTTGGGCGTGTTGGCCCAACTTGGGCCCATGCGCAGCCTGTGGCAGCAGCTGGGCCACCAGTTTGCTGACCCGCGTTTGCGCCAGCTGTTTGCGCGCTACGCCACCTACTGCGGCTCCTCGCCTTGGCAGTCGCCCGCCACCCTCATGCTGATCGCGCAGGTCGAGATGGACGGTGTCTGGTCGGTCGAAGGCGGCATGGTCGGTATGGCCGAGGCTTTGGCCCGTGTGGCTCGTCGACGAGGCGCGGTGTTCCGTTATCACAGCACTTGCCAGCGCATCGAGCAGCGCCAGGGCCGTGTGTGCGGTGTGCACCTGCAGTCGGGTGAATTTTTACCGGCCGATCGCGTCATCTTCAATGGCGACGCCGCTGCTTTGCGTCAAGGCCTGCTGGGCGAGGACGTGCGACGCGCTGTGCCAACAGACGCACCGCCACGCTCCCTCTCGGCCTTGACCTGGTCCCTGCACACCCCTGCCGATGGCGTGGCCCTGGACCGGCACAACGTTTTTTTTCAAGACACCTACGCCAGCGAGTTCGAAGACATCTTCGAGCGACAGCGCTTGCCCAATCAACCCACGGTCTATGTCTGCGCACAAGACCGGCCCGCTCACTTAGCGCACGGCCAAGCCGAGCGCCTGTTTTGTTTGGTCAACGCACCCGCCTGCGGTGATGGCAACGCAATCACCGAGGAGGCTTTAGAACAATGCCAAACGCACACCTTTCAGCACCTGCGCCAACTGGGCCTGCACCTGCAACCCACGGCGAGCAACAGCATGCGCACAACGCCGACGGATTTTCATCGCCGCTTTCCGGCCAGCGGGGGAGCCCTGTACGGGCAAGCGACGCACGGCTGGACCAGCATCTTTCAGCGACCGGGGGCGAACACGCCGATCAAGGGTCTCTATTTAGCGGGGGGCAGCGTGCATCCGGGACCGGGCGTGCCGATGGCGGCCTTGTCCGGGCAGCGGGCGGCCGAGGCGCTGATGGCGAGCCTCGCTTCGACCAGCACGTTCCCGACGGGGGCTACCTGTGGTGGTATGTCGATGCCATGAGTGACGATGGCCAACACGGCATCACCCTCATTGCGTTTGTGGGCAGTGTGTTCTCTCCTTATTACGCCTGGGCGCTTGGGCGAGGCCAGGCCCAGGCCGATAACCACTGCGCCTTGAACGTGGCCATTTACAGCAAAGGCCAAGGCCGCTGGGCCATGACCGAGCGTGGCCAGCGCCACTGCGCCCGCAGTGCGCGCCAATTCACCATTGGCCCGAGCCAACTCAGTTGGGATGGCGACTGCCTGACCATCGACATCGAAGAGGTGTGTGTGCCCATCCCACGACGCGTGCGCGGCCGCATCAAGCTCTGGCCTCAGCAGATGTTTGGCTATTCCACACCGCTCGATGTGAACGCTCGCCACCGCTGGGGGCCGCTGGCACCCGACTCGCGCATTGAGGTGGATTTGAGTGCCCCCGATTTGAAGTGGCAAGGCCATGCCTATCTGGACTCCAACGAAGGCGACGAGCCCGTTGACCGGGGTTTTCACACCTGGGACTGGTCGCGAGCCCGCACCCGCGATGGCAGCACCGTGGTGTTTTACGACATGCAAGCGCCCGGCACAGAAGACCGCGTGCTCTCGCTGCGCTTCACGCCGCAAGGCATGGTCGAGCCCATCGCCACGCCCCCGGCGCAACGCCTGTCAAAGACCGGCTGGCGCATCGACCGGCGCATGCGCAGCACGCAGGTCGTGCGCGTGCACGAACAACTCGAAGACACGCCGTTCTATCAGCGCGCCTTGCTGCAATTTGAGCACGCTGGCGAGCCCTTACTCGCCTTTCACGAAACGCTGTCGGTGCCACGACTGGTGTCACCGGTGGTTCAAGCCATGCTGCCCTTTCGCATGCCGAGGCGGGCTTGAGATGAACAACCTTGAACGTGATGTCAAGGCAAACCCATTCCTGGTCATGGTGGCCAAGAATAGCCCTCGTGCGGGCCCTGCACGTCTTCTGCAAGGAGAAAACCATGTCTAATTCAGACAAAGTCTGGCCAACGGGACTGACCCAGGCCGAATCGGAAGAGATTCACCGAAATCTCATCCAGGGTACGCAGATTTTCGGCATGATTGCCGCATTTGCTCACCTGCTGGCCTACATCTATTCGCCCTGGCTCAAGTAAGGGAGCAACGACATGATCTATTCGAAAATGTGGTTGGTGGTGAAGCCCTCTGTGGGCATCCCAGTGTTCATTGCCGCGGTGGCGATTTCTTCGTTCAGCGTGCACTTGGCACTGACGATGAACACCACATGGGTCAAAGACTTCCTCAACGGTGGCAACAAGGTGGTCGCAGCAGCGCCCGCCGCTGCCGATGCGGCGGTACCCAAATAAGCGGTGTGTCCGCCGAACGGCCAGGCGCCTGTGCGCCTGGCCATTTGTATATGAACAAAACCCCTTCTCTTTTGGCCAGGTCGTTGACCCACATGGGTTCGCGGTTCTTGCCATTTGCCGACGCGGCCAGTGACGACCTTCCGCTGCCGCGTCTGCTGCGCTTGTCGCTGTTCCAGCTCTCGGTGGGCATGGCCATGGTCATGCTGGTGGGTACCCTCAACCGCGTGATGATCGTGGAGTTGGGCGTCTCAGCCACCTTGGTGTCTTTGATGGTGGCTTTGCCTTTGCTGATCGCGCCCTTGCGTGCGCTCATCGGTTTTCGCTCCGACAACCACCGCTCGCAGCTCGGCTGGCGCCGAGTGCCCTACATCTGGATGGGCAGCTTGTTGCAATTCGGTGGTTTCTCGATCATGCCCTTTGCCTTGTTGGTGCTTGCGGGGGCGGGTCAGTCCAGCCAAGCCCCTGAATGGGTCGGCCCTTTGGGGGCGGCGGTGGCGTTCTTGTTGGTCGGCTTTGGCATGCACATGGTGCAGACCGCAGGCTTGGCCTTGGCCACCGACTTGGCCGCGCCCGACAAACGCCCCAAGGTCGTGGGCCTGATGTTCGTCATGCAGCTCTTGGGCATGATCGGCAGCGCGGTGCTGTTGGGGCACTGGTTGCACGACTACTCACCGGGTCGTCTCATCCGCGTGGTGCAAACCGTGGCCGTGATCACCTTGGTGCTCAACGTGGTGGCCATGTGGAAGCAAGAGCCGCGCAGCGCCTTGCGCAAACCCGGCACACCCGTGGACCAAACTTTCACCGAAGCTTGGCAGACTTTTTGCCAAGGACCGAACACCTTGCGCCGCTTGCTTGCGGTGGGCTTGGGCACAATGGCTTTCACCATGGAAGACGTCTTGCTGGAGCCCTATGGCGGCGAGATTTTGAATTGGAGCGTCTCTGGCACCACCTTGCTGTCGGCCAATTTGGCCATGGGCGGTTTGTTGGGCTTTGCCTGGGCTTCGCGCATTTTGGGCCGTGGCGGGGATCCTTACCGCATGTCCGGCTGGGGGGCTTGGTTGGGCCTACCCGCTTTTGCCGCCATCATCGTAGCGGCGCCTTTGGCCTCGCCTGTGTTGTTCGTGATCGGGGTCTTCTTGATTGGTTTGGGCGGCGGCTTGTTTGCCCACGGCACCCTCACCGCCACCATGCAACAGGCTTTGTCAGGGCAAGTGGGCTTGGCCATGGGGGCCTGGGGTGCTGTTCACTCCACCGCGGCGGGCTTGGGTGTGGCGCTGGGCGGCATCATCCGCGATGGCGTGGCCTTGATCGGCACACCCGCCTTGGGATATACCTCGGTGTACGCCTTGGAAATGCTCTTGCTATTGCTGACCCTGTGGGCCATGGGCCCTTTGATGCGCAGACCCAGACCGAAACCGATCGCTTCCGATTAATATCGTCACCGTTATTACAATCTTTTAACCCAACGCTCAAGGAATCCCCATGGAAATCCATCAGATCCTCATCATCATGTTCGTGGTGTTCTGTTTGTTCATGGTGGCCAACTGGCTCAACCGCCCCCGCAAATAAACTCAGTCGAGCACCCGCTCAATGGGCTGACTGCTGTCTAGCCAGTGCAGCAGTTGTTGCATGGCTTGGGCCCCGCTGGCGCTGTAGGGGTCGAACTCGGGGTGCTGCAGTTTGACCATCGGGTCTTGGTCTGAGAGCTTGATCAAGGCCATGGACCAACGTGAAAATTGGCGCTCTTGGGTGTCTTCGAACATCAGCAGTTCCACGTCTTTGTGGCGCATGTCGACCGCGATGTGTCGGTACAGCGCGTTCACAGCGCTTCGCGGCCCCTCCAACACCTGTAAGAAAAATCCTTGACCTTGGCACAAGACGCCGGTGATGCCCTGCGCCGCGTTGTGGGTCTGTGCTTGTTCCAAGATGGAGCGCGTGACGGTGGTGGTTTGCGGGCCACTGGATCGGCTGACGTAAAGCAAGCGAACGATCATGGTGTGGCTCTCGGTGGGTTGCGGCCCAAGCGCTCGTTTTCGCGGCGCTCGAACAGCTCCAGCATCCACGCGACCCGCTGCGGCATGGCGCGGTTGGGAAAATACCCCATGGGGCTTGTTTGCTGGGCTGCATTTCGGCAGCCTTGCACCAAGCTCACGATGGCCTGAAGTGGTACGGGATTACTCGCGCTCACCCGGATCCAGTGCACCTGGGTCCAGGCGCTGGCCAAGAGCATGAGCTTGCGCGTGGTGCTGACCACCGTGCGCTTGTTGACCGAATCCATGCCATCGCGGCGCAGCTGGTGGCCGATTTCGGCGTAGATCATGCTGGCCGCGCAAATCGCGGCGCGGCAATCGGGCGGCAGGGCGGCAATGCCGGATTGAGCTTGTTTGTAAATGCGATCGGCCTCGTCCAGCAAGCGCGCCACCACCTGTGCGATGGCGGGGGTGAATGTGGGTTGTGCTAACCAAGCCTCGGGGTTGACGCCCGCTTCAAGCAACCAACGGCGTGGCAGGTACAGGCGGCCAATGCTGGCATCGTGTCCCACGTCGCGCGCGATGTTGGTCAGCTGCATGGCCACCCCCAGCTCGCAGGCGCGGGCCAAAGTGTCCATGCTTTGCGGGCCCATGATCCAGCTCATCATCGCGCCCACGCTGCCGGCCACCCTCGCGCCATAAGCGTGCAGGTCTTCGATGCTGTCGTAGGTCCGACCCGCAGCATCCCAAGCAAAACCTTCGATCAGGGCGTCGAGCAAATGGCGGGGCAGTTTGTACTGCTGCACCAACAGGCTCAGGGCGTGATCTTCAACGTGGTCGTGCGGTGTGCTCGCGTAAATGGCGTCCAAGCGCTCTTGCAGTTCAGCCAGTGGCGTATCGCCGGGTGCGGCTTCATCGACCAAGTCGTCGGCCACCCGGCAAAAGGCATAGAGCGCGATCGCAGCGGTTCGCACACGCAGCGGCAATAAGCGGCTGGCTGCAAAAAATGTTTTGGATCCACCTTGCATCATGGCCACGCAGGCTTGCAGGTCGTGCGAATCGAAATCAAGTTCTTGCAGCACCACGGGCTCTGTGGGCTGATTGACTGTAAGCGTGGGCACAGCGCTCAAGTGGGGAGCCCGCTCAGGCATTGACATGGGGAACCACCGTTTCCAAGGCCTTGGCCGACATGAGTACACCCGGCACGCCAGCGCCCGGGTGCGTGCTGGCGCCCACCACAAACAAACCCGGCACATCTTCACTGCGGTTGTGGGGGCGAAACCACGCACTTTGCAGCAGCAGCGGCTCCAGGCCAAAGCCCGCGCCTTTGTAAGACCACAAGTTGTCCTGAAAATCCTGCGGTGTGCTGACCTTGCTGGTCACGATGCAGTCGCGCAGACCGGGGAGCACGCTGGCCTCTAGGCTCTCTGCAATCGCCGCACGGTAAGTCTCTGCAAAGGCGGACCAGTCGGTACCGCTGTCCAGGTGCGGCACGGGCGAGAGCACATAAAAGGTGTCGCAGCCGTCTGGCGCCAGCGAAGGGTCGGTGGCGGTGGGGCGGTGCAGATACAGGCTGAAGTCGTCGGCGAGTTTGTGCTTGTTGAAGATGTCTTGCAACAAACCTTTGTAGCGCGGGCCCAGCACCATCATGTGGTGCGGCACGTCAGGGTATTGCTGGGAGGTGCCGAAGTACCAGACAAACAGGCCCATGGAGTATTTACCTTGAGCGATCTTGCGGTCGGTCCACACGCGGCGGTGCTCAGGCGCCACCAAGTGTTTGTAGGTCCAGGCGGTGTCGCCGTTGCTGACCACGATGTCGGCGGGCACGAACTCGCCGTTTTGCAATTCGACGCCACGGGCACGGCCGTTTTCGATGCGAATTTGTGTGACGGGTGCGTTGCAACGCAGCGGCACACCGCGTTCTTCAAGCAAACTCACCAGACCTTTCACAATCGCGCCGGTGCCGCCCATGGCCGAGTGCACGCCCCAGGTGCGCTCCAGCGAGTTGATCAGCGCATAAGCACAGGTCACGGCAAAGGGGTTACCACCGATCAGCAGCGGGTGAAAGCTCATCACGATGCGCAGTTTGTCGTTGCGCATGTGTTTGGCCACCAAGCTGTAAAGGCTGCGCCAGGCACCCATGCGCAAGAAGTCGGGGATGGCGGCCATCAGGTCGCTGACCTTGTCAAAAGCCATGTCGCCCATGCCCTCAAAACCCAGGGTTTTGCAGCGCTCGGCTTCTTCCAAAAAGCGTTCGTAGCCGGGCAGGTCACCGGGTTCAAAGCGGGCGACTTCGGCGCGCATGTGCTCGGGGTCGCCGTTGTAGTCGAACCAAGTGCCGTCGGAAAATCGCACGCGGTAAAACGGGTCCATGGCCACCAGTTTTACGTCGTCAGAAAAACATTTGCCGCACAGCGCCCACAGCTCTTCAAGCAAAAAAGGCGCAGTGATGATGGTGGGGCCCGCATCAAAGGTAAAGCCATCCTGGTGGTGCACATAGGCGCGGCCGCCGGGGGCGTCGAGTTTTTCAAAGACCTTGACCTCATAGCCCTTGACGCTCAGGCGAATCGCTGCAGCCAGCCCGCCAAAGCCGCTGCCAATGACCACTGCCACCGGGCGCTGGAGCAGCGTGGAGGGTGTGCTCAGATCCGTGCCCGTGGGTGCGGCTGGAATGCCGAAACCTTCAGAGCGGTAAGCGTGTGTGATTGTGTTCATGGTGGGCCTTCAAGGGGGTGTGGTCAAAGCCGGTTTGGTGGTCTGGCCCATGGCCCAACCCCACAGCCGCTCCAGTGGCCAAGGAAAAATCATGATGACGTGTTCAACGATCGCGAGGCCCAGCAGCGTGGCCAGCATGACCCAGCCGGTGGTGATGGCCACTGCGCCTTGCTGCGCCAGCCAGACCAGCCAGAACCAGGTGCCCATGGCCACGCCCATCGAGAGCACGAACCACAGCGACATGCCGCGGGTGCTGCGGAAATAACTGGCGAGGTAAGCCAAGTGTGCTGGCAGGTACTGCGCGCCGGTTTGGGGCACGCCAAAAAACAAATTCAGCTTGGCCGACAGGCGCATGCACCACAGCAGCGCGAAGGTACAAATCGCCACATGGCTGGGCTGACCCTCTTGCATCCACCACAGCACGGCGAAGTTGGCCAGCAAGGCCAGCTCGTGGTAAAGCATGACTTGCACCGCTTGCACAAAACGTTGCCAACCAGTGGCGCCCGCATTCAGCGGGGTTTTGCGCGGACCAGTGATCCAGCCGGTCAAAAAGGCCAGCTCGTGCCAGCCCCACATCACGATCACGCTGCCAAAGGCGAGGTAGGCGTTGAACACGCTGACCTCTTGCATGCTGTGGGCCACGCCCCAAAAACTCAAAGCCAACAGCACCGTCCAGCCGGCCAGGCTGAAACGGAAGCTGCGCGCGGGCAGACGGTCGAGCCACAAAATCACGCCCGTGCCGAGCCACCAGCACAGGGCCGTGAAAACGCAGGCCCAAACGACTTCAGTCACCATGCCGGTTCCATGCGCACCTGGGGCGAGAGGTCTTGTTGAATCACCGGCATGAAGTACAGGCGGGCAAAGGTGGCGGCGGCTTTCACGGCGCAGACACCTTGCTGCAATTTGCCCACCACGCCGCCGCGGGCCTTGGCTTGTTCCATGGCTTGCGAAAGGGCGAACAGGCGCTCCAGGCCACGGCGGAAGTCGGGGTTGTCGGTGTCGAGCGCGAGCGGGAACACCTGCTTGGTGATCTCGGTGGTGATGCGGAACACCTGGTAGTCGTACTCACTCGAATCCAGACCCATGGCTTCGTGCAGCATGGGGCGGGTGTGGTCACGCACGTACATGGTGGCGTACACGGCCAGCAAGAAAAAGCGAATCCACAGCTTGTTGCCGCCGCTCAGCAACTTGGGGTTGGCGCGCATGATCAGCGCAAACGACTCGCCGTGGCGGAACTCGTCGTTGCACCACCGCTCGAACCACCGAAAGATCGGGTGAAAGCGTTTTTCGGGGTGCTTTTCGAGTTGGCGGAAGATGGTGATGTAGCGCGCGTAACCGATCTTCTCGGACAGGTAGGTCGCGTAGTAAATGTATTTGGGCTTGAAGAAGGTGTATTTCTTGGTGCGCTTCAAATTACCCAGGTCAATCCCTAAGTTGAAATCGCGCAGCGACAGGTTGATGAAGCCTGCGTGGCGCGATTCGTCGCGAGCCAAGTAGGTCATGAGCTGCTTAATGTCGGGGTTGGTGACGTTCTTGCGAATCTCGTTGTAAAGCACACAACCGGAAAATTCAGACGTGAGGGAGCTGACCAAAAAGTCCATGAACTCTTGGCGCATCTCGGGCGAGAGGCTGGCCATGCCCGCGGCCACTTCGCCTGCAAACGCCTCGTCGCGTTGGAAGTGGTCGTGGTTGTTGTCGCCCTCGTACTCGGCCATCATCCTGTCCCATTCGGCCCGCACCGGTTCGACGCTGATGCGGTCCATGGCGGCGAAGTCGGTGGTGTAAAAACGCGGGCTGATCATGTCGTCGTGCACGGCCTTTTTGTTGGCGTCTTCGGCGGTGGCGATGGTTTGGACGGTGGTGGCGTTCATGGGCTTCTCCAAGTCGGTGTGGTGCGGTGTCAGGGGGCTGGTGTGCCGGCCAGCCGCAGGCTGGCAAACACGGCGGCGTTGCTGGGGCCAAAGGACTCCAAGTCAATGCGTTGCCCGGTGCTGGGGTCTTGCAGGGTCAGGCGGCCGTCGGTGCGCCCGACCAACACAAAGGGGGCTTCTTTCCCCAAACTCGAGCGCTGGCGTTCACGGGCCAGGGCCCGCAAGGTGCTGCGCAGAAAACCTTGTTCGCCGCTGAATTGGGCCACGGCTTGTCCGGTGCGAGCGTCCATAACCAGCACGTCACCGCTGGGCAGATCGCGAAACTGCAGGTCGCGCTGCCACTGCACAGCGGCGTCGGGTGTGCGCGGGTCCAGACCCGACCAGCGAGCCAAACCCACGGCCACCAGCAAGGACAAAAGAAGCACGCCGATCCAGGCCATGGGTTGGTTCAGGGTCTGGGCTTGCCAGCCGTGCTTGGGCAGGGTGCTCATGCCAACATCCCTTGCGAGCGGTTGGGGGTGCTGGGACTGCTCACAGCCGTATCACCCAAGTGCAGGCTTTGGCCCGAACGCTCGGCACGCCACAAGGCCAACAATTGCTCACCCACTTGTGTGCTGTGGGGCACACAGCGCAGGGTGGGCTGTGGTTGTGTCACATGCCAAGCGCGTTGGTGTGGCCACAGGTGGGCCCAGCCGATGCGGTCTTCGGGGTGCAAGGCCAGTGCGATGTCGCCTGTGCCCGCGCCTTGGGTCTTCAAAGAAGCACCCGCGATGCGCTTGAAGGGCAGGTTGAAGGTCAGCGTCAGCACAATGCCGATGCGCATGACCACGCGCTTGTTGGTTAAGGTGTAGAGCGTGCTGCGGGCCGACATCCAAGCTGTGCCCAAGAGCAAGCCCAGTGCCAAGGCGTACAAACTGCCCGCCACCCACAGGGGTTTCCAATCGACGGGGCCCTCTGGGGCCGTCAGGTTGATGACCTGCACCGCCAACATAAGGACAAAGTACATCGCCACTTTGCGCACATGGAAGGCGTGGATGGCCAAGCGCTTCCATTCGGGCGCGCCCTGCCAGACCACGTACTCGCCCGGGGGCAAGGCGCTGGGCAAGCCGGGGGCGGCCTCCCATTCGTGTTCGTGGGTGGCTTTCATATCAAGGGTTCCTGGCGCTCAGGCGTGGCGTACAAAGTGCCTGCACCGTAATAGGCGGTGATTTTTTCTTCCTCGAGCATGGTGATCTGGTCGGGGGACTTGGTCTGCGGCACGTTGGCAAACTGGTGCGCCAAGATGGCCTGCACGTGCGAGCCGTCTTTCTTGATGCGCGCAAAGGTCATGGGCAGTAAGACGCGCTTGTCGGAGTCCGCCAATTGCACCTCGGCGTAGCGGAACAGCATTTCCATTCGGTCCACCCACAACTCGACCACGGTGCCGGCGATGACCTTGTCGGCGCCCCAGACCGGCAGGCCACGGGGGTCCACGTCTCGCTTGGCCACCGAGTGGTCGGTGGCGATGCGCAGGGGCACGATCTTGGGGTGGCCGTGTTCCATGTCGGGCACGTCGGCGCGCATGGCCCAAGCACCGGGGCCCACACCGGCGAGCAAGGGGTCGCCCATTGGCTCCAGGGGGGCGCCGTTCCAGCCGTGCATCGGCTGGGAACTGTACTCGCCGTCCGGGCGGTTCAGGTCGGGTGACAGGTAGGTGTGACCGCTTTCAGTCTTGTAGGCCACAGGTTCTGGAACCGGTGGCCAACCTTCGATCTTGGGACCGTTGTCTCGGCCCGAATCCATGGGGTAACCCTCACGATGGCCCTCACGGATAAGGTAGTAAATCAGACCCGCAAAGAATGCCCAAAACATGTACAACACGATTTGGGCCACATCGACGTACTGTGTGATTGCGCCTGTTTCCATGGCTGTTCTCCTTCAAAAAATCGGTGCATCAACCCGGCAGTTGCGCCAGGCCGAAGGGTTGGGGGTTGCTGGCTTTTTGGGCCTCTGCGCGTGCCGCCAAACGGCTGGCGCGCAACATGGGGCCCAGGGCCACCAGCACGACAAACAACAAATACATTTCCAGGTGGTAGACGAAGCTGTAGGCGGTGATGGGGGTGACCAGTACCTCACCCAAAGCGCCCGACATGGCCAGCACCGACACGCCGTCGCGCAAAGCCCCGCCCAGCGCCATGGCCGCCCCCGCGCTGGTGGCTTGCACCGCGCCCCAAGTGCCGATGACCAGACCGCCCAAGTGACCGATGGGGCTGTCGTGCGCGGCCATGCCCATGGCCGTGACCAGCATGCCCACCGAAAACAAACCGCCGCTGAATCCGATCAGGCCCACACCAGTGCGGAACATCCAGGCCGCTTCGAGCGGGCCCGAAAAAATCACCATCGCAAACGCGGGCAAGCCCAGCAGCACACCCAGACTGGCCAGGCGACAGGCGTGCAAGCCGCGCGACAGCCACCGGGCCGACAAGAGGAAAGCCAGCAAAGCGCCACCCGCACTCAAGGCCGTCAAGGCGCTGGTCATGCCCACGTCAAATTTCAAGATCTCGGCGGCATAGGGCTCAAGCACGATGTCTTGCATGTTGAAGGCGAAGGTGCCCAAGGCCAGGGTCCACAAGAAGCGGCGCATCTGCGGCTGGGTCATGAGCTCGCGCCAGCTGCTGGCAAAGCCGCCGGCTTCGCGCCGACCGCGCTTGGCACCTCGGGCCTCTTGTTTCCACAATGCGGCCAGGTTCATCAAGGCCACCATGAGCGCACAACCCTGCACCAACTGGATGAGTTTTTGTGGGCTGAAGTCGCTGAGCAACCAACCGAACACCGCGCTGCTGGCGATCATGCCCACCAGCAGCATGCTGTAGAGCAGGGCTACCACGCGGGGGCGCTTCTCGTCGGTGGCCAAGTCGTGCGCGAGCGCCATGCCGGCGGTTTGCGTGACTTGGATGCCCGCCCCTACCATCACAAAAGCCAAGCCAGCACCCAACTGGCCGACCCACAGGTTGGCGGCTTCGGGCTCCGACAAGAGCAACAAGGCAAACGGCATGATGGCCAAGCCGCCAAACAGCAGCAAGGTACCCGTCCACATATAGGGGATGCGGCGCAGGCCCAGCGCCGAGGGGTGGGTGTCGCTGCGGTAGCCGATCAGGGTGCGCAGCGGTGCGAAAACCATGGGGATGGCCACAGCCAGTGCCACCCACCAAGCGGGCACTTGCAACTCCACGATCATGACCCGGTTGAGCGTGCCCACCAAGAGTGCCGTCACCATGCCGATCACCACCTGGAACAGCGACAGTCGCAGCAAGCGCGCCATCGGCAGCTCGGGCGAAGCCGCATCAGCAAACGGCATGAAGCGCGTGCCGTGGGCCGTCAACCAGCGGGGCATGGGGACGCGAAGTGTCATGAGCGGGTCCACTCCCAAGCTTGAGAGGTGTAGAAGCCGCTGGCCACGCGCTGCATGCGCGCGCCTTGCCAGCCCTGTAAATCGGCGTGGCCCTGCATGCGTTGGAGCAAGTCGGCGTGGGCCACGGGCGACAACGACGGCGAACGGTCGCTGCGGGGAAACAGGCGGCCCGCGCTGTGCATGAGGGCCAAGAGTGGGGTACGCGGCGCAAACGTGAAGGCCATGGAGCCGCGCGTGCGCTGAGCCAAACCGGCCAGCGCTTCGGCGATTTGGTCGCTGTCGTAGTGGATGAGCGAGTCCATGCACACCACATGGTCGAAGTGGCCCAAGTCGGGGCTGAGCATGTCGCCCGACAAAAACTCCACCGAGCCGGGTAGGGTGGGGTGTTCGGCGGCCATGCGTTCGGCGGCGAGCTTGACCAAGGTGGGTGACAAATCAATCGCCACCACTTCGGCCCCGCGCAGGGCCGCTTGCAAGGCCAACGCGCCGGTGCCGCAACCGGCGTCCAGCACGCGCAGGCCACGCAGGTCTTGCGGCAGCCAAGACAGCAGGGTTTCGCGCATGGTGTCGCGACCGGCGCGCACGGTCGCGCGGATGCGGCCCACAGGCTCGTTCGAGGTCAGGCGCGCCCAGGCATCCGCTGCGGTGCGGTCAAAGTAGTGCTCGATCTGGCTGCGGCGTTGTTCGTAGGCGGTGGTGTTCATGGTGTGCTTTCTGGAGGGTGTTCAATCGAAACCCAGCAGGTCAAAAATGTCGCGGTCCTTCATGGGGATGGACGGCAGCGGGTCGGCCCCCAGCCAAAGGGCCGCGGCTAGGCGCATGTACTCGTCTTGCACGGCTTTGACGGCGGGTGTGGGTTCGAGCTCGAACAAGGTGCACTTTTGCAAACGGCTCTTGCGGATCTCGTCGAGCATGGGAAAGTGCGCCATGGTTTTCAGACCCGTGACCGCGTTGTACTTGTCGATCTGGTCGGTGGCGTCGCTGCGGTTGGCGATCACACCGCCCAAGCGCACGTTGTAGTTTTTGGCCTTGGCACCAATGGCTTGGACGATGCGATTCATCGCAAAAATGGAGTCGAAGTCGTTGGCGGTGACGATGAGGGCGCGGTCGGCGTGTTGCAGCGGTGCGGCAAAACCGCCGCACACCACATCTCCCAGCACGTCAAAAATCACCACGTCGGTGTCTTCGAGCAGGTGGTGTTCTTTGAGCAGTTTCACGGTCTGGCCGACCACATAGCCGCCGCAGCCGGTGCCTGCGGGTGGGCCACCGGCCTCGACGCACATCACACCGTTGTAACCTTTGAAGACGAAGTCATCGAGGCGCAGCTCTTCGGCGTGGAAGTCCACCGTTTCGAGCGCGTCGATCACGGTGGGCATGAGTTTTTTGGTCAGGGTGAAAGTGGAGTCGTGCTTGGGGTCACAGCCGATTTGCAGCACGCGCTTGCCCAGCTTGCTGAAGGCCACCGACAGGTTGGACGACGTGGTGCTCTTGCCTATACCGCCCTTGCCGTAGACCGCAAAAACCTTGGCGGTGCCGATCTTGACGGTGGGGTCCATCTGGAACTGGACGCTGCCTTCGCCGTCTGCGCCGCGAACCCTCTGAATGCTGTTCACCGGGATGCTGGTGGTTTCGATCATGCTGGGAGTCCTTCGTGTATGCCTTCAAGGCGGTCTTCAAGTTCTTCACCGGCCCGCAGCAAAGCTGTCATGGTTTCGGCGTCGGGTTGCCAGTACTGGCGGCGGGTGGCCTCCAGCAGGCGGTTGGCCACTTTGGCCGATGCGGTGGGGTTGAGCTGGGCCATGCGCTCGCGCATGGCGGGGTCCAGCACAAAGGTCTGGGCCAGCTGTTGGTACACCCAGGGCTGCACTTGCCCTGTGGTGGCCGACCAGCCCATGGTGTTGGTCAGGTGCGCTTCGATCTGGCGCACGCCCTCGTAGCCGTGCTGCAACATGCTTTCGTGCCACTTGGGGTTGAGCATGCGGCTGCGGGTTTCTAGGGCCACTTGTTCGGTCAGACTGCGCACCACGCCCTCGCCTTGGGTTTGGTCGCCAATGAAGACGGGCGGGGCCTCAGCGGCGTTGCCGTCGCGCTGGTGCTTGGCCTGCAGCACGGCGCGGCTGATGCCGCCCAAGGTGTCGAAGTAGGTGTCGATGCTGGTCACGCCCAGCTCCACCGAGTCGAGGTTTTGGTAGGTGAGCGAGACACTGGCCAGCGCGCTTTGCAGAACCGAGGTGTTGCGCACAGGGCGGCCTTCGCGGCCGTAGGCAAAGCCTTTACGCTGGGTGAAAGCGTCTCCGAGTTCATTTTCGTTTTCCCAGCAGCTGCTGTCGATCAGGTGGTTCACGTTGGCGCCGTATGCGCCTTCGGTGTTGCCGAACACGCGCAGTGCGGCGCTCTCCAGGGTGCTGCCTTCGTGCTCAGCCAGGTAGGCCAAGACATGTCGGCGCACAAAGTTTTGATCAAGTGGTTCATCGGCACTGGCCGCCAAAAACGAGGCTTCGGCCAGCAAGCGGATTTGCATGGGCAGCAGGTCGCGGAAGATGCCCGACAAGGTGATGACCACGTCGATGCGCGGGCGGCCCAACTCGGCCAAAGGAATCAGCTGCGCGCCAGCCAAGCGGCCGTAGCTGTCAAAGCGAGGCGCTGCGCCCATCAAGGCCAAGGCTTGCGCCATGGGGCTGCCTTCGGTCTTGAGGTTGTCGGTGCCCCACAGCACCATGGCCACGGTCTCGGGTAGGGCTTGATGGTCTTGCTGGTAACGGGCCAAGAGTTTGTCGGCCTGGCGCATGCCATCGCGCACCGCAAAAGCCGAGGGCATGCGGAAGGGGTCGAGGCCGTGCAGGTTGCGACCGGTGGGCAGCACGTTGGCGTTGCGGATCAGGTCGCCGCCAGGGGCGGGTTGCAAATAGCGGCCGTCGAGGGCGCGTATCAGGCCTTGCATTTCGTGGTCTTCGCCCAGCAGGCGGTTGGTGCGCACCAGTTGGCGCAGCGTCTCGGCCTGCGCTTTGTCGTTGGCCACCAAGTCGGCACTGAACTGTGCGTTCAATTGCGCTTCGCTTGCGCCGTCCACCAAGGCTTCCATCAACGCGGTGTTTTGGGCTCCTGTCAAAGCCATGGCGTCGGCCATGACTTTGAGGGTGCCCAAGCGCTGCTCGCGGGTGGGGGCTTGGCCCATGACGTGCAGGCCTTCGGGGATCAGGGCGTATTCGAGTTCGAGCAACTGGTTTTGCAGCTGCTCGATCCAGGCGGTGTGATCGGTCGCCTGATGGGCTGGAACGGGCAAATCGATGCTTTGTGCTTGTTCGCGGATCAGCGTGGTCAAGCTGTCGCGGTCTTGGGCTTGGTCGGGGCCCATTTGCTGCCAGCGCTCAATCGATTGCTGCAAGCTGACCAGTTCTTTATACAAGCCCGAGTGTGTGAGCGAGGGGGTGAGGTAGCTCACCAGCGTGGCCGCGCCTCGGCGTTTGGCCAATGCGCCTTCGGACGGGTTGTTGGCGGCATACAGGTAGATGTTGGGCAGCGCACCGATCAGTCGGTCGGGCCAGCACTGGGCCGACAGACCGGTTTGTTTGCCTGGCATGAACTCGAGCGCGCCGTGCGTGCCAAAGTGCAGCACCGCGTCGGCGGCGTAGTCGTCGCGCAGGTAGCGGTAAAAGGCGCTGAAGGCGTGGGTGGGGGCGCAGCCGGTTTCGAACAGCAGGCGCATCGGGTCACCCTCATACCCAAAGCCTGGTTGCACCGTGACCACCACCTGGCCAAAGTCGGCGCCGAGCACAAAGATGGACTGGCCGTTGGTCAAATGTTTGCCGGGGGCAGGGCCCCATTGCGCTTCGATCTCATTGAGCCAGCGCTCGTGTTTGACGTGGTGACCGGTGTCGATGGCGTGCAGCACATTGGCCTGCGTGCCGTACTGGCTGGCGTTGCCGTGCAGAAGGCGGTTGCGCAAGTCGTCCACGCTCTTGGGCAAGCTGACTTGGTAGCCTTCAAGCGACAAGCGCTGCAAGGTGTTGAACAGCGACTGGAAGACGGAGAGGTAAGCGGCCGTGCCCACGCTGCCGGCGTTGGGCGGGAAGTTGAACAGCACGATGGCCAGCTTGCGGTCGGCGCGTGGTTTGTCGCGCAGGCGCACCAGGCGCTCGACACGGGCGGTGAGCATCTCGGTGCGCTCGCTGCAGGTGAACATGTCCTGGCTGCGCGGGCCGCTGGGAAAGGTGCAGCGCTTGTCGCAGCCGTGGCAGGTTTGCCCGGCGGGGCCGGGGCGGCCGCCGTAGACCATGGGCAAGATCGAGCCGTCGAGTTCGGGGATGGCCACCATGATGGTGTTTTCCACCGGCAGCAGGCCACGGGTGGAGTCGCCCCATTGCTCAATCGATTGGAACTCCAGTGGGTGTGC
>CAMDCY010000013.1 GCA_945890705.1 Hydrogenophaga intermedia | reverse complement strand
TCGGGCTTCACCAGCTTCATCGCCCACGCGGGCGGTCCGCCCGTCAACGCCTACGTGATGCGCCTGAAGCTCTCGCCGGTGCTCTTCACCGGTACGATGGCCTACCTGTTCTTCTTCATCAACATGGCCAAGTGGGCCCCCTACGCTTGGTTGGGCTTGCTGGACATGCGCAACTTCGGCACGTCCTTGGTGCTGTTGCCACTGGCCCCGGTCGGCGTTTGGGTCGGGGTGCGAATGGCGCGCACCATCAACCCCGTCTTGTTCTACCGGCTGATTCGAATCGGCATGTTCCTGACCGGGTGCAAGCTCTTGTGGGATGGCGTTCGCTGACGGGTGTGCGACAGCGAACCGACAAACCGCTGCTGTGGGGGCACCATGGGCCATGTTCGGGCAGACCTGTCCGTTTGATTCCACCCACATGGACCCTCACACCTGCACGCCATCAGCACCGACGCCCTCTAGGGCTTGGGCGCATTGACGCAAGCGCCTTGCTTGTCTTTGTACCAAACCACGCACCGAAGTCAGCCAGACACGGCGCAAGACCGCGCTGAATTTCTCCGCGGCGTTGAGGCGCTCAGTCAAGCATTGATGACTGCCGATAGGCCCCACGACGCCCAAACCATGCTAGATCCCTTCCATCACTTTTGCGTCACGGTCTGCGCTTGTTGTTTCGCGGCTGGGTTCGACCTCAGGTCCCCATCGCGTTGCAGCGCGCAGTCTTGCGTGGGCTTACCTTTTTCCTGCCACAAGTCCCTGGCGTGAAGTTGGAGCGGGCGACGCTGGCGGGGCTGCCTTGCGAATGGCACTGGCCTGCAGAGCAGTCCTCCGGGGTGGTGTTGTACCTGCATGGTGGTGGTTTTGTGTTGGGTGGTTCAAACACCCACCGAGCCCTGATCAGCCATTTGGCGAAACAGGTTCACATGACGGTCGCGGCGGCTTTTGTTCGCTCCAGGGTGAGGGTATAGCTTGATGTTCAAGCGTCTTCGGCGGCGAACTGATCGGCGTTTTTGCCTTTGAAGGGTTGGTAAAACGCTTTGATTTTGGCCATGTCAGCCTCGACATCGCCCGTGGGTTCAAACAATGGCCCCAAGCCACTTTGCTTGTTCGCATAGTCCATGTAGGCCATGACGATCGGCACTTGGGCGCTGTGGGCGATGTAATAAAAGCCGGTTTTCCAGTGTCGGGTTTTGCTGCGTGTGCCTTCGGGGGGCACGATCAGTTGCAGCGGCTCGGCCGCGTCGCGAATGGCTTGGGCGCTGCTGGCCACCAAGTTGTTGGACTGGCTGCGATCGACAGGGATGCCGCCCAACCAAAGCATGAGTGACCCGAAGGGCCAGCGAAAGATGCTCGCTTTGCCCATCCAGCGGGGCCGCAGCTCCAAAGCAAAGGCCACCATCAGCGTCATCGGCAGATCCCAGTTGCTGGTATGGGGGGCGGCGATCAGCACGCTCTTCTGGGCGTGGGTGGGCAGCTGGCCTTGGACTTGCCACCCGCTCAATTTCAAAACTCTGATCGACAGCCACTTGAACAGGGGACTGACCAAAGGGGTGGTGAATATGGTGTTTTGCATGGACAGCGATTCTTGTCAATTGTTCTCAGCGTTGTGGCTTCATTCAAACAGTCCAACTCACAATTGCGCCTATAAGAATACTAAATAAATTAAAAATAAATTTTAATGATTTTTTTGGTATTAATTTTAACGTTCGTTAAGAATTCAACGACCACCGCACCAGACAATTCACCATCAGATTCAATGGGTTGACTTGCATATGGCACAGCGATGGTGGGTGGAATGGCGGGACTTGCTGGCGGGCAGTTTGTTCAATCGCCGCCAGTTGCTGATGGTTTGCATCACCATCACGGCCTTGAGCTCGCTGATGTTTTATTTCGTCCCGCAAACCGCATATGACCACCGAGTGAATATGTGGCTCAGCGCCTTTCTTTTTTTGCTCATGCCCTTGGCGGTGTTTGCCCGCCTGTACCACCTGATATGCCACGTGTTTTTGACGGCCATCGTCTTGGGCATGTCCACCATCGCGTTTCAAACCGGCGGCATCAACTCCAGTGTGTTGGTGTGGTTGGTGGTGTTGTCGATCGCCGCACTCTTGTTGTTGGGCCCAGCAGGTACCGGCCTGTGGTTGGGCGTGTCTTTAGGAGCTCAGGCCTTATTGTGGGTGGGCGCTCAGCAGGGCAGGTTGGTCAGCACCATCACCCACGACGATGAAACCTTGCCATGGGCATTTTTCAACCACTTGGGTGCCATGGCCTGTTTGATGATGGCTTTGTGGTTGTTTGACTTCTTGTACCGCCGTCGCTTGCTGGAGGTGGAGCGACGCAATCAAGCGCTGCTCGATATCCACGCTGAATTGCTGCAAGCGCAGGCCCACAAAGACGAGTTCGTGGCTTCCGTCGGCCACGAATTGCGCACGCCGATGAATGCGATCCTGGGTCTCAATGGGGTGCTCCGAGATGAGTTCAAACATCAGCCCCAATCCATCGAAACGGTGGATTTGATCCGCGGTTCGACCGAGAGTTTGCTGTCCCTCATCAACGACATTTTGGATTTCTCGCAGCTCAAATCTGGGCGCGTGGTGTTTCACCCCGAACCCTGCGATCTTCTGATGTGGATGAACAGCTTTGCAGAGCCTTATGTGCAGCGAGCGCAAGGCAAGGGATTGAGTTTGGGGTGGAACGTCCCTGATGTGCGGGTTGAGATTGACGCTGGACGAATGGCGCAAATTGTCGACCAATTGTTGGACAACGCCCTCAAGTTCACAGCAACTGGTCGCATTGATGTGACTTGTTTGGTGCAGGGCGATCGGCTCTGGTTCGAGGTACAAGACACGGGCAGTGGCATACCCCTGACCCGTCAATTGCAAATTTTCAACCGTTTTGAGCATGCCGATGAGCAGACCAATCGCGCTTACGGCGGGACAGGTTTGGGTTTGGCGATATGTGAGCGCTTGGTGGTGTTGCAACAGGGTCGATTGGGCGTGAGCTCTGAAGAGGGTGTGGGCTCTCGCTTTTGGTTTGAGCTGCCATGCCAGGTGGCAGACACTGGCGCGATGACCCAGCGTGCTTTTGGACAAGGGTGGATGCCTGCCGAGTTTGATGTGCTGCTGGTGGACGACAACGTGGTGAACCTCATGGTGGCCCAGTTACAGATCAAAAAACACTTCGCTGGTGCACGCATCACCGCTGTTGAAAGCGGTCAAGCAGCGCTGGAAGCGCTGCGGACCAAGTCCTTTCATATCGCGCTCATCGACATGGTCATGCCCGACATGAACGGCATGGAGTTGACACGTCGCTTGCGAGCCTCTGCTGAGCATGCGCTGATGCCGATTTTGGCGTTGACCGCCAACACCAACCCGATGGATCGCCAGCGCTGTTTGGAGTCGGGAATGAACGGCGTTCTGCACAAACCCATGGATAGCCACATGGTGCAAAAGACACTCACCCAATGGCTCAGCCAAGCGCCAACGGGGGGCGAAAAATGATCGACCTCGCTCGCTGGTTTTCTCAGCACGTCATCCCACGCTTACCCGAGCGGTTTCAAGCCGGAAAGACACCTTACGCCGTTTTGTTTGGGGTGCTCATCATCGGCGTCATGCTCGTTTTTGCTTGGATCAGCCCTTACGCTTATGGCACGCTGGTCCCATTGGTCTCTGCAGCCACCTTGGCCCTGCAAATTTTTCTCTTGTATCGGGGCATGTCCTTGGCCAAGACGGTGCACTTGGCCACCGCACTGGGAGCGGTTCAGATCGTTTTCGCGGCTTGGGTGTCGGGTGGTATTTTTTCCCCGCGTTTGGCCTGGCTGTTGATTTTGCCCATCACACCGTTCTTTGTCATTGGAAGGCGAAGTGGGTACATTTGGTTTGGTTTGGTGATCTTGATTCAGTTGACCGTGACCGTGCTCACGGGGCAGGGTGACTGGCTCAAGACTTTCGACTTGGGTCTGGTGCATGCGACATCGTCATTGACGACCTACGCCTTGGTGACCTGCGTGCTGATCATCGTGCCCCTGATTTATGACCACCAGCACCGAAAGGCATTGGCAGAGGTCGAGCATCGCCAATTGGAGTTGGAGAAAAAACGTCAAGAATTGGTCAACACGGTCAAAGCCAGAGAGCAATTCATTTCCACTGTCAGCCACGAGTTGCGCACGCCCATGAACGCCATCTTGGGCTTTAACACCTTGTTGCTCAACCAAGTGGGCGACAAACCGCGAGCGCGCCAAATTTTGGAACACACGCGTCAGTCGGCCGACCATTTGATGACCGTGATCAACGATGTTTTGGACTACTCCCAGTTCGACGCCGGGCGTCTGACGGCCAGGGCCGAGACCTTTGCCTTGCGCCAAACGGTGCAACACGCGGTCGATCTTTTCTTGCCCCGAATCAAGAGCACCCACCTTATTTTTCGCTCCGATATCCAAAACGATGTGCCCGAGTGGGTGAGCACCGATCGTCACCGGCTGATGCAAATTCTGGTCAATTTGATCGGAAATGCCATCAAGTTCACGCACGAAGGGCATGTGTTGTTGAAAGTGCAACGTGTCCCAACGGGCGTCTTGTTCAGCGTGGAGGATACCGGGATTGGTATTGCGCAGCACCACCACTTGCAGGTGTTCAAGCGCTTCACCCAAGCCGACAGCGACATTCAAAAGCGATACGGTGGCAATGGCTTGGGTCTGACCATCACCCAGCGTTTGGTCGATTTGCTGGGTGGCTCGATTGGTTTTGAAAGTCAGTTGGGTCAGGGTTCCCGATTTTGGTTTGAGCTGCCATTGCACGCGATGGAGCCGCCCTTGATGGTGCAGACCGAGACTTCGCCCTTGCAAACGCCACAAGCCTCGTGGCGCTTTTTGGTGGTGGACGACCACCCCATCAACCGCTTGTTGGTCAAACAGGTGCTGCAGAACGCCTGGCCGCGCAGCGTCATTGATGAAGCCGATGACGGAAAAATGGCCTTGGAGAAATTGCAAGCAGGCGTCTACGACGTGGTCTTCATGGACATGGTCATGCCCGTGATGGACGGGATTGATACGTCCAAATTCATTCGGCGCGAATTACCCAACCCCGCCGCGCAAACCCCGATTTTGGGTTTGACGGCCAACGTCAACCCGGTAGATTTGGACCGTTTCGTCGAGGCTGGCTTGAGCAGCGTGATGCTCAAACCGTTTGAGCCCTCACAGCTGTGCGCAAAGGTCGAGGAACTGCTGTCGCAGAAGGTTCATGCCGCGAGTTGACGCTCAACTTCGGCATGTAACACCGTGAGTTGATCCAGCAAAGGAGCCATGGCTTTTTGGAGGGCTTTGGGAGAAGCTTGCTTGCTCATGGCCTCCACTTGAATCACCAGCTCAACCAAACTGTCCACACAAAACACTGGCGCAAAGCCTTTGAATTGGTGCAAAAGGTCGTGCACGCCTTGGGTGTTGCCATCGGCCAAACGTTGTCGCAGGGTGGGAAGATCGGCGTCGAGCGTGGCTTTGAGCGTTGTTAGCAAGCGGTTGACGCCAGCGCTGTCGCCAATGAATTCAGCGGCTCTTTGGGTGTTGAGGTATTGAAACGGGTCAGTGGTCATGACTGCTAAGGGATGTCATTTTTTGGATTTTAGGCCATCCCCGGCGGCGCCAATTTGTTTGAACTGGCAACCGTTTCACTCCTCAGTCTGAGGCATCAGTTGGCGTAGCGAACGCTGGGGGCCGTGTCGGCCATCAGGGTGGGCAGGGTGTTCCAAGCTTGGCGAATGTCGTTCATCAGGGTGAAGACTTCGTCCAAGGCTTCCAAGTCGTTGTGGGCGTTGATGTGGAACAAACGGCGGGTCACATAGGCGTACAACTCGTTGAGGTTTTGGGCCAAGTCGCCGCCTTGTTTGAAGTCCAATGCGCCTTGCAGGCCCACCACGATGCGGCCAGCACGGCCCAACGCATCGGATTTTTCTTTGATGGTGCCGTGAATCATGTGGCCTTTGGCCTTGGCCAAGCTCTCGATCAAGCCGTCGAACAGCATTTGAATCAGCTGGACATTGTTGGCGCTGGCCACGCCAGTGACGACTTGAACCGAACCGTAGCTGTTGAGGGCGCGTTGTTGTGATCGCATGAAGAACTCCTGATGAATGCGTTGTTACATCATGAGTCGGCCCATACGGGAAAAACTTTAGCCCGTGGCGTTGATTTTCGTATCCGGGGCGGGCAAGCCGTCTGTTGTGACCGCGTTACCACCCCGTACCGCGGGGGTGGCAGGATCGGATCCCATGAGGCTGTGGGACATGGGCGCCTTCGGTTCGATCTGCGTTTTGCCAAACAATTGGTTGCACGCGTCGTCCAAGGCCATGCGGACCTCGCCTTGTTGCTCTGGCGACTTTTGGCTGATGTCAACACCACACTGGTAAATGGCATTGACTTGGGGCATGGGCAGCCAAGACTCGACGTTGCCGCGCAGTGTGGTGATTTGGCGGGTGTTCTTAGGGGGCGAGGACACCCCCATGTTGCCGTCGCGCTTGCCTTCTTCAAAAATCGACTCGATGTGCTTGATCAGCACCGTTTCGTAACGGGTTCGCACATCGCCCAGACTGTCCGCTGGGACGTCTTCTGGCGGCCGACCTGTCATGGCGTCCCATAGTTTTTTGGCGCTCAGCCCAGCAAAAGGGCCCACCGCCACACTGCTTGGGGCTTGTGCAATTGAACTGAGGTTTTCGATCGCAGTTTTGGTGTCTTTTTCCAAGGAATTGACTCGGTCCACCAAATAAATCACCAAGACGAGCAGCAAAAGCAACCCTATGGCGATGAAGGCGAGAAAGAGCAAGTCCATGACGGGTTTCAGTCGGCGCTTTGGGCCGGCGGTGTGCCAGCCCCAGGAGATGAATCGGCAGATTTGCCGGAAATTTCATCCCGCAGGAACTGCAACACCTCAAAGGGCGTGTCGAGCTTGAGTTCGTACAAACAAATTTGGTCGGCGATCTGCTGCACTCGGTCGATAGCGGTTTTTGCATCAACTTCGGTTTTTTGATACAGGGCCCCAACGTTGAAGGTCTCTTGGGCGTACTCTTCTGGCAGGTAGACCCAAATCTCTTTGTCACCCGACTTGACTTGTTGAAATAAGCTGAACTCAGGTTTATCGGGTTTTTCGGTGTTGTTGATGGTGGCCTGAGCCATTTTTTCAAAAAAGACAGCCGTCCTTTGTGCGCCATCGATGAAGGTTTTGTCTAGGTGAGCACGGCAGAGCAAACCCATGCGAATGCGGGCGCTGCGAGCTTCGCGGGTGTCGGCTTTGGAGGCTGTTATCTTTTCGAACAGGGCTTGAGCCTGTTCTTTTTCATCAACATCGGCGTCTTTTAGGAAGGAAAACATGGGCTGCAGGTGTTGGGTTATAAATTAACGATGCTCTATTGTGTCAAGTTATTTGCAGTTGTTGGCGCAGCTTCTTAACTGTCCCCGACAAAATTTGACTAACACGCGATTCTGTAACACCAAGGACCTCAACAATTTCCTTGAGTATCAAGCCTTCCACGTAATACAGCTGCAAAACCATGCGTTCACGCTCGGGTAAAGCCTCAATGGCCCCTTCCAATGCGTTCATCATTTGGGCTTTTTCGAGCACCACTTCGGGTTGGTGATCGCTGTCGTCGGCCATGCCCATCACCTCGTCGGTAACGACCTCCAGGGAGTAGGTCTCAAACCGTTGGGCGGCGTCGCGTTCCTTGTGGTAAGAGGGCAAGTCTTTGCCCATGTGCGCTGCCAGTTCGGCCTGCGTGGGCTGGCGGCCTAATTCGGCCATGAGCGTGTGTAAGGAGGCGTTTTCGCTGGCATTGAAAGCCACCGCCGAACGGGGCAGAAACGACAAGCGACGTACCTCATCGAGCATGGCGCCGCGGATGCGGGTGAGGGCGAAACTTTCAAAGGGGATGCCCAGTGTGGGGTTGAACGAGCGCGAAGCTTCGATCAGGCCGACCATACCCACTTGAACCAACTCATCGACTTCCATGAAGGGCGGAATGCGGGCCTTGAGGTGGATGGCCACACGCTTGACCATGGGCATGTGGGCGATCACCAAACTTTCGTTGGTGTCCTCAACTTGCGCGTACATGGCGACGGATTTGTTCATGGCGTGTGGGTCAAAGTGCGTGCAACAGGCGGTTCATGAAAAACTGAATGCGCCCAGAGGCCTGCCCAATGGGCGGCAAGTCCACGACGGCTTGAGCCAATCGCCGGAAATCGCGAGAGCCACTGCTGCCAGGCGCCCATTCCAACACCGATTGGTATTTCTTTTGGGCGTCGACGATCAATTCGTCGGACTCGATGGTGCCGATGTAGCGCAAGGTGACTTGTAAAAACCGTTGGCTCACCTCGTTGAGGCGATGGAAAAGTTGTTGTCCATGGGCTTGGCTTTGGACCATGTTGGGCAAAACATAAATCTCGTCCAGCGAGTCTTCTGTGGACATGACCTTGATCAGGCCGTAAGCGTCGGCAATCGAGGCGGGCTGGTCGCACAAGACCACAAACCGGCGCTGACATGCCGCCATGATCTGCAACACGGACGGGGACAAGCCAGCCGCCACATCAACCAACAAATAATCGACGGGTTCGGTCAAGTCGTCGAAGGCATGAACGATGGCCGCCACTTGTCGGTCGTCCAGCGCCGCGAGCTCACGAACGCCCGAGGCGCCAGGCACCAAGCCCACGCCAGAGTCGGTGCGCACGATGATGTCCTGCAGGGTTTTTTCGCCTCGCAAAACGTGACCCAAGTTGAACGGCGCTTGACAGCCCAAGGCCAGCTGAGCGTTGGCCAAGCCCAAATCGGCGTCGAGCAGCAAGACGCGCTGGCCTTGTTTGGCCAGTGCCACCGCCAGGTTGACGGTGATGGTGGTTTTACCCACGCCACCTTTGCCGCTGGCAATACCGATGACTTGAGGGGTGCTCTTTTTATCCATACCAAACTTTGTGATTGGCTTTGCTCAAAGCGAACAAGGCATCGGGGGTGGTGGCTGGTGCCAAGTTGTCTTGTAAAGGTACGAGAGCCAACTCTACCAGTTCGGCGGGGTCAAAAGCGTTGGCTTTCGATGACAGTTTGTCGCCATGGCCGACCCAGCTGATGGGCAGTGGGTGGGGGTCGGTCAAGCGTTGCAGCAAAGGCCACGCTTGTGTCGATTCGTCGAGCTTGGTCAAGATCAAGCTGCTCCACGTGTTCGCTGGCACCTTGTCCAGTCGCTGCAGCAAACTGCCCGAGGCATCGGCGTGCAGCACGGCGTGAACGTGAATATCACCCAGGTCTTGGGCCAAGGCTTGGGCATGGCTGGTGAAGTCCAGCCCGGGTGTGTCGATGATGATGCTGTCGTGGTCCTTGAGCTCTTCGAGCAACAGCTCCAGCGTGGCCATGTCTTTGGCACGGTAAGCGTCCACGCCGGCCTGAGTGGCCAGCATCTGCAGTTGGCTCCAAGCCCCGGCACGGGTATCGCTGAAGCTGACCAGAGCCACCCGTTCACTGTGAAGCGTTTGAGCGGTTTGACGAGCCAATCGAGCGCACATCAGCGATTTGCCCACACCGCTGGGGCCGCACAAGGCGTGTACGCCGCGCCAATCGGGGGCGGTTTGGGCGGCTGGCAAATTGCTGACCAGCGTGTCTCGAATCAAGCCCACGCCTTGCGTGGGGTTCTCGCAGTTGCGCAGGGCGTCGGCGAGCAGGGCGCGCAAGCGCGCAGGCACACCGGTGTCTTGCATGGCTTGAGCCAAGGCTTGCATGCCAGGGGGCAGCCCCAACTGGGTTTGCCACGCTTGCAACTGCTGGGTCCGTTGAAATTCTTGGCGCAGCATTTGAATCTCTTGGCGCACCAAGTCGACGATTTCTTTGCCGCGAAGCTGCTGTTGATCGGGACTGAATTCTTGTGCGCTGACCGGGGGCACCACCAACTCGGGCTCAATGCGACCGCTCAAGGTGTCTTGCATCGCGTCTTCAAAAGTCTTGAAGGGCATGGGAGCGGCTCGTTGGGCCGAGGCGCTTTCAGCGCCGTGAAGGCGGATGTCTTGCGCTTTGGGGCTGCCCAACAGGTCGCTGCGTTCAATTGGGATGTCGGCGGCGACGATCAACTCGGTTTGGCCGTTGACTTGGGATGAGGAAATGACCAAAGCGTCGCGACCGTACAAGGCAATGGCCTTGTCGTGAGCGGTGCGGGCGTCGCGGGCGAGGATGCGTTTGAGTTCCATGGCTTGGGCTCTTGGTCTTATTGAATGGGTTTTTCGGCCACGACGGTGTTGATCACCTTCACGGCTTGCTCATCGGGAATTTCGCTGTAAGACAACACGGTCATGTCGGCCACGCGGTGGCGCACGGCCTTGGCCATCCAGGTGCGAATGGCCGGGGCGACCACCAACACGGCGGGAAAACCGTCGTTTTCGACCGCACGGGCGCTTTCGCGCAAGGCGTTGAACAGGCGTTCGGCCAAACCGGGTTCGAGCACAACCCCACTGGAGCCGTTGTTTTGCTGAATCACGGTGTGCAGCAATTGCTCCAGACCAGGGTCGAGCGTCATGACGTTGAGCGTCTCGCGATTTTCCAGCAGGTTTTGCACGATCATGCGGCCCAGTTTGGGGCGCACCAAAGCGGTCAACTGATCGGGGTCTTGGGTACGCACGCTGGCTTCGGTCAAGGCTTCGACGACGGATCGCATGTCACGGATCGGCACGTTTTCGCTCAGCAGGTTTTGCAAGGTGCGAGTGACCACACCCAAAGACAACTTGCCAGGCACCAACTCTTCTACCAGCTTGGGCGATTTGGCGGCCACTTTGTCGAGCAATTTTTGCGCTTCGTCGTGGCTGAGCAATTCCGATGCGTTTTCGCGCAACACTTTGTTCAGGTGGGTGGCGATGGCCGTGCTGGGGTCCACCACGGTATAGCCCAGCGTTCGGGCGTAGTCGCGCTGCGAGGGGTCGATCCACACGGCTTCCAGGCCAAACGCAGGTTCTTTGGTCTTGATACCTTCAAGCGTGCCGTAGACCTTCCCGGGGTTGATCGCCAGTTCGCGGCCCACCATGATGTCGCCTTTACCGCGCACCGTGCCGTTGAGCACGATGTGGTACGTGTCTGGGTTGAGGCTCAAAGCGTCTCGGATGCGCACGGCTTGGACCAAGAAGCCCAATTCGGCGGAGAGTTTTTTGCGCACGCCTTTGACGCGGTTCATCAATTGGCCGCCGGTTTCGGGGTTGACCAAGGGGATGAGGCCATAGCCGATTTCCATGCCGATGAGGTCGACTTGTTCCACGTCGTCCCAATCGAGCTCTTTGGGCGCGTCGGTCGCAGAAGCCACGACGGGGGGCGGGTTCTCTTGTGCGATTTGTTTTCGCAGCGCCATGAAGCCCACACCCGCGGTGGCAAAGGCCAGTAGCAAGAAGATGAAGTGGGGCATGCCAGGCACTACGCCCAACAAGGCCAAGATGCCTGCCGAGATGAACAAGGCCGATGGGTTGGCCAATTGGCTGGTGGCCTGCTCGGTCATCGACTCCGAGGTCGTCACACGCGTGACGATGATGGCAGTGGCCAGCGACAAGAAGAGGGCGGGAATCTGGGCGACCAAGCCATCACCGATGGTCAAAAGCACATAAATGCGGGTCACTTCGCTTAATGGCAGGTCGTGTGTGATCAAACCAATGGCAAAGCCACCGACGATGTTGATGATCAAAATCAGCAAGCCGGCCAGCGCGTCGCCGCTGACGAATTTGGACGCACCGTCCATGGAGCCGAAGAAGTCGGCTTCTTGAGACAGCTCTTCACGGCGTTTTTTGGCGGTCTCTTGGTCAATGACGCCGGCATTCAGGTCCGCGTCGATGGACATTTGTTTGCCCGGCATGGCGTCCAAAGTGAAACGGGCGTTCACTTCCGAGACGCGACCAGCACCCTTGGTCACCACAAAGAAGTTCACGATCATCAGGATCACGAAGATGATGAAACCCACCAAGTAGTTGCCGGCGATCACAAACTCACCGAAAGCGGCGATCACTTGGCCTGCGGCGTCTGGACCGGTGTGGCCCTCGACCAAGATCACCCGGGTGGAGGCCACGTTGAGCGCCAAACGCAGCATGGTGGCGAACAGCAAAATGGCAGGAAACGACGAGAATTCCAAAGGCTTGCGGGTGCTGATGGCGATCATGATGATCACCAAGGCCACCACGATGTTGAAGGTGAACAACAGGTCCAGCAGCAACGGCGGCAACGGCAAGACCATCATGGCCATGATGAGCAGGACCAGGCCGGGAATGGCCAAGCCCGCCGGATCGAATCGGCCTATGTTCTGTCGAAGGATTGACAGGCTGTTGTTGATCATGGTCTTTGTGTCTGAGTGGCCGAGCGTCGTGCCCGGTTTGAAGTCCTTCATGCAATACCCGTGCCACCCGGTTTGACACCACCGACCAAAGCGGCAAGGTCCTGCCGGTCATGCTTCTTGCTTGATGGGTGGACCGAGGCGCTGGCGGTGGTTCGCATAACAGGGCGCCCGGTTACACACATGAAGCTTGATGTTTTATCGGTTTTGCAGCCCAACACGCCTGCGCCCCCCGGAGAATCGGGCGTTTTGGGCGATGCTGAGCCCGCAGACGAGACCTTAGGATCGGGCTTTGCCGCGGTGTTTGCACAGTTGTCACCTCCCGTGACCCAAGGCACACCCGGGCAAACCCTTGCCGCCACCGAGCTCCCGGACATGGCTGGACTCGACGCCGGCAGCCCCCCTGAACCCGCCGCTCTAGAGTTGATGGTTCCCCCTTGGATGCTCATGGCGCAAATGCCGACGGCATCCGCCACGCCATTGCCCAGTCCCACACCGGCGGTCAATGTGCCCAGCGGAGGGAGCGTGTCTGGCTCGGTTGCTGATACCTTGAATCCTCAAATGCCCCTGAGCTCCAACGGGCTGGACCTCAAAAGCACGTGGTTGCCAGAGGGCCGTATGCAACTGATCACGCCAGCGGTGCCCAGCCCGGAGACGGGGAGGGACAGTTTGATGTCCTTTGCTCAAGGTCAAGGGTTGGACGATTCGGCGCTTCAGCGCTTGTTTGGTAACGAATTCAAAGCGGATGGCGCTGCCGTGTTGAAGGCGGGGCTGGTGCCTGCGGCCGCCTGGATCGCAGGGGGTCAGCGTCACGCAGGGGTCCACCCTACGGTGGTCGATGCCGATGCACATGAGGCTTTGGACTTGCCCGATCGAATGGCTTTGGAGCGGGCTGCGTTGAGCCTGTTGCCCGCCAAGCGCATCACCGACCTCTTGCTGCCCAAGTCGCCCAGCGCAGAAGCTGCCGATCAGGCTTTGGCGACCGCAGAGGATGGCCGTGTGGAGTTGGACTTGGACCTGAGCGCCCTGATCTCAGAACTGGCCCCCGATGCAGACCTCAAGGCCCTCAAAGCCGAAGAACGGGTGGCTTTGGCCATGCGGATCGGTGAAATGCTGGCCCAGCGCATGGTGGCGCAGGCGCAGCGTGGACAATGGCAACTGCGTTTTGCCTTGAACCCCCAACACCTGGGGCGGGTGGAAATTGACATGCAAATGCGAGGCGGCGAGTTGGAAGCCACCTTCGGGGCCCTGAACCCGGCCACCCGGGAGCTGTTGCAAGAGGCTTTGCCTAAGCTACGGGAAATGCTGCAACAATTGGGCATGGATGTTGCTTCATTGAACATTGGATCGGGTGGCGCGTCGAAAAACGGCGGCCAACCGACACCCCAAGCCCTGGAATCAGACCGCAATCGGTCTCCAGATTCGGGTGAAGAAGGACAACCAGATGTTCCAACGCCACAAGGGCGGTCTCAGGGAACAGATGGATGGGATATTTGGGTTTAAATCGTGAACAAGAGGTGTAGCAATGGCTGATGAAGATACCGAAGTCGAAGGCAAAAAGAAGTCCCCCATCGTCAAGATCATCGTGATCGTGCTGTTGGTGCTGATTTTGCTCGCCGGCACCATCGTGGGTACCTTGTTCTTTGCTGGCGCATTCGACGCTAAGGACGAAAAGTCCGCCGAAGAGCAATTGACCACCTTGGAGGAAAAAGCCGCCGCCGACAAAGCTGCAGCCGCGCCAGCCGACCCCAATGCACCGCCACCGCTCGGCTCCGAAGATGCGCGGGTTAAAAAAGACAGTCCTGAGTTGACGCGTTTTGTCCAAACCTACAAGGAAATCGAGCGTGAGTACCTGGCCAACATCACCGGCTCACGCAAAGTCATCCAGGTTCAAGTGGCCCTCATGACCACTTACGACGACCGCGTGTTCAAAAACGTGGACAAGCATGAGTTTGCTTTACGTTCTGCAGCGCTGGACGTTTTGCGTCAGGTGACCGAGGCTGAAATTGAAAAGCCCACGTTCCGCAAGGACTTGGCTGAAAAAATCCGGACCGAAATGAACGCGGTATTGGAGAAGTTCGAAGACTTTGGTGGCATCGAAGAGGTCTACTTCACCACTTTCGTGATTCAGTGAAGACGCAACGAGATTTGTCGCATGGCCGATAACCAAAACCTCTTGTCTCGCGAAGAACTCGCCGCTTTGGTCGACGGTGTCGGCAGCGGTGCTATCGCGGTTGACAGCGGCTTCAACATGGGCGCGCCGGCCAAGAAGCACGACCTGGCCGCTGAAGACAGCAGCCTGGGCGTCAACGTCATGTCTTTGGACATGATCAACGAGCGCTTCATTCGCCAATTCCGATTGGGTATGTTGGAAGTCTTGCGCACCAGTCCGCGCATCAACCCGTCGCGGGTTCAGATCGTGCGTTTTGGCGACTACTTGCAAGGCCTCAAGGCACCGCTGTCGGTCAACACCGTTCGCATGGCCCCTTTGCGCGGTCATGCCATGGTGGTGATCGAGCCCAAACTGGTGTTCAGTTCGCTGGACAGTTTTTTTGGTGGGTTTGGTAAAGGTGTGGACCAGCTGGCCCCAGGCCGTTTGTTCACGCCCACCGAGACGCGCATCATCAAATTGATTTTGCAGGTCTTTTTTCGCTCCATGCGCGATGCTTGGGGCCCCATCACCAGCATCGATTTCGAGCACGTTAGCTCGGAGATCAACCCACAGTTCGCCCAAATCGCCGACGAGAACGACATGATCGTGCTCAGCCGTTTTGAGGCCGAGTTGGGCTCGCAACAGTCTGGCGGTTTCTTGGACATTGCCATTCCTTATGTTGCGCTCAAACCGGTGCGTGACCTTCTGCGCAGCCGCGTACAGTCGGGCGATGGTAATGAAGCTTCCGACCGCGTGTGGCACAAACAACTCGAAGATGCCGTCAACGATGCCCCCTTGGACATGCATGTGCTCTTGGGTAAGTTGCAAGCCTCTTTGCACACCGTCAAAACCATGCAAGCCGGTGATGTGTTGTATTTCAAGAAGGGCGATTACGCCCGAGGCCTGATCGAAGACACCCCGGTTTTTGATCTGGAAGTGGGCACCATGGGCTCCCAGTTGGCGGCCAAAGTGGTGCGCGCCCTCAAACCCCTGTCCGAATAAGCGTCAAGGAAACAGACATGAGCGATACCGCAAACACCGACAACTCCGTGGTCGACAAAGAACAAATTCACCCCGATGTGTTGCAAAACATCCCGGTGACCCTGTCTATTGAGGTCGGCCGTGCCACCATCAAAATCCGCGACCTCATGCGCCTGACGCAAGGCAGCGTGGTGGAGCTCGACCGCATCGCCGGCGAGCCCTTGGACGTTTTGATCAACAATACCGTGGTTGCCCAAGGCGAAGTGGTTTTGGTCAATGAACGATACGGCATCCGCTTGACCCGTGTGGTACCCGCCACCGAGCGCCTCGAAAACCTCTGATCCACACCCACCATGAACCCGACCCAGCTCGGTTGGACCGACGTGCTGCAAATGCTGCTGAGTTTTGGCTTGGTGGTGGTGTTGCTGTTGGTGCTGCTGCATTTTTTGAAAAAAATGCAGCAAGGCCAAGGTTTTGGTCGCAGCGCCCGCCGCATGCAGGTGGTGGAGACCTTGGGTTTGGGTGCTCGACAAAAAGTCGTTATCACCCGCGTCGATGACCGTGAATTTTTGCTCGGTGTCACCGCTACGGACATTTCGGTACTGGGTCAATGGGATGCCGAGGATCGACCCACCGACTTGGGCGTCCCCATGGCCACCGCCAACCCGAAAAAAACATGAAACACCTTGGAAAATGGTTGGCCATCGCGGCCTTGAGCATCCCGGCCGTGGCCATGGGTGCAGATATGCCCATCATCAACGTCACCAACACCCCCGGTGGTTCGCAGTACAGCCTGAGCTTGCAGTTGCTCGCCTTGATGACGTCCCTGACGTTGTTGCCCTCGCTGCTGCTGATGATGACCTCCTTCGTGCGCATCATCATCGTTTTGTCCATCCTGCGCCAAGCGCTGGGTACCGGTCAGACACCCCCCAACATGGTCTTGGTCGGCATGGCGCTGTTCATGACCCTGTTCATCATGTCGCCCGTGTTGACCGACGTATACAACAACGCCTTGTTGCCGTTCATGAACAACAACATGCCCTTCGAAACGGCCTTGGCCGCCGCAGAGGCGCCGATTCGCGGTTTCATGCTCAACCAGACCCGCGAAGACGACATCGCTTTGTTCATGGAAATTGCACGCAACACACCCGTCAACAGTGCGGCCGAAGTGCCTTTCACCACTTTGGTACCCGCCTTCTTGACCTCAGAGCTCAAGAGCGCTTTCACCATCGGCTTTTTGATCTACATCCCCTTTGTGGTGATCGACCTGATCGTCGCCAGCGTGTTGATGTCCATGGGCATGATGATGCTCTCGCCCATGATGATTTCCATGCCTTTCAAGCTGATGCTGTTTGTGCTGGTCGATGGCTGGGCCCTGATCATGGGTTCCATGGCCTCGAGCTTTGTGATGCCATAAGGAGAAGGCTATGGACACCGCCATGGTTGTGGATTTGGCCCGTCAGGCCCTGTGGATCACGATGATCGTGAGTGCGCCCTTGCTCGGTGTGGCACTGGCCGTGGGTTTGTTCATTGGTATCATCCAGGCCGCCACGTCGATCAACGAGATGACCTTGAGCTTCATCCCCAAGCTGATTGCCTTGGGGGTGGCTTTGCTGATTTTTGGCAGCTGGCAACTGGTCACCTTGGTGGAATTCACCCGGTCCATCTTTCTGCGCATTCCCGCGCTGTTCAACTGAAGGCCCCTTGGGTCCTGGCCATGAACTTGCTCGGTGCTGAGATCATTGAACGGTTTTACTTGTTCTTGTGGCCGATGACACGCATCTCGGCCATGCTCTTGACCACACCACCGTTTTCAACCGCCTCAGTGAACCTGCGCATCCGTATTTTGTTGGCCATTGTGCTGACTTGGATGATCTACCCGCTTCACGACTGGCCCCGCATCGACCCCACGTCTGCTCAAGGTTTGTTGGAGTTGCTCAATCAAATTTTCATTGGCGTGTGCATGGGCCTGATCATGCAGGTCGTGGTCGCTGCGTTGGTCTTGGCGGGCCAGGCCTTGTCGGCCGCCATGGGCTTGTCCATGGCCACCTTGGTCGATCCCAACATCGGTAACGCGCCTGTTCTGTCGCAATTCGTGGTCATCATGTCGACCCTGATTTTCGTGGGCACTGGCGGGCACGCTGTGTTGATCGGCTTGATCATGGAGAGCTTTTACACGCTGCCCGTTGGCGCCAGCATCTTGAATCAAGACACCTACGCACAGGTCATCCGATGGGGATCCATGATGTTTTTGGGCGGAGTGTTGTTGACGTTGCCGGTCATGATCACCCTGCTGTTCATCAACGTGGGCTTGGGCGTCGTCACCCGCGCAGCGCCCAGTTTGAACATTTTTGCCGTGGGCTTTCCCGCCATGATCGCCGTGGGCCTGTTGATTTTCATGCTCTCGCTCGACAGCGTGGGTGGCCGCATCGAGTGGTTGTGGCTGCAAGGCTTCGATGTCGTGCGCAGCGTGTTGAAGGTGCCTTGAGATGGCCGAAGACAGCGCACAAGAAAAAACGGAAGAGCCGACCGCCAGGAAGCTCAGCAAGGCCCGAGAGGATGGTCAAGTTGCCCGGTCCATAGAGCTGCCTGCGGCGGCCATTGTGATCGGTGCTTTTTTGATGATTTTGGCCACGGGCGGCTGGTTGGTCACCGAGATTGCCGAAAACTTTGCCAAAGGTTTTGTGTTTGATCGCAAGACCTTGGATCAACCCCTGTTGCTGCCCAGCACTTTCTTCTCACAGATGTGGGACGGTTTTTTGCTGATCACGCCCATTTTGTTGCTCACGGCCGTGCTGGCTGTGATTGCCGCGGGCATGACGGGCGGTTATCTGTTCTCCCTCAAGGCCGTGGCGCCCAAGGGCAGCAAATTGAGCCTCATTCAAGGTTTCAAGCGCATGTTCGGTACCCATGCCGCCACCGAATTGGGCAAGGCGGTGCTGAAGTTCGCCTTGGTGTCGGGCGTGTTGTGGTTGTCGATTGCCAGCGAATTTGACACCTTGCTCCAGCTCGGTCGCATGGGTCTGGAGCCCGCGCTCGCCGTGGGCGGCGAATTGATTGCCAAATCGGCTTTGTGGATTGCCTTGAGTCTGGCTGTCATTGCGTTCATTGACGTGCCCATTCAAAAGAGCCAGTTCACCAAGCGCATGCGCATGACCCAACAAGAGGTCAAGGACGAGATGAAGGACATTGAAGGTCGTCCTGAAGTCAAAGCTCAAATCCGACGCCGACAGCGAGAAATGGCCAATGGCCGCATGATGCAACGCGTCAAAGACGCGGATGTCATCATCACCAACCCCGAGCACTTTGCTGTGGCTTTGGAGTACGACCCCTCGTCCGACCGCCCCCCCATCGTGGTGGCCAAGGGCATGGACGAGATGGCAGCGCGTATCCGCGAGGAGGGCGGTGTGCACGGCGTGCACATTTTCTCGGCGCCACCC
Organism: Hydrogenophaga intermedia; assembly: GCA_945890705.1. Taxonomy (GTDB): domain Bacteria; phylum Pseudomonadota; class Gammaproteobacteria; order Burkholderiales; family Burkholderiaceae_C; genus Hydrogenophaga; species Hydrogenophaga miladensis. The sequence continues at coordinate 16,640 of CAMDCY010000013.1, read as the reverse complement.
TTGGCACGCGCTTTGTACTTCACCACCGATGTTGAAGCCCCCATCAACGAAGCGCTCTACCACGCTGTGGCCCAGGTCATTGCCTATGTGTACAACCTTGAAGCCGCACAACCGGGACGGGGCGGCCTGGTCAAACCCCAACCCAAGGTCCCAGCGAACATGCGTTACGACGCGGATGGTCGTGTTCAGACCGATCCGGCATGAAACCAAACTGAGACTGCAACTCTCTAAAATACAAAGTAATGTTTTATTGAGGTTTGGGAGTAAAAATGCTAAAAAAGAAATTCAAAATTGAAGATGAAACCAACTGGAACCTGATTTTGGTGTCTTTGTTGGGCTTCATTGTTTTGGCGGTGGCCATGGGGTTCGCTTTCATGCAATGGAGCGACAACACACCCAAACCCATCACCAGCATCATCCGCTTGAACAACCAGTGCGGACTGATTGACGATGCCTTCTTGGCCACTTCGACCGACGGCCGGCAGGTTGAATTTGCCAAAGGGGTGGCGGTGCTCAAAACCATGAGCAACGAACGCGTGTTTTTGAAAAGCAACCCCAAATACCCCGGTTTTGGTTTTGAAACACCCCCTGTGAAGGTTCAAGAAGACATGACCCTCACGGCGCAGTGCAGCAACGTCGACCGCACCATCGACGCCATGCGCGAACAATTCAAAACCAATAAATGAGCCCAAGCCATGCCCCATCGCCCATGAAAAAATGGCGACACCGCTGCTTTGTGCACTTGGACCCATCGGCATGGAGCTTGGGCGGACTCTCGCCGATCAACCGTTTTTTGACCACCGCCATCGTGTTTTCGGTGGTCATCGCCATTTTGGACAGCGAGCCCCTCATCAACCAACGCTGGGGTGTCGGGATGGCTGTGGTGGAAAAGTTCTTGGGTGTGGTGTTCATCGTTGAGTACCTCGTTCGCGCTTGGGTTTGTGTGGAGTCTCATGCCTACCAAGACGGCTGGCGAGGGCGTTTGCGCTATTTGCGCAGTCCCACGGCCCTCATCGATCTCTTGGCGTTGTCCCCCATGCTGCTGACCTTCATTGGCAACGAGGCCTACATCTTCCGTTTGTTTCGGATGTTGCGCATTTTGCGTTTGGCGCGTTTGGGGCGATTTTCCAGCTCGCTGCAGTTGCTCACCGAAGCGGTCAGTTCAAGGCGCTACGAGTTGGGCATGAGCGTGATGCTCACCGGTTTTTTGCTCTTGGTGTCGTCCACCGTGTTGTACGTGGTCGAGGGCGGCACCCAACCAGAGGCCTTTGGCAGCATCCCGCGCACCATGTGGTGGGCCATCGTGACCTTGACCACCGTGGGCTATGGTGACGCTTATCCGATCACCGTCATCGGTCGTATCTGTGCGGGCATGACCGCGGTGGCGGGCATTGGTGTCATTGCGATGCCCACCGGGATCTTGGCCTCCGCTTTCAGCGACACCTTGCAACGTCACCGTCACGAACACGTCCATGAGGAGCATCACTGATGAGCACGTCCCCTTTGGTCACCGATCAACTGCACAAACACAACACCTTGGCCCCCACCGCCGAGCCGACCGACACTGAGCCCCGGTTCCAGGTGTCCGCGATCGAGCCCAAAGTTTGGGCAAGTGTGGATTTGCCCAGCTTGAACCTGTCAGACCCAGTGGGCACCACCCTCAAGATGCCTCTGATGCCCAAGATAACGCCTAACCCGGCACTCAAGAATGTCGAAGCGGTGCCGATTCCTAAAGCATCACCCGTGTCGCACAACACGCCACTCGACCGTGGTTTGGAAGAGCGCATGGCTCAGTTGCGCGCCACGTCCGCGACAGTGCGTCGCGACACGGACGCCTTGCGCCGCACCACAGGAACCTTGAAATGACCGACTCAGCCCCAAACGCCGACGCCACACCCGCAACGCCCGACGGCACCAACGTGCAGGCGCAGGATGCCTCGCCCACCGATGGGTCCAGCGAAGCACCGGCATTTGCCCCCAGCGATTTGGTCATGCCAACGTCGGCGCCCGAAGTTGCCCCCCCACCGTTCGCAGCCCCTGCGCCTCAGCCGATCACGGTCGAGGTGGACGAGGCCACCAAGGCCTTGTTGAGTCAGCAGTTCGTCACCTTGTCATCGTCTGTTCTGGATGCTGCCGATGTGGCCAGTCAGGCCGCCAAGGCGGCCAATGAAGCGGGGCAAAAGTTCAACCACTCGACTGTCCGCTTGACCAAGCTCTCGCAAGGCATGGGCAAAACCTCGACCATCGTCTTGGCCTCCACCGCCGTGCTGATGGTGCTCTCGATCGGTTTTTTTGCCGCCATGGGCGTACGTTTGATCAGCAAGGTCAACCAATTGGATACCACCGTCATGACCGTGGGCAAGCGCGCCGTCGAGCTCAACACGAGCTTGGAAAGCTTGGGCTTGATGGGCGAAAAAATCAGTGAGCTGACGGTTCAGCAAGAGCAGTTGGCCAAATCACAAGCGGAACTCGAGCAGCGCATCGCAGCGACCTTGGCCTCATCTACTGAGTCCGTTCAAAAAGTCCCTGAGGCCTTGGCCAAACAAATGGCGGCCTCCACCAGCGGTGTGACCAAGCAAGTTGAAGGTTTGGGCTCGCAGCTCAAAACCCAAGCGAATGCGGTGCAGGCCTTGTCCAAAGATGTCAAAGCCCTCCAGTCGACCGTGGGCGATGTCAATGTGCTCAAACGCGACGTACAAGCCTTGGTGACCCTGCAGCGTGAACGTTATTTGGAGCAATTGCAAAAGCAAGCGGCTGCAGCCGCTGAAGCCCGTCGGCCCCCACCGGTTCAATTTCCCCGGCCCGCACCTCCCACATCGCCCACCGCCGCGCCAGGGGCCAACGTTCAAGCCCAATAACGACCCGGTCGATCTTCTTCAGCTCTGACCAAGAAAAACCCCCAGCCACATGGAAGTGCCTGGCGGTTTTTTGTGACCCAATAGGTGTTTAGGTTGCGCCGTCCACGATGATTTCGATGCGGCGGTTGCGGCTGCGCCCTGGGGCCGTGTTGTTGTTCTCCAGCGGACGGGTGTCGGCATAGCCCGAGACGCTCATGCGGCCTGGCGCAATGCCCGAGACGCCCGAGATGCGGTCGGCCACCGCACCGGCGCGTGCGCCCGACAAATCCCAGTTGGATTTGAAGCGCTCGTTGAACACCACCGGCACGTTGTCGGTGTGACCCTCGATGTAGATGCGGCCGTTGCTTTGGGCAATGGTTTTGCCCACTTGGTCCAGCAACTGGGTGAAGGCGGGCTGCAAGTCGGCGCTACCCGAGCGGAACGAGCCTTGTTCGGCCAGGCGGATGATCACCCGTGCACCGTCGCGTTCCACCTCGGCTTTGCCCGCTTGTATCTCTTTGGCCAAGGCCTCACGGATGCGCTGCAGCTCAGCTTCCGCGTTGGCTGGGCCACCCGCATTCCCCGTGTTGCCTTGACCGCTGGCACCGCCAGTGCGGTTGTCGCGCACTTCCACCGGCGCTTGGGAGGAGGCCTGCAGATCGGCGACCTTGGCAAAGAACTCAATCTCACCTTGCGCCACCGTGCCGGCCTGCTTGGCCCCGCTGCTGGCGGCCGCACCGGCAGCGCTGCCGTCTTTGCTGGCGCCTGCTTGTGCAGAGCCTGCGTTGGCCGAGCCGGCTTGTTGGCTACCGCTGGCACCAGCTCCACCTTGTTGGTTACCGCTGCTGCTGTTGCCGCCTTTTTGCTGGCCATCAGGACCCGAGGCGCCACCGGTGAGGGGGGCCACCATCTCGACCACGACCTTGTCGTTTTCGACTTTGACCTGAACCTCACCGCGGTTGATCTCTTGGGCCAATTGCTGTTTGGCTTTTTCAAGCGCCTCAGCGGCCGCGGGGGATACATCGATTTTGAGCTCGACGTTTTCTTTGCGGTCGTCGGTGGTTTGCTGTCGAATGGTATTGACGGGTGTGGGCTCGGCCATGGCCGGCGAAAAATGTTTGGCGATCAAGCTGGTGGCTTTGGGCGACTCCACCACAGGGATGAGTCGCTGCACACCGAAGGAGTTTTTGAGCGAGCCGTTGATCTGCTTGAACTTGGGCACGTTCATTTCCGCAAAGGACAGCAGCAACACAAAGAAGGCCATCAGCAGGGTCGCCATGTCAGCAAAGGTAGCCATCCAAGCCGGCGCACCTTTGACGCACGGCGGGCATTCCTCGCACTTCGGACATTCGTGTTCGGCTGCAGCCGCTGCGACGGGCTCGGCGTCTTCTGGCGCAGGTGCCGCAGGCTTGGCTTCTGCCTCAGCAGGCGCTGCGGTTGCGTCTTCGGGTTTTTGGGTTTCTTCAGCCATGGTGATTCATTCTTTTGATGATCAACCGGCGGCGGCTTCAAGCTTGGCGCGTGCCTTGGGACTCACGAAAGGCAGCAACATATCGGTGAGCATGCGGGGGTTGCCGCCGCTTTGAATGAACATCACGCCTTCGATGATCAATTCGTGGTTCAAGGCTTCTGCTTGATCGAGTTTGGCGAGTTTTTGGTTCAAAGGAATACAAATCACGTTCGCAATGATGGCGCCGTACATGGTGGTCAGCAGCGCCACCGCCATCGCAGGACCGATCGACTTGGGGTCGCTCATGTTGCCCAACATGATCACCAAGCCCACCAGCGTCCCGATCATGCCCATGGCGGGGGCAATTTCTTGGGCTGAGGCGATGAAGCCCATGCCCTCGGCGTTGCGGTTTTTGATCATGCCCATTTCGCGCTCCATGGTCGCCTTGACCATGCTGCCTTCGGTGCCGTCGACCAGCATGCGGATGCCTTTGGCCAAAAACGCGTTGGGGATGTCTTGGCCCTCCAAGGCGATCATGCCGTCCTTGCGAGCAATCGTGCCCAAGTTGACCAACTGCTCGATCAGGTCCTCGGGCTTGTCAAGTTTGAACTTCACGGTCTTGAGCGCCACACCAATGGCCCCCACAAATTCGGGGATGGTGCTTCGGGCCAACACGGCGGTCAATGTACCCAAGACCACGATGTACACCGAGGGCATGTCGATGAAGGGGGCAGGGTCGCCCATGGCCATGATGATCAGGCCGAAGGTCGCGGCAAAGCCAATGATGGTTGCGATATCCATGTCAAATATCCTGAAGAAGGGGTTGAAACTCTACAATGCCTGAAATTTCAGCAGAAATACCGACCGATCGGCCAATTGTTGCCATTTGTGTCATAAAAGCAATATCCGTGCCTTGAGAATCGACACCCTGCACCGATTCTGTAGAACACCCCATGGAGATGTCCGCGTGAATATTTTGAAACGATGCTTGGCCACCTTGTTTGTCATGAGCAGTGTCTTTTGGCTGAGTGCGTGCGACCGTTACGCCGAACAGGTGCGATGTGGCGATCATTTTGTCGCTGGTGATTTGGGGAGTTGGCAAGTCGACAGCCAGGGTATGGCTGCCGACCCCAAGACCGGTTTGCGTTGGTTTCGCTGCAACGCAGGTGAGCGCTTCCAAGAAGGGCAATGCTTGGGCGACGCACACCTCATGAGCAAAACCGATGCTTTGGCGTATGTGGCGGATTTTGCGGAGTCCTCGGGCAAAGCATGGCGCTTGCCGACGCTCAAAGAAATGGCCACCCTGAAAGAAACCGCCTGTACCAACCCGGCTGTCAACACACAGGTGTTTCCCAGCGCCAAAGTTGAACAGTATTGGGCCTCCGATTTGAGTCGGCATGGTACGCAACTGGCTTGTGCCTACTACAGCTACAGCGGAAACAGTTACTGCAGAGAGTCGGTGCTCAACCAAAGGCCGTTTTGGTTGGTGCTGGACAAGTGAGGCGGTGATCGCGAGCACTTGGCAAGGGCGCATCAAGCGCGTTTGAAGCCGTATTTGTTGATCTTTTCGATCAGCGTGGTGCGCTGCAAGCTCAAGATCCTAGCGGTTTGCGACACGTTCCAATCGGTGCGCTGCAGCGCCTGTTCGATGTAGCTGCGTTCGATGTCGATGAGCTTGTCGCGCAGCGAGATGCCATCGGGCAACAGCGGGTCCATGCCCATGGCCAAACGGATCACATCTTCGACGGGGTTGCCTTCATCGATGTCGGTGGCGGACAAAATGGCCAAGGCGGGGTCCAAAGCATCGTTGGCCGCCATGTGCACCATGGGTGCTGGCACGGGTCTTAGGGTCACGGCCTCGGGCGGGTCGAGCAAGGCCTGCATAGCGTCATCGCCCGAAAAAGCCGCAGCTTGGCTCTTTTGGGGTAGGTCAATGGGCCGTGGAGGTGCAGGCATCTCAGACCGGATGGCCGCCAAGCCTTTTGGCAATAACCAATCGGGTATGGCAAACAAATCCAAGTTTTGTCCGGCATACAACGCCGAAAACCGGTCGGCGATATTCGAGAGCTCGCGGATGTTGCCCGGCCATGGGTAGCGTTGCAACGCTTGCATGAGGTTACCGTCACAGACCAAGGGCTTCATGCCCGGTGGCGTGAATTTGGCTAAGAAAAAGGCCATCAACTCTGGAATATCCTCAGGGCGTTCGCGCAAAGGCGAGGTGCGCACGGGCAAGACGTTGAGCCGGTAGTACAAGTCTTCGCGAAACTTGTGTTCGGTGATGTCTTTTTCGAGGTCTTTGTGCGTGGCGGCAATGACCCGCACGTCGATGGGCACCGACTTGTTGGAGCCCAAGGGTTCAATCTGGCGCTCTTGGAGCACACGCAAGAGTTTGACTTGCATGTCCAAGGGGAGGTCGCCAATTTCATCCAAAAAAATCGTGCCCCCATGGGCCATTTCAAAGCGGCCCATGCGTTCACCCACCGCACCGGTGAAGGCGCCTTTGCGGTGGCCAAACAGCTCACTTTCGAGCAGCTCACGAGGAATGGCACCGCAGTTGATGGGCACAAAAGGCCCCGATCGGCGGGGGCCTTGTGCGTGCAAGGCTTGTGCGATCAATTCTTTGCCAGTACCGCTCTCACCGTGTATCAAGACACTGGACAATGACGGGGCCAATGTTTGAATGAGCGCACGTGTGCTGCGCATGGCTTCGCTTTGACCGATCAAAGGGTGCGGCGTGAGTGTCATACTGTGCGTCGTACGAATTGAAGGTGAGCGATTAAGGCGATCAAGTTGAGATGATACTTTATGATTTATTTGAATCAGGTAGGCCGAACTGATGAAAAAATGGCGAATATGGCGTTCCTGCCATTTCTCAATGGTCCACATTTTGCTTGATTTTTGCCATTGACGACCGATTGACACAGGAAATGAATTGATGGAAACCGACTGGAGCAACCCCATGAGCGCTGAGACAGGCAAACTGCCTCCCTTGGAGGGCTTGTTTCATGCGCTCGCGCACGAGGGGCGTTCGGTGCTCATGGTTTCTGACGACGACGCTTTGCTGGACGCCTGTGGCCAGAGCGTGGTTCGCAAATTGCGCCAAAACCCCGGCGTGGAAGTCTCCGCCATGTTTGACATGGACCGCGAGGTTTTGCTCCAACGCTTCAACCGCCTGATCGAAAACCTGTCGGTGGATCAAGCCCTTCAATCGCACGGTGCCCCTCCCACCCAGCAGGTCTGGCTTCAACACATCCACAACAGCCAGGAGTTGGATCAGGCCAAATTGTTGATTCGGTTGAGCAACGATTTCCCGGCCGCCGGCGTGAAGCTTTTGTTGATGGCCAACAACCTGTGCGCCGACGACCTGATTCACCACGGTCAAGCCAAAAAACTCTTGGTTTGGCACGCCCCTGTGATGCGCAAAGCCGTTGCACCCGCAACCCCTTCGGCGTCCAAACCCTTGGCGGCTGCGGCCACGGCGGCACCCCACTGGATGGACGATGCGGCGGCGGGACCTGTTGTGGATTTTGCTTTTTCCGCGCAAAGCGCTCCGACGCCTCGATTCGCCAAGAGCCAGCGTTGGGTGGTTCAACTCCTGTTGGGCATTTTTGTGCTGGTCAGCGTGATCGTCTTGGGACTGCACCAGTGGCAGAACCGTTCAGCGCCGGATGCGCCAGCGGTCGAAGCCGTCAGTAGCGGCTCGACCCAAAGTCCCGACAACCTGCCCAAGGCCGAGCCAGCCTCCACGGTGACAGATTCCAATGTGGTGTCCGTTCCTGCAGTGGTTACCGAGAGCCCAGTGGTCAGCGAACCGGTGACTGCCCCCGCGGTTCCTCCGGTTGCGGACTCATCGCCCGTCACGGTTGCCGCCGTTGTGCCCGGTCTTGCGTGGGCGCGCCAGCTTAACAAGGGCGGCTGGGTGGTCCAACACGTGGCACTCGACGCTTTGCCAGAGTTGCAAGCTTGGCAGTCTCAACACCCGGCGTTGGAGAAGGCCCAAGCGGTACCCTTGTTGCGGCCCAACGGGCAAACCTATTGGGTTTTGGTTTCCGGTCCGTTTACCAGTTTGGAGAGGGCCAACGCCTTCGCCCAGTCCTCCGGTGTGCCGAAAAACCACTGGTCGCGCGGCGTGGTCTCACTACAATCCAGCCTTAACGAGAAGCCCTGATGCCCGTAAATTTCTCTCGGCGCTGCTAAAGATCGCCCCATTGGGGCCGACTCTTAGAGCACAGATGAAGGAACAGGCTGTTCGGGTGCATGTCGGCACTGGGCCTGTGCTCACTAGGAGAAACAGCATGAACACATGGTTGAAACGTTTGGCAACAGTTGGCTCAGTTGCCCTGCTGGCCGCCTGTCAGTCGATCCCTCAGGTGGTGGCACCTGTGAGCGCCGAGCCCGTCAAACCTGCTCCAGTGGCCGAAGCGACACAAACGGTGAGCGACAAAAGCAAAGCCGGTCTTTTGGCGCCCATGATCGAGCGGCGTGACACCTTGGTGGCCACGGGTTACGCGGTCATCAGCGTGCAAAACCACAAAAACCCAGCTCAGCAGCGTTTGTTGGCCATCCGCGCCGCCAAGCTCGATGCTTATCGAGCCTTAACCGAACAGGTTTACGGTCAGCACTTGGATGCCACGACCACCGTGTCCGACATGACGGTCATGAGTGACACCTTCCGTGCTCGTGTGGAAGGCGTAGTCTACGGCGCGGTGTTGGTGAGCATCACCCCAGCGGGCGATGACACCTATGAAGCGACCCTGTCTTTGGACCGCTCGGTCGTCAACGATTTGCGCGCCCTGTACCTGGGCCAGTTGGTCAGCAGCCGCTGAACGGCATGCAAGAACGGGTCTGCACCATGTTCAACACCTGCTATCGCTTGAGCAAATCAGCCCGTGGCGCTTTGGCCTTGGCTTTGCTGACGGCCGGCGGGGCCTGGGCGCAAGCCTTGCCGACCCGTTCGCCGGGCACACCGGATGAGCAACTGCAAGCCATTCGCTTGGCTTTGGTGCAAGCGGTCAGCCAAGCGCCCATGCAGGTGTACAACACCGCTTGGGTAGACGACAAAGGCGCTTTGCACGAGTCCACACAATTCCACTCACAAGCTAAGGTGCGCGGGGTTCGGGTGATGGCCTATACCGCTCAGGGACAAGCCGCTCCTGAGTTGCGTGCAGCCACGGTGAACGAAGCCCCCACGCATTGGGCCACCGTCAAAGGCGATGCCCAAACCTGCTTGCAATCGGCTGGACGTTGGCGCATGCCAGTGGACATGATCGTGACCTTGGATCCTTCACTCAAAGGCCGCGACACCCATGTCGGCACTTGGCTGGCTCAGGAGTCCGCGCACTGGTGGCGCCAGCAGTCTGGTCACAGCCAGCGCTGGCACTGGGACCAAGCGGAGGTTCGATCCGCTGTCACCGATAGCCCAGCTTCGCCTTATATGCGTGCCGTTCTCGGTGGCCAAAGTCAGCGCCAGACGCCATGGCGTTTGCAACTCGTGCTGGCCACCGATGGCTTGCGTGTGCCGGGTTGGCGCTTGGACGTATCGTTTGGTCGCACCGATGGTTCGTCCCCCGTTTGGCAATCTCGCATGCACCTGCCTGCCTCCTCGGTTGAAGTCCGATCGCAACAATTTGTGGGCATGAAGACCTTGGAGGTCTTGCGTCACACCTTGAGCCAAATTCGTGCCGAAGTGGATGCCCGTGGGGCTTGTGAGCCAAGCCAGTTCGATGTGGCACCATCGGCACAAGGTTGGGTGATGCCGGTGGGCACCGCCTCGGGTTTTCGGGCCGGTGACCGCGTGCTGGTGATGGACCGCGACCGCTTGCCGCAGCGACTGGCCGAGCCTGGTGCTCTGGGTCAGTTGGCCATGGCCGAGGTGGTACAAGTCCACAAAGACCGGGTTCAACTCAAACAAATCGCGGGTCCCGCCATGCCCACGCAAGGCCATTGGGTGGCCTTGCCCATTTGATGAGAAACGAGACGAACATGAAACAAGCTTGGATTGGCCTGTTGGCCATGTGGGTGTCGGGCTCGGCTTGGTCGGCAGGCTCGGAAGCGCCGCCGCTGGACGCTGCGGTGCGGGTGTTTTTGGGCCAAACCGTGACCACCTCTCCAGCGCCTCCGAGCGCTTCTGCCTCAACTGGCGCTGGCGTCTCGGGTGATCACTCGGTGGTCGTGGTCCGCCGTGGCGAGACCTTGGCTCGCATCGTGCGCGCGCATTTTAAAGGCAGCCCATTTCGAGACGATTTCATTTACCAGGCTTTTGTGGCACTGAACCCCGAGGCCTTTCCCCGCAAAACCCACCACGTCGTGACCGCTGGTGCCCGCCTCAAAGTGCCCACACACGCTGAGCTGATGGCCATGGCCGAGGGGCAAACGCCCACGGGCGTGCAAGGGTCAGCGATGGGCGCAGCTGCCCGCACCACGCCCGATCAGCGCAAGCAATGGGTCCGCTTTCCCTGACGGGGACAGCACGCCACCCATGATCACTGGCGCCGAAACCGCAGGTTTGGTGGGGCGTCCCACGCCGATTTACCTCGAAGGTCGCCTGCCGCTGTTGTTGCAAGCCAAAGATGTGTTGGCTTTGGGGCTGCGCGATGGTCAGATGGTCAAACCCACCATCGAGGTGCGCCAAGAGCAGCTCAAGATGGTGATTTTCAACCGTCTGTTTGACTTACCGCCCGGACTGCGCGCACAAGCGGGTGATGTGCTGACCATGCAGGTTCAGGTCTTGGCCAACGGCAGCGCGCAACTGCGCGCACTCTTGCCCATTAAGGCGGCCCCGACCGAGCAGACCTCAGTGTCCTCGACGGCTGCCCGTGCTGATCAGTTGGCTGTGCGCCCGCAGTCGGGGCTGGCGGCTTGGCTCAAATTGTTCGAGCCCGGTTTTTTCAAGCAAGTGCAAGCCCAGTTGCCGCCGAGTCCCGAGGCCGTCACCGCCCTGCGACCTTTCCCCCGCATGGGCACCTTGGATGGGCCATCACTGAAGCTGGCTTTGATGCGCAGCGGCCTGTTCACCGAATCGCGCTTGCTCGCAGGCATCAACGATGCGCCTCAAGACCTCAAACTGATGCTGCGCGACTGGATGCGACGCCTATCAGCGAATAGCCCTTTGGGCAAAACCCTCAGCGATGCGGTTGACGACATCGAGTCGGCCCAGTTGCACGCCTTGGACGGCAACAGTGGCCGAGAGGGCTTGGCTTTGGTTTTGGGCTTTGCCGATGCGCCAGCGGTGCACGTTCAAATTCAGCGCGAAGGCGGGCGCCAAGCCCCCAAAGACGCCCCCTGGTTGGTGAACATCCACAGCGACAGCGAGCAATGGGGTCCCTTGTGGTTGCAGGTCAAGGTCTTGTCCGAGCAGCGCGTGGGCTTGACCATGTGGGCCGAGCGAGAGAGCATTTACCGCAGCGCCCAAAGTCGGGCTGAGGGCTTGGCGCAAGAAATGCGCGAAGCCGATCTGGACTTGGTGGCGTTTCGTGTCATCCATGGTCGGCGCACCGACGAGCCCGAGGCCGTGCCACCCCAGGGCCGTTTGGTGGATTTCAAGGCTTAAGCCCATGGCGCACAAAGACTACAAAGAAGCGGTGGCCTTGGCCTATGGGCAACGACCGACGCCCGTGGTGAGCGCGAAGGGCCAAGCCGATTTGGCTCACAGCATCATCGCCGAGGCTCAGCGCCACGGGGTTTACGTGGCCCAAGATCCTGCCTTGTTGGCTTTGTTGTCGCGTTTGGAGATTGACCAAGAAATCCCACCGGAGCTGTATACCGCGGTGGCGGTGGTGTTGTCCTGGGCCTACTGGCTCAAAGGCATGAGCCCCGGAGATGAAAAGCGCGGGTGAAGAAGCGGGGGAGGGGGCTCAGGCGTCGTTGTAGCCCCGGCCCAGGGTGCCGCTGCGCACGTTGCCCAAACGGTCGTAAACGTCCACGGTCTCGGTGGCGTGGGTGGCGGTCAGGGACTGCAAGGTACCTCGGATGGCCACGAGTTGGTGTTGGATCAGGGTTTCGTTGCGACGGTGGGCATCTCGGCATTGCACCAAGAGATCGCGAACATCACCGCTGATGGATTCGGGCGAAACGCCTTCTAAGCGGGCCAGCAAGGCGGATTTGCCCGCTTGCAAGGCTTCAAATTGCGCCAAATCTTGGATTTTGAGCGCGTCAAACTCTTGGTTGAGCACCAGCAACAGGTCTTGCGCCGTTTGCGTGTCAACCGCCATGCCTTCAGCCGCCGATCATGCGCTCGACCGCCAAGAAGCTCTCAGCGATACGGCGGCTGTCCAAGGGGTACTGACCGTCTTGGATGGCTTGTTTGATGGCGTCGACCTTGGCTTGGTCAAACGGCTCGCTGCTCATGGCCTGTTTGGCCACGTCGCTGGGCACGAACTCGTCGCGCACCGCGGGCGCAGGTGTGCTCGACGCGGCATCGGAGGCGCTGCTTTTGCGGCCTTCGGCTTTCTCCATCAACTCGCGGTTGGAGGGGCCCGAAGTGGCCATTCGGCCTTTGGAAGAGATGAGATCCGTCATGATGTTTCGCTTTCTTCGGTCACTCAGCAGGGTGACCGTAAGGGGACATACGTACAGAATCGGCTCGAGTTGAGACAACTTGAGCCCCAACGACCATTTTTTTTGATTTTTTTTTCATTGTAGGGGCTTGCTGGGGGCTCATGGGGTTTTGACGGCGTTTAAACCCGTCACCACACCTGAGAGGATTCGGCCTGAGTCGGGGTTTTTTAAGCGGATTTGTTCGCCCATTCGCCCGTCTTGGAGGGCTTGCACAGTGGCGGTGATCATGAAGTTGGCCGATTGGCCCACCTGAAAGCTGACCATTTGGCCTTTTTTCACCAACACCGACGGGCGGATGTCTTGGCGGCGGATAACTTGCCCGGGCACCATGTCCCGCATCAATTGGCTGCCCTGAACCACCGATAGGTCGCTCAAATGGTGGGCTGACCATTGGCCTGCGGGTACTTCAACCCACTGCACCATGCTCTCGTCCAAATGACTGCCTCGGGGCAGGGTCCGGCTGGCGGCCAAGGCGGTTTTAGTGGTCATCACAGGGGCCATGCTCTGGCGAGTCGGCGCAGGCAGGGTCAATTTCACCCGTAGCGAAGTCCATTGCACAAACAACTGCGCTTTGGGGGACTCGCATTGGGCTCTCACACTGGCTTGGCCAGGAAAGGGCGCTTCAAACGTCCAACCGGAGGGACAAGCCGGCACGGGAATGCGCTTGTCCAAGGGTTTGGTTTTGATCTGTGATGGTTCGACCCCCTGCTGTTGGGCCACCCATGCCTGAACTTGATCCAGCAATGACGGATCGGTGCGTTCTTTGGCATGAGCGGTGGGGCTCAACAGCAACAGCGTCAGCACCCATAACGCCCACGCGCCGACCCATGGCCGTGTTTGGCGCTGTGGGGAGAGTGTTGGGCACAGGTCTTGCAACATGGGTGGTGTGGGTGTTGAAAAGTCGACATTGAGTACGTCATCACCTGCTAAGCAAAAACAAGACCAACCCCTAAGAGGTGATCCCGATGACCACGCCGATCGACAGCGCGAACCACAGGACGTCTGCTGCTAGCGCGGCCCGCGTGTCGGTGAAAAGCGCCGGTTTTTTTGACGCCATGCAAGTGGCTAGTCAAAGCCTGATGGGTCGTCGCGTGTTGATTCAGCCCGGTGACACGCTCAGGGCCTTGGTTCGCACGCAGGTGGGGGAGGCCTTGAGCGAACAACGATTGACGGCCTTGGTCAATCAAGTGGCGCAGGCCAATGGCCTGAGCAACCCCAACCGCATCGTGGCGGGCAAGACCTTGGACCTGTCCATGGTCAACGCGGGTAGCGCAACCGCCGCTAAGGCTGCTCAACCCAGGCCTTTGTCCCACCCCGTGCTCAGCAGAACCTTGGACCGGGCGGTAGACAAAGGCTTCATCCAAGTCCAGGAGCGCCAAGCCGTCGAGCGACGCATCGTGGGCATGGGCAAGCAATACGGATTTTTGCCCGACGACTTTGCTCGCATGGCCTTGATGGAGAGCGACGGTCTGAATCCCAAAGCCACCAACGGCCGCTGCCACGGCATCATTCAATTTTGTGAGGGTCATGCCCGAGGGGCCGACAGCGTCGGTTTGCGCGGTCGAGCCCATGAAATCGCCAAGATGAGCGTGTCCCAGCAACTCAACTTGGTTGAGCGTTATTTCGATGATGTGGGATTGAAATCGGACACGAGCCCCAGCACGAATCCCAGAGCGCCCCATCGCCTCGGGTTGGACGACTTGTATTTGTCGGTGCTCACCCCATCGGCACGGCAAGAAGCACGCCCCCAAGCCACCCTGAACATCGCGGGCGATCAAGCTCGGGCCTTGTATGTGGGCGCGGATCGAGACCAAGGAATTACTCGCCAATCCCTCACACGGGGATTGCAGCAGCACGCCCACCGGGTTTTGAGTCAACACGAGGCCCAACAACAGGCCGGCAACGCAGCGGCAACGCAGCGGCAACAAGTTGCCGCCCGCAACAGCTATGTCGAGGTTGCGGTGCTGGGCCCTGCAGCGGCCAAGCTTGGCCCATCAAGACCCTAAGGTCTGGCACGACTATTGCAATATCGGTTGCAACTGGCGCAACTTGAGTCCAAAGCGTCGGGATACCGGCAGCCCACTCGGGCGCCCTTGTTGTGAAGGAGTGCTGAGAAATGAACTTGTTGAGCAATGCCTTGGGCATACACGAAAAAGCGTTGGGCTTGCGCAGCCAGCGTTTGGAGTTGATCGCGAAAAACATCGCCAACGCCGACACGCCCAATTTCAAGGCACGCGACCTCGATTTCAAAGCGGTCTTGTCTGACGCTAACAACGGCAACATGCCGATGAAAGCCACCCAACAAGGCCATTACCCCGTCGGTGAAAGCATCGGCGCCAATGGCCTGAAGTTCCGCACCCCGTTCAGCACCTCTTTCGATGGCAACACCGTCGAGATGAGTGTGGAACAAGCCCAATACGGTAAAGCCGCGGCCGACTACCAAGCCACGCTGAGTTTTTTGGAGAGCCGCATCAGCAGCGCTCGCAAAGCACTGAGGGGAGATTGATCCATGGCACTCGACAACATCATTGGCATTGCTGGTACCGCGCTGAACGCGCAAATGACCCGCCTGAACGCCACCGCCTCCAACTTGGCCAATGCCTCTACGGTCAGCGGTACCGAAGAGGGCGCATTTCGGGCCAAACGCACGGTGTTCAAGGCATTGTTGGAGAAAGAAATGACCCACGAGGCCGCGCCCTACATCGGTGGGGTCAAGGTCGATCACATGGAAGACGATCCCTCGCCGGTTCGCAAGGTCTATGAACCCGGCAATCCCTTGGCCAATGAAGAGGGCTATGTGTTCATGTCCAACGTGAGCGAAGTCTCGGAGATGGTCGAAATGATGGCCGCCTCGCGCTCCTACCAAAACAACGTCGAGGTGGTCAACACCGCGCGTCAGCTGATGATGCGCACCCTCGAAATCACGCGTTCTTAACGTCTAAGCAGGACACACCATGGCCGTCATGAACACCAGCAGCGCCGTCAGCGCTCAGCTATCTGTCGTAAACACTGGCAAGAAGGCCAACACCGAGGACGAAATGAGCCAGCAGGCCTTTCTGACCTTGTTCACCACCCAGTTACAAAACCAAAACCCACTCGATCCCGTTAAAAACGAGGCCTTTGTCGCCCAGTTGGCGCAGTTCTCCCAGTTGGAAGCCACCACCAAAATGGCCGACAGCTTGGCCTCCATGTCCAGCACCATGCAAGGCGACCGCTTGATGACGGGTTCTGCTTTGATTGGCAAAAAAGTCGCATCGCCAACCGGTACGGCCGAGTTGGTCGACGGCGCCAATGTCACTGGCGTTTTGTCTTTGGCCAAGGGCGCCAACAGCGTTAGCCTAGACGTGTACGACAGCAACGGTGTCAAAGTCTTCAACCAAACCATGGGCCGCCAACAGCCCGGCGACTTGACGGTGCGGTGGGACGGGTTTAACAGCCAAGGCGAACGCATGGCGCCCGGTCGCTACAAAGTCGTGGCCACCGTCGATGAGTTTGGCCAAGTGTCACAGGTGCCCATCAGCACGCCGTCTACCGTCAAAAGTGTGACTTTCACCAACAACGAATTGATGCTTGAACTCCACGACGGTTCAAGCGTGCCTCTGTCTGGCGTTCAGCGCATCGACAGCTGAACCCAATACCGCACAAACCCATACATCCGCAGGAGTCTGAACCATGTCTTTTTATACCTCGCTGACCGGTTTGAATGCCGCCACCACGCAATTGAGCGTGACCAGCAACAACATCGCCAACGTCAGCACCACCGGTTTCAAACGCTCGCGCGCCGACTTCGGGGATAT
>CAMDCY010000012.1 GCA_945890705.1 Hydrogenophaga intermedia | reverse complement strand
TGCATGAAGCGGTTTTCAAAAATCGTTTCGGTCACCTTGCTGGTGCCGTGCGAGATGCAGTTGAGCGCCATGAACTGCGCTTGCATGTCGGTGGGAAAGCCGGGGTATTCGGTGGTGCGAAAGCTCTGCGCTTGCAAGCGGCCGCTGGCGCGCACGCGAACGAAACCCTCACCGGCTTCGATCTGAGCACCGGCGTCGCGCAACTTGTCGATGACGGCGTCCAAATGATCGGCGCGGGCGTGGCGCAAGACCACGTCACCGCCCTTGGCGGCCACGGCGCACAAAAAGGTGCCGGCCTCGATGCGGTCGGCCACCACTTGGTGGGTGCAGCCGTGCAGTCGCTCCACGCCTTGGATGCGGATGCGGCTAGTGCCATGGCCTTCAATCTTGGCGCCCATGGCGATCAGCATCTCGGCCATGTCGGGGATTTCGGGCTCTTGCGCGGCGTTCTCGAGCACCGTCTCGCCCTCAGCCAAGGTCGCGGCCATGAGGAAGTTTTCGGTGCCGGTCACGGTCACCATGTCGGTGGTGATGCGCGCGCCTTTGAGGCGTTTGAGACCGGGGGTCAAACTCGCCACCATGTAGCCGTGCTCAACGTCGATCTTCGCACCCATGGCCTGCAGGCCTTTGATGTGCTGGTCCACTGGGCGCGAACCGATGGCGCAACCACCAGGCAAAGACACCCGGGCACGACCGAAGCGCGCCAACAAGGGGCCGAGCACCAAAACCGAGGCACGCATGGTTTTGACCAACTCATACGGTGCGTCGGGGTTGATGGGGTCGGCCGCTTGCAAGACCATGCCACCGCGCTCACCCAAGGTTTCGGTCTTCACACCCATGTTGTCGAGCAACTTGCGCATGGTCGCCACATCGCGCAAACGCGGTACGTTTTGAAGGGTCACCGCATCGCTGGTCAGCAGCGAGGCGCAGAGTTCAGGCAACGCGGCGTTTTTGGCGCCCGAGATGACGACCTCGCCGTTGAGGGGCTTGCCACCGGTGATGCTGAGTTGGTCCATGGAAGTGCTTTCAGTGAGCGCGCTGCGCCCATTCGGCCGGCGTGTGGGTTTTCATTGACAGGGCGTGCACCTCGTCGGACTGGATGCGCCCGCCCAAGGTGTCGTAGACCTTCTTGTGGCGGGCGACCAAGCGCAGGCCTTCGAACTCGGGCGAGACGATGACAGCCGACCAGTGGCGGCCGTCGCCGCCCACCTCGAGGTGCTCACAAGCCAAGCCCGAGGCGATGATGTGTTGGAGTTCTTCTGCGGTCATGGTGTGTGTGCTCAGTGGCGAATTTTGTAACCCGTGCGCAGCAGCTGCAGCGCCAAAGCGCTGACCCCCAGCAAGGCCACACCCACCACCAGCAGGCTGATCCAAGGAGAGGTGTCGCTCACGCCAAAGAAGCCGTAGCGAAAACCGTCGATCATGTAGAAAAACGGGTTGAGGTGGCTGATGGTCTGCCACACGGGTGGCAAGGAGTGGATGGAATAAAAAACGCCCGACAAAAAGGTCATGGGCACGATGACGAAGTTTTGAAACGCCGCCATTTGGTCGAACTTATCGGCCCACAAACCCGCGATCAAACCCAAGGCGCCCAACAAGGAAGCCCCCAGCACCGCAAACACCAAAATCCACAGCGGCGCAACAAACGGCGTTTGGGCGAACCACCAAGTGGCCAGCATCACACCGCCGCCCACCGCCAAGCCGCGCACCACAGATGAGCCCACATAGGCCACGAACCAAGCGCGGTGCGACAAAGGTGTAAGCAACAAAAACACCACGTTGCCCATGATCTTGCTTTGGATCAGCGAGGACGAGCTGTTGGCGAACGCGTTTTGCAAGACGCTCATCATGACCAAGCCGGGCAACAAAAACGCGGTGTAACCCACGCCATCGAACACCTGCACGTGCTCTTCGAGCACGTGGCCAAAAATCAGCATGTACAGCACCGCGGTGATGACGGGCGCGGCCACGGTTTGGAAGCCCACCTTCCAAAAGCGCAGGATTTCTTTGTAGAACAGGGTTTGCCAGCCGGTCATCGCGTGGCTCCCATGATGTCCAAGAACACGTCTTCCAAGTCGGCTTTTCGCACCTCGATGTCGCTGGCCACCAGGCCCGCTTCGCGCACCTGGGCCAACCAACGCTCGACGGCCACCGCATCGGGCGCGGGCAATTGCACCACACGACCGGTCACCCGCGCCGCGGCTTGCACCGCGGCGGGCAAAGCCTGATCAGTCTTGAAACGCAGTACGCTGGCGGTGGCGCGGCTGAGAAGGGCCGAGGTTTGGTCGAGCGCAACGATCTGGCCTTGCTTGAGCATGGCGATGCGGCCACACAAGGCTTCGGCCTCTTCGAGGTAATGCGTGGTCAGCAAGACGGTGGCGCCCAAGCGTTTGTTCAGGCCCGAGATGAACTGCCACAAGGTCTGGCGCAATTCGACATCCACGCCGGCCGTGGGCTCGTCGAGCACGATGACCGAGGGCTTGTGCACCAAGGCCTGCGCCACCAAAAAGCGGCGCTTCATGCCGCCCGAGAGCTGGCGCATATTGGACTCGGCCTTGTCGCTCAAACCCAGACCGGCGAGCAACTCATCGATCCAATCGTCGTTGCGGCGAACACCAAAATAACCCGACTGGATGCGCAAGGCTTCGCGCACATTGAAAAACGGGTCGAACACCAGCTCTTGTGGCACCACACCCAAACAACGGCGGGCTTGGGCGTAATCGGCCTGCACGTCGAAGCCTTGCACCAAAGCATGGCCGCTGCTGGGCTTGGTCAGGCCCGCGAGTACGCTGATGAGGGTGGTCTTGCCTGCGCCGTTGGGGCCGAGCAGGCCAAAGAATTCACCAGGCTCGACCTCCAAGGACACGCCTTGGAGCGCCCGCACCTCACCCCGCGAACTGGCGAAGGTTTTGGTGACGTGTTGAAAAACAATGGCTGACATGGGATCTGCGCCTTGTGGTCGTTTGGGGCCGAACATCAACCCCAGCCAAGGCAAACCGCCATTTTATGCGGGAAGCAGCTCGTCCACGCCGTACTGGGTCAACAGGGCTTGAAGGCGCTCCGAGCGCTGGCAAACCTGCAAGCGCTGGCCGTGCGTGGCCAGTCGGCGTTGCAAGGCCAGCAAAACCGCGACCACCGACGAGTCGAAGGTCTGCAATGCGCTGGCGTCGAGCTGAACCACCGCGGTGGCGGGCAAACCCGACTCTAAGGCCGACAGAACCTGGGTGGCCTCGGCCAAGGTCACCCGTTCGGGCAGCGCCAGTGCAAAGCTCATTTGCTGGCCGCTGCGTTGGACTGGTTGCGCTGAGCCAAGAAAGTGATCAGGCCATCGACGCCGTTTTTGGTGATTTCTTGCGCGAATTGGGTGCGGTAGGTTTCGCCCAACCACACGCCCAAAACATTGAGGTCGTAAACCTTCCAGCCTTGGGGGGTTTTTTCCAATCGGTAGTCGAGTTGGATCGGCTCGCCGCGACCCCGCACCTCGCTGCGCACCACCACCTCGGTGTCGGTGGGTTTGGCACGCGATGGGCGGAATTGGAAGGTTTGACCCTTAAGTTCACCCAAAGCACCCGCATAGGTACGGACCAACAAGGTTTTGAATTCGGCTTGCAAGCGTTGCTGCTGATCGGGCGTGGCGCCGCGCCAATAGCGGCCCACGGCCGAAGCCGTCATGCGCTGGAAATTGACGTGGGGCATGATTTGGTTGTTGACCAAATCCATCACGCGCTGCACATTGCCTTTTTGGATCGCTGCGTCGTTGTTGATCGCGGTCATCACCTCGTTGGAGATCCGCTTGATCAGCGCATCGGGGGACTCTTCACTGGCCCACGCCGTATTCGCCACCCAAGGGGCCAAGCCCAACCAAGCCATCCATTGCCGTCTGCTCAACATATTGCGGTTCTCACTGTTCATTCGTTGGGAACTGGCGGCGCGGGGTCGCGCACACCAATGCCTTGGTCAATCAAATCGTCAATTTGGTTTTGACGACGCTGTAAGTAAAAGTCTCTCATAAAACTGTACTTGTCGATGGCCGCTTCGTTCAGCAAGGTGCCAGCGCGCAACAGGCTGGCTCGGGTGTCCACCACTTCCAACACGGTCAGACCGCTCTGCAAGCTGCTGTCGTCGAATTCGGTGTAGTTGTTGAGGCGCATTTGAATGCCCGTGCCGGTGGCATCACGCACGCTGGATGGACCCAGCAATGGCAAGACCAAATATGGCCCGGAGGGCACGCCCCAGCGACCCAAGGTTTGGCCAAAGTCCAAACGGGTGCGCGGTATGCCCATCTCTGTGGCCACGTCCATCACACCGCCCAGCCCCAAGAAGGTGTTCACACCGACGCGAAACAGGTTTTCCACGGTCTCTTGTGGGCGCAATTGCAGCGCGGCGTTGGCTGCAGACCAAACATCACGGATGTTGTTGAAGAAGTTACCCACCCCGCGTCGCACGGGGTCGGGCGTGACCTGGGTGTAGGTGGTGGCCACCGGTTTGAGCACGTTGGTGTCGATCACATCGTTGAATCGGTACACGCCTCGGTTCCAAGGCTCCAAGGGATCCTGGGGGTGTGCATTGGGTCCCGTCGCACAACCGGTTAACGTCAAAAACATGAGCAGCCCAACACACCGCCAGGCCGTACGATTGATTGCCATCATTTGTTGTCTCCAGCTTTGCTGAACAAGAATTGGCTGATCAGGTTTTCCAACACCAAGGCCGACTGGGTTTGGGTGATGACATCGCCCGCAGCCCAAGTGGCTTCTTCGGCACCCGGCTCCAAGCCCAGGTATTGCTCACCGAGCAAACCGGCGGTCAGAATTTTGACCGAGCTGTCCTTGGGGAATTTGAATCGCTCTTCCATGGCCATCTCCACCGTGGCTTGAAAGGTCTCGTCGTCAAAACGGATGGACGCCACACGGCCCACCACCACGCCGGCGCTGCGCACCGCGGCTTGAGGCTTCAAGCCCCCGATGTTGTCAAAGCGCGCGGTGACGGTGTAGGTTTTCTCAAAGCTCAGGCTCAGCAAATTGGCCGATTTCAAGGCCAAAAACAACAAGGCCACGGCACCCAAAACAACAAACAAACCCACCCACACATCGTTTTTAGAGCGTTGCATAGCCATCCTCTGTTTAAATACTGAACATCATGGCGGTCAACACAAAGTCGAGCGCCAGCACTGCCAAGGACGCCACCACCACCGTGCGTGTCGTGGCCCGGGAAACACCCTCGGGCGTTGGCTGAGCCTCGTAACCTTGGTAAACGGCGACAAAAGTCACCGTCACACCAAACACCACACTTTTGATCACGCCGTTACCCACGTCTTTCCAAACGTCCACGCCGCCTTGCATTTGGCCCCAGAACGAGCCCGCGTCGACACCGATCATGAGCACGCCCACCACCCAGCCACCGATCACACCCACGGCACTGAAGACGGCGGCCAAAATAGGCATGGCCACCACACCGCCCCAAAAACGGGGCGCCAAGATGCGTTTGACGGGGTCCACGGCCATCATGTCCATGGCGCTGAGTTGCTCACCGGCCTTCATCAAACCAATTTCAGCGGTGAGGCTGGTGCCAGCACGCCCGGCGAACAAAAGCGCCGTGACCACGGGGCCAAGTTCGCGCACCAAACTCAAGGTGACCAACAGGCCCAAGGCTTCGGCAGATCCGTAACGCTGCAGGGTGTAGTAGCCCTGCAAACTCAGAACGAAACCCACGAACAAACCCGAGACCGCGATGATGGCCAAGGAGTAGTTGCCCAAAAAATGGATCTGGTCGCGCACCAAAGAAAAGCGGCGTACGTTCTCACCCACCAAAGACAGCAAGCGAAACAACAACGCCGCCGCATGCCCAATATTGGCCAACCAGCGCCGGGTACCCCAACCCAATTGCGACAAAACGTTCATCGAGTCACCCCCGCAAAATCTTCTGCGACGCTGGGGCCGGGATAGTGGAAGCGCACGGGCCCCTCAGGTGAGGCCGTGACAAACTGCTGGACCAAGGGGTCGGTGCTGGCGCGCACCTCTTGGGGAGTGCCTTGTGCGGCGATGTGCCCGTTGGCCAAGATGATGATTTGGTCGGCGATCTGAAAGGTCTCGTCCACATCGTGAGACACGATGACGCTGGTCAAACCCAAGGTGTCGTTGAGGTCGCGGATCAGGCGCGCGGCCGTGCCCAAAGAAATGGGGTCCAAGCCGGCAAAGGGCTCGTCGTACATGATGAGCTGCGGGTCCAAGGCAATGGCCCGGGCCAAGGCCACGCGCCGGGCCATACCGCCTGAGAGCTGGCTGGGCATGAGGTCACGGGCACCGCGCAAGCCCACGGCGTGCAACTTCATCAAGACAATGTCGCGAATCAAGGCTTCGGGCAAATCGGTGTGTTCGCGCAGGGCAAAGGCCACGTTGTCGAACACCGAAATGTCGGTGAACAAGGCGCCGAATTGGTAGAGCATGCCCATTTTTCGGCGCACCGCGTACAAACCGCGGGGGTCCAATTGCCCGACGTCTTGGCCGTCAAACAACACTTGACCGCTATGGGCTTTCACTTGACCCGCCATCAAACGCATGAGCGTGGTTTTGCCACCGCCGGAAGCGCCCATGATGGCCGTGACACTCCCTTGGATGATGCTCAGCGAAACGCCGTCAACGATGGTTCTCTCGTCGTAACCGAAGGTGACGTCGCGCAGTTCTGCCAGTGAATGTGTGGTTTCGTTCATAAAACAAGTGCCGACACCTGAGCATCTGCCTTGTTTGAATCATAAAGGATGACAGGGGCGATTCAACGCGGCAAGTCTGAAACACCCATCAAAAATTCATCCACTGAACGGGCTGCTTGACGGCCTTCACGAATCGCCCAAACGACCAACGACTGACCCCGACGGATGTCGCCAGCGGCGAAGACCTTGGGCACATTGGTGGCATAGCCGCCGATGAATTCGGTCGTTGCCTTGGCGTTGCCGCGAGCGTCTTTTTCAACGCCGAAGCCATCCAAAATGGTGGCAACAGGGTTCACGAAACCCATCGCCAACAAAACGAGGTCGGCTTTGACGATTTCTTCAGAGCCCGCCACTTCAACCATCTTGCCGTCTTTCCATTCAACGCGAACGGTCTTGACGCCGGTGACTTGGCCTTTTTCTCCCACAAACTCTTTGGTGGAGATGGCGAATTCGCGTTTGAGCAAACCTTTTTCGGCACTCTCGTCGTGGCTGGAGCTGGTGCGCAGCTTCAGCGGCCAGTAAGGCCACACCAAAGGCTTGTTTTCTTGTTCGGGCGGCATGGGCATCACCTCGAACTGGACCACCGCGGCAGCGCCGTGGCGGGTGCTGGTGCCCACACAGTCAGAGCCGGTGTCGCCACCGCCGATGACCACCACGTGTTTGCCGTCTGCACGCAACTGCTCTTTGAGCTTGTCGCCGGCGTTGACCTTGTTTTGTTGGGGCAAGAACTCCATGGCGAAGTGAATGCCCGCCAAGTCGCGGCCAGGAGCGGGCAAATCGCGCGACTGCTCAGAGCCACCGGTCAACAACACCGCATCAAAGTCTTTTTGCAGTTGGGCCGGGCTGATGGTCTCAACGGCCCAATTGGTGACTTTGGAGCCTTTGGGCAACTCGCCCACCATGACGCTGGTGCGTATGGTCACGCCTTCGGCTTCAAGCTGTTGGGCACGGCGGTCGATGTGCGATTTCTCCATCTTGAAGTCGGGAATGCCGTAGCGTAACAAACCACCGATGCGATCGTTCTTTTCGAACAAGGTCACGTCGTGACCGACGCGAGCCAACTGCTGCGCAGCCGCCATACCGGCAGGGCCAGAGCCGACCACCGCGACCTTCTTGCCCGTCTTGTGCTTGGCCGGCTGGGGCTGTACCCAACCTTCGGACCAGGCTTTGTCGATGATGGCGTGCTCGATGGACTTGATACCCACGGCGTCGCCATTGACGTTCACCACACAGGCCGCCTCGCAGGGTGCGGGGCAGATGCGGCCGGTGAACTCGGGGAAGTTGTTGGTGCTGTGCAGCACGTCAATCGCGTTCTTCCAATCACCTTGGTAAACCAAGTCGTTGAAGTCCGGGATGATGTTGTTGACCGGACAACCGCTGTTACAAAACGGCGTCCCGCAGTCCATGCAACGGGCCGCTTGTGTTTTGGCCTGTGTGTCGTCCAAGCCGATCACAAATTCGTTGTAGTTCTTCAAGCGCTCTTTGACGGGCTTGTAGCCCTCTTCGATGCGCTCGATTTCCATGAAGCCAGTGATTTTTCCCATGATCTCGATCTTTCTGTGGGTTACTTCGCCGCAACGGCTTGCTTGGCGGACGCCACGGTGGCCTTGGCCGCTTTGGCGGCGTTGATTTCGCCCAAGGCGCGCTTGTACTCGTTGGGGAAGACCTTGACGAATTTGCCGCGTGCGGTGCTCCAGTTGTCCAAGAGTTCGCGGGCGCGTTTGGAGCCCGTCCAACGGTGGTGGTCTTCCAAAAGCTTCTTGAGTTGTGCCTCGTCGGTTTGGTCGCGGTGCCAAATGGCGCGGGGCAAAGCGGCTTCTTGTTCGGCCGCCGTCAAGACTTTCTCCATCGAGACCATGGCGGTGTTGCACTTTTCATGGAACAAGCCATCTTCGTCGTACACGTAGGCCACACCGCCGCTCATGCCGGCCGCGAAGTTGCGGCCGGTTTTACCCAAAACCGCGACCGTGCCACCCGTCATGTATTCGCAACCGTGGTCGCCCGTGCCTTCAACGACCGCGGTCGCACCCGACAAACGCACCGCGAAACGCTCGCCGGCCACGCCCGAGAAAAAAGCTTCACCGCGGGTGGCGCCGATCATCACGGTGTTGCCCACGATGATGTTGTTGACCGCTTCGCCACGGAAATCGATGCTGGGGCGCACCACCACTCGGCCACCGGAAAGGCCTTTGCCGGTGTAGTCGTTGGCGTCACCAATCAGGTAGAGCGTGATGCCCTTGCACAAGAACGCGCCGAACGATTGACCGCCCGTGCCTTCGAGTTGGATGCGGATGCTGTCATCGGGCAAACCTTCTGGGTGCACCTTGGTCACTGCACCAGACAACATCGCACCGACCGAGCGGTTGACGTTGCGGGCGACTTCCATGAACTGCACACGCTCGCCGCGCTCGATGGCGGGCTTCGATTTTTCGATGAGTTTTTGATCCAGTGCTTTGTCCAAACCATGGTCTTGCTGAGCCACATGGAAACGGGGCACTTCGGCACCGACTTGCGGCACCGCCAACAAACGGCTGAAGTCCAAACCCGAGGCTTTCCAGTGCTCGATGCCCTCGCGCATGTCCAGCAAGTCGGCGCGGCCGATCATGTCGTCGAACTTCCGAATGCCCAACTGCGCCATGATCTGACGCACCTCTTCGGCGATGAAGAAGAAGTAATTGACGACGTGCTCGGGCTTGCCGGTGAATTTCTTGCGCAGCTCGGGGTCTTGGGTGGCCACGCCCACGGGGCATGTGTTCAGGTGGCACTTGCGCATCATGATGCAGCCCTCGACCACCAGAGGAGCGGTGGCAAAACCAAACTCATCGGCACCCAGCAAAGCGCCCACCGCCACGTCGCGGCCGGTTTTCATTTGACCGTCGGCTTGCACGCGGATACGTCCACGCAAACCATTGAGCACCAAGGTCTGCTGGGTCTCGGCCAAGCCGATCTCCCATGGTGAACCGGCGTGTTTGATGGACGACCATGGTGATGCGCCCGTGCCACCGTCGTGCCCGGCGATCACCACGTGATCGGCCTTGCACTTGGCCACACCGGCAGCGATCGTGCCCACGCCAATTTCGGCCACCAGCTTCACGCTGATGTCGGCGTGCGGAGCCACGTTCTTCAGGTCGTGGATCAACTGCGCCAAGTCTTCGATGGAGTAAATGTCGTGGTGGGGTGGGGGCGATATCAAACCCACGCCTGGTACGCTGTAGCGCAGCTTGCCGATGTACTCCGACACTTTAGAGCCTGGCAGCTGACCACCCTCGCCAGGCTTGGCGCCTTGGGCCATCTTGATCTGAATTTGATCGGCACTGGACAGGTATTCGGCCGTCACACCGAAGCGGCCCGAGGCCACTTGTTTGATGCGCGAGCGCAGGCTGTCCCCCGCTTGCAGCGGCATGTCCACTTCAACCACATCGTCGCCGATGACGCTCTTCAAAGACTCGCCCTGTTTGATCGGGATGCCTTTGAGCTCGTTGCGGTAACGCGCGGGGTCTTCACCGCCCTCACCCGTGTTCGACTTGCCGCCGATGCGGTTCATGGCCACAGCCAAGGTGGCGTGGGCTTCGGTGGAGATCGAGCCAAGCGACATTGCGCCGGTCGCAAAACGCTTGACGATTTCACTGGCGGGCTCGACCTCGTCCACCAAGATGGCTTTGGAGGGGTCGATCTTGAAATCGAACAAACCGCGTAAGGTCAGGTGACGCTTGTTTTGGTCGTTGATGAGCTGGGCGTACTCTTTGTAGGTACTGAAGTTGTTCGAGCGCGTGCTGTGCTGCAACTTGGCAATCGCGTCGGGCGTCCACATGTGCTCTTCGCCACGGGCGCGCCAAGCGTATTCGCCACCCGCATCCAAACGGTTGGCCAGCACCGGGTCGTCGCCAAAAGCGGCGCGGTGCATGCGAATGCCTTCTTCGGCGATTTCAAAAATGCCGATGCCTTCGACGCGGCTGGGAGTGCCGGTGAAATACTTCTGCACGGTTTCGCTGTTGATGCCGATGGCTTCGAACAACTGTGCGCCGCAATAGGACATGTAGGTCGACACGCCCATCTTGGACATGATCTTGGACAAGCCTTTGCCGATCGCTTTGATGTAGTTGTAGGTGGCTTTTTCGGTCGATAAATCGGCCGGCAGGTCTTTGCTCAGATCGGCCAATGTTTCGAGCGCGAGGTAGGGGTGAACGGCTTCCGCGCCGTAACCCGCCAACACGGCAAAGTGGTGCACTTCGCGCGCGCTGCCCGTCTCCACCACCAAGCCCGCCGTCGTGCGCAAGCCCGCACGCACCAAATGTTGGTGAATGGCAGACAAGGCCAAGGCCGCAGGAATGGCCACCTTGCTGGTGCTCATGCCTCGGTCGCTGATGATGAGAATGTTGTGGCCGCCTTTGATGGCGTCCACGGCTTCGGCGCACAGGGAGGCCAACTTGGCTTCCACACCGTCATGGCCCCAATCCAAGGGGTAGGTGATGTCCAAGGTGGCGCTCTTGAACTTGCCGTGGGTGTGCGCTTCGATGTTGCGCAGCTTGGCCATGCCGGCGAAGTCCAGCACGGGCTGGCTGACCTCCAAACGCATGGGCGGGTTGACTTGGTTGATGTCGAGCAGGTTGGGCTTGGGACCCACAAAAGACACCAGCGACATCACGATCGCTTCGCGGATAGGGTCGATCGGTGGGTTGGTCACCTGAGCGAACAACTGCTTGAAGTAGTTGTACAGCGGCTTGTTCTTGCTGGAGAGCACGGCCAAGGGGCTGTCGTTGCCCATGGAGCCGATGCCCTCTTCGCCGTTGATGGCCATGGGGGCCATCAAGAACTTGATGTCTTCTTGGCTATAGCCAAACGCCTGTTGGCGCTCGAGCAAGGGCACGGGGTTTTGCGCTTCGGGCGAGGCCGTGTCGGCCGGCAAGCCGTCGAGCTTGATGCGAACGTTCTCAATCCACTGCTTGTAGGGCTTGGTGTTGGTGAGGCCCGCTTTGAGCTCTTCGTCGTTGATCATGCGACCTTGCTCGAGGTCAATCAAGAACATCTTGCCGGGCTGCAGGCGCCATTTACGCACGATCTTGCTCTCGGGCACGGGCAAGACGCCCGACTCGGAACCCATGATGACCATGTCGTCGTCAGTGATGCAGTAACGCGAGGGGCGCAGGCCGTTGCGGTCCAAGGTGGCGCCGATCTGGCGGCCGTCGGTGAACACGATCGAAGCAGGGCCGTCCCATGGCTCGAGCATCGCAGCGTGGTATTCGTAAAAGGCCTTGCGGCGCTCGTCCATGGTGCTGTGGTTTTCCCATGGCTCGGGAATCATCATCATCACGGCTTGGCTGATGGGGTAACCCGCCATCGTCAAGAGTTCCAAACAGTTGTCGAAGGTCGCGGTGTCGGACTGGTCGGCAAAGCTGATGGGGTAGAGCTTTTTCAGGTCGTCGCCCAAGACGGGAGAAGACATGACGCCTTCGCGGGCCTTCATCCAGTTGTAGTTGCCTTTGACGGTGTTGATCTCACCGTTGTGGGCCACGTAGCGGTAGGGGTGGGCCAGCGGCCACTCGGGGAAGGTGTTGGTGGAAAAGCGCTGGTGAACCAAACCCAAAGCCGAGACGCAGCGGGGGTCTTCCAAATCACGGAAGTAGGTGCCCACCTGGTCGGCCAGCAACAGGCCTTTGTAAATGATCGTGCGGCTGCTCATGCTCGGCACGTAATACTCTTTGCTGTGCTTGAGCTGCAGGTTTTGAATGGCCGCGCTGGCGGTCTTGCGAATGACGTAGAGCTTGCGCTCGAGCGCGTCTTGCACGATCACGTCGTTGCCGCGACCAATGAAGATCTGGCGCATGATGGGTTCTTTGGCGCGCACCGTGGGCGACATGGGCATGTCGCGGTTGACTGGCACGTCGCGCCAACCCAGCAGCACTTGACCTTCGGCCAACACGGCGCGCTCGAGCTCTTGCTCACAGGCCAAGCGCGAGGCGTGTTCTTTGGGCAAAAAGACCATACCCACGCCGTATTCACCGGGCGCTGGCAAGGTCACACCCTGCTGGACCATGTCTTCGCGGTACAGGGCGTCGGGCAACTGGATCAAGATGCCGGCACCATCGCCCATCAAGGCATCTGCACCGACGGCACCCCGGTGGTCCAAGTTTTCCAAAATTTTCAGCGCCTGACCCACGATGGCGTGGCTCTTTTGACCCTTGATGTGGGCCACAAAGCCCACGCCACAGGCGTCGTGTTCGTTGGATGGGTCGTACAAACCCTGAGATTGCAGTTGTGCTTTGTCGGCAGCCGAGGTCATGGCGCATTCCTCAAAAATTCAGCGGGACGTCAAGGATACCGCACCGCAACAAACGTACCAAGCAGAATAATTGGGGTCAGATTCTGATTTTCAGACAACCCGATTGGATCTTCATTAAATTAGGGACAGGTCTAGACAACTGGTTTGATTCGTCGCTGGCCGATGGCGACGCCGCCTCAAGTCGGGATATTTTTCGACGGGCGCCCCGCCCGACCTGGGCTCACACGCCGTGCGGTCTGCGATTGCAATCCGCGCTTGAACCCTTCGTCACCCAAGGCCCAGCCACTCAAGGTGGCCTGGGTCAGTGCACCCACTTGGTTCGCCGACAGCCCGGCACGCACCAAGTCGGTGTACGCGGCCTCGCGGTCAAATGGTGTGTTGCCCAATTGCCAATACAGCGCGTGTGGCGTGAGGTTTTTGTCCACGCGCGTGCCCGCGTAGTGCCCATGGCTGGACCAAGGGTGTTCAGACGGATCGGCCACCAGACCGGCGCGCACCGGATTGAGGTCCATGTAGGCCATGCACGCCAGCAGGTGGCGCTCGGTTTGGATCAAACTGGACCGGTAACGACCTTCCCACAAGGTACCTGTTCGCCCATGGCGCAGGTTGAAGTGCCGGACGTAGCGCCGTCCCAAAGCCTGCATCATTCGTGGCAAAGCCTGATCGCGTTGGGGCGTCAGGAGCAAGTGAATGTGGTTGCTCATCAACACATAAGCGTGTACCTCCACGCCATGCTGCTTGGCCTCCTCAGACAACACCGAAAGCATGAACTCGCGGTCGGTCACGCTCATGAAAATATCTTGGCGGTTGTTGCCGCGCAGGATCACGTGGTGCGGGTAGCCGGTGAGGGTGAGTCGAGGGAGTCGGGCCATCCCAACAGTTTAATGGGTATCTGACCCCAATTTAAGCCGGGCATGTTCGCGGCTGGCAAAGCGATCGGTCATGCCGGCCAAGTAATCCGCCACAGCGCGTTGGCGGTTGGGTCGTTGGGCGTAAGCCGTGGGCATTTCTTCGGGTTGTTCTACGTACGCAGCAAACAAATCTTGAACCATGGTGCGGGCGCCATCGGTGTTCTGCATGACCTGCGGGTGACGGTAGAGATTGCGGAACAGAAACGATTTGAGGGCTTGAGACTCGGCGTGCATGGACGGGCTGAACCGAACCAACGGCTCGGAGCGGCGAACCTCATCGACATGACGGGGTGCCACGCGCTGCAAGGCCGCACGCGTGGCCGAGATCACGTCGTAGACCTGTTCACTGAGCATGCGGCGAATGGTTTCAAACAGCTGGCGCCGGCTGGCCAAGCCAGGGAATTCGGCCACGGTTTGGGCATGAAAGCGGGCAAACAATGAGACCTCTTGGAGTTGTTCCAATGTGAGCAAGCCCGAGCGCACGCCGTCGTCGATGTCGTGGGCGTTGTAGGCGATGGCATCGGCCAAATTGCACAACTGGGCCTCCAAGCTCGGGTGCGTGCCCTGCAAAAAACGCGAAGCCACACCACCGGGATCCTGCTGCTCCAGCAGCTCGGCGTTGCGGCGAGAACAGTGCTTGAGGATGCCCTCTCGGGTCTCAAAACTGAGGTTCAAACCGTTGAAGCTGGGGTAACGCTCCTCCAACTCGTCCACCACGCGCAGGCTTTGTAGATTGTGCTCAAAGCCCCCATGCTCGGCCATGCACTCGTTGAGTGCGTCTTGACCGGCGTGACCAAACGGCGTGTGCCCGAGGTCGTGGGCCAAGGCGATGGCTTCCACCAAGTCTTCGTTCAAACCCAGAGCCCGAGCGATGGAGCGGCCGAGTTGGGCCACT
This sequence comes from Hydrogenophaga intermedia, assembly GCA_945890705.1. Taxonomy (GTDB): domain Bacteria; phylum Pseudomonadota; class Gammaproteobacteria; order Burkholderiales; family Burkholderiaceae_C; genus Hydrogenophaga; species Hydrogenophaga miladensis. The sequence goes on along the minus strand of CAMDCY010000012.1, from coordinate 21,260 downwards.
TCCAAGGAGTGCGTCATGCGCGTGCGAAACAAATCACCTTCGTGGTTCAAAAAAACTTGCGTCTTGTAAACCAAGCGGCGAAACGCGGTGGAGTGCACGATGCGGTCGCGGTCGCGCTGGTGCGGGTTGCGCACGCTGGTGGCGTGGGCGGGCAATGGGGGTTCTGCGTGGCGGCGGCCACGGGACTGTTCAGGCAGACAGGCGTAGGACGCGAGTGGCGTCATTGGGCGCAACAGTCGTCAATGACTTGTGCCACCAAAGCATCGGGCGCGCCGCGCACGGTGGCCTTACCGGGCTGGTCGATGAGCACGAACTTGATCTCGCCGGCTTCGGCTTTTTTATCCACGCGCATGTGTTGCAGGTATTCGTCTGCGCCGAGCTTGGGGCCCGCGGTGGGCAGGCCCGCGCGATCAACGAGCGCCGTCAAGCGCGACACAAAAGCCTCGTCCACCAAACCCAAACGTTGTGATAGCCGAGAAGCCATGACCATACCGCAGCCCACGGCCTCGCCGTGCAACCAAACACCAAAGCCCAAGCCGGCCTCGATGGCGTGGCCGAAGGTGTGGCCAAAATTCAGGATGGCCCGGATACCCCCCTCGCGCTCGTCTTGCGCCACGACCCACGCTTTGATTTCGCAACTGCGCTTCACGGCGTGCGCCAAGGCTTTGGGGTCGCGCGCCAAGAGCGCGTCGAGATTGGCGTCAATCCAATCCAAAAACGCCATGTCGGCGATGGGTCCGTACTTGATGATTTCGGCCAAGCCCGCGCTCATCTCGCGCTCGGGCAAGGTTTGCAAGGTGTCGAGGTCGCACACGACGCGTTGCGGTTGGTAGAACGCGCCGATCATGTTTTTGCCGATGGGGTGGTTGATGGCGGTCTTGCCGCCCACCGACGAATCGACCTGCGACAGCAAGGTGGTGGGCACTTGCACAAAGGGCACGCCGCGCATGTAGCAAGCGGCGGCAAAGCCGGTCATATCGCCCACCACGCCACCACCCAAAGCAAACAGCACGGTCTTGCGGTCAGCACCTTGACCCAACAGCTCGTCAAAAATCAGGTTGAGGGTGGCCCAGTCTTTGTGATCTTCACCGTCGGGCAAAACCACGGTGTGGACCTTCGGATAGACAGCGGTCAGCGCGCTTTGCAAGCGCTGAGCATACAAAGGAGCGACCGTGGAGTTGGTGACGATCAAAGCCGCGGCGGCTTTTGGCAAACCGGTCCATGTATTGGGGTTGCTGATGAGCTGCTGGCCGATCCAAATGGGGTAGCTGCGCTCACCCAAATCAATGGCCACTTCAACTCGGTTGTGGTTGGAGGTTGTCATGGTTTTCAAGCGGCCGTGGGCGAGACGCCCGAGAGTTCGAGTTGCATCACCACCATGTTGACCAAACTGGCCACCGAAGGGCGTCCGGTTTCAATGGTGAAGTGGGCGGTTTCTCGGTACAGCGGATCGCGCACCGCGAACAAATCTTTGAGTCGCTGCAGGGGGTCGTCGACCTGCAGCAAGGGCCGGTTGCGGTCGTGGCGCAAGCGACGAAACACCTCATCGGGCGAGGATCGCAAATACACCACTTGGGTGCGCTGGTGCAAACGCTCTCGGTTGATGGGCCGGAGCACAGCACCACCGCCGGTGGAAACCACCGCCGGGCCCTGAGCGGTCAAGCCGTCGAGCACCTCGGACTCCAAGTCGCGAAAGCGGTCTTCGCCCTCGCGCTCAAAGAACTCGCGAATCGAACAACCCAAACGGGTTTCGATGACGTGGTCGGAGTCGTGAAAGGGCAGGCCCAAACGTCGGGCAAGTTGTCGACCGACGGTCGACTTGCCCGATCCTGGTAGGCCCACCAGGCTGCACAAATAGGTCACAAACGGCCCAGAAGAATGGAGAGAGCTTGAAGAATAGCACCAATCAACCGCCCACTTCGGCCCTGTGTGTGTGCAGCACCCGGGGGGTGATGAAAACCAGCAATTCGGACTTACTGGAAACAGTTTGTCGCGAACGAAACAAGGCCCCCAACACCGGCAGCCGACCCAAGCCCGGCACCTGGTGCAACTCTTGACGCTCCACATGCTCAAAAATGCCGCCGATCACCACCGTACCGCCGTTCTCAATCAGCACCTGGGTTTGCACGTGTTTGGTGTTGATCGCGATGCCGCTGGTGGTGGTTTCGCCCCGGCTGTCTTTGTTGATGGACAGGTCCAGCACCACGTGGCCCTCGGGCGTGATGCGTGGGGTCACCTCCAGCTTCAAGTTGGCTTTGCGAAAAGCAATGGCCGTGGCCCCACTGGCGGTGGCTGTTTGGTAAGGAAACTCGGTGCCCTGCTCAATCAAGGCCTTGACCTGATCGGCAGTGACCACACGTGGGCTGGAGACGATGCGCCCTTTGCCATCGGCCTCCAAGGCCGACACCTCCAAGTTCAAAAATCGGCTCGCCGCCGGACTGAACAAAGACAAGGCCACGGTCGCGGCAGCCGCCGAACTGGGGTTGGCCGGCAAATTCACGAACGGCGCGCTGGGGAACTCTCCCTCCACAGGGGCCAGAGAACCGTAGTTCGGGCCTATGCGTGCCTGCGTGCGAGCACCCACCCGGAAATCGGGCACACCCCCGCCCAAACGCACGCCCAAGGCCTTGCCAAAACTGTCCTCCGCTTCGACGATGCGCGCCTCAATCATCACCTGGCGCACGGGGATGTCGACTTGGGCAATCAAGGCGGCCACGCGTTGCAACCGGGCATCGGTGTCGGTCACGAAGACGTGGTTGCTGCGCGGCTCGGCCATGGCGCTGCCACGGGCCGACAACATGCGCGGTGCGGACCCGGTTTTGTCGCCGGGCGGCAGCAATTGGGTCACGATGTCGGTGGCTTTGGCGTACTGCAAACGAAACCCTTGTGTGCGCAGAGGCTCGACCGCTTCCAACGCCAGCGCCGCTTGCAATCTCAAGGTGTCGCGCGACACCATCTCTTCGGGCGTCCCGATCCAGACTGTGTCGCCCTGCCACCGCCAGGCCAAGCCTTGGCTTTGGGCAACCCATTCCACCGCTTGCCGCCAAGGCACAGCGTCCAGACGCAAACTCACGCGACCTTTGACGGCATCGGACATGAGGACATTGAACGGGTGCACCTCGGCCAAACCTTGCAACACGCCCCGAACATCGGCATCTTGCACCAGCAAACTCACCGCCTCTTTGTGCGAGGCCTCACCCGCCCATGTAGCGCACACAGCACAACAACAGCAGGCGCTCAACACCCATTGCCGCAAGCTGATCATGATTTACCCTCGCTTTGGTCATCGGGCCAATGCAAAACGCGCCGAGGACGTCCATCCGAGGCCGCCGTCGCCACCCACACACCGTCCAAGGTCACCTGCACCACCTCGTGCTGCTGGGGACCCAGACGCATCCCCGGCACCACTGCGTGCACCATACCGTCGACCGCCACCAAAGCGACCACCTGTTGCCCGCGCTTCCAACGACCCACCAAGCGCATGTGTGTCCAATCGGTTTTAGGCCAAGGCGAGAGTGCCACCGCATCACTGGGTTCTGCAGACTCTTGCCTTGCCAAGGACCAATCCCCCTCCAACCTCACAGCAGGTGCCACAGAGACGGCCGCATGGGCCGCCACGATGGACGGGCCACCATCGCTCAACCAGCCTTTGACCCACGGCTGCTTCTCAAAAATCAGTGGCCCTGTGGTCGTCGCCAAGGGCGCGTCCTCTGGCAAAGCTTGGTGCACCGCCCACTGCGCCTGCCATGTCACTGGGCCCTCTCGCGAGCCCTCCATGCGCATGTTCAAGGGTGTGACCCACCAACCCTGACGGCCGAGTTCGCGCCAAAACGCGTCGATATCGGGCAAGCTGCCTTGTCCTTCCAGCGCCACCCTGTGCTGCACATGGTGCGCCGTGGTGTGCACCGAAACCGGTTGGATGCGCTGCAGCGTCACGCCCAAACCTTTTGCGTGCGCTGGCCATTGCAGCCAAGGCGAGGGCTGCGACCATCGCAAGGCCGATTGCCAAGCCGAGACCGCCGCCCGCACCGCGAGCGCCTGTTCGCGTACCGGGGCCTCTCGAGCCCACTGGGCTTGTTGCGCCACGTTACGGGCTTGCAATGCCAACAATTGGCCTTGTTTGGCCTTCAAGGAGTCGCCCAACCCCAAGGCCGCCAGACCCAGACCAAAACCCAGAGCAGCCACTCCAGCGGGCAAGCCCCAACGGACCGCCGCGGCGTCCTCAAGCCACACACACCGAATACGTCCTCGCCAATACGACGGTGCACCCCAAAACCCCCATGTCATGGAAGCTCCTCCCAAGTCAAGACAAACCCAATGCGGCCATCGGCCCATTGCTGGGACTGCGACACCGCCACCTCTCGATCCACCGGTGTGGGACGGTGGTCGCCGCTGACCAACCACTCGCGAACCTCATTGAGGTCATGGGCCTCACCCGAGACCGTCCAACGCGGGCCCTCTTGTTGCCACTGGGTCCAACGAACACCATGGGCCGATGCGGTGCCCAACCAATGCCACAAGCGCAGCGCGGTTTGGCTGTCGTGCCCCACCCGCAGCCAAGCTTGGCGTTGGGCTTCCCAGCCAGACCACGCTTGGGTTTGGCTGGCCCATTGCGCTTCTCGCGATTGGAGGGCTTGGGCCTCGTTCTGTGCGGCCTGCCAAGCCGACGCCCACGCTTGCCGTTGTGCTCGTTCCCAAGACAAAGGCAACCAAGTCAACAGCACACCCAAGACGCCAGCGCTGGCACAACGCCACCGGGTTATGGCCCATTGACGCTTGAGGCGCGCTTGGCGGTGATTGGTCAGATTGATGTCCATCATCGCCACCCTGGGTGCATGGCCAAGCCCAGGGCCAGCGCCCAGGGTTGTGCGGGCGCTTGAACCTCGGCTTCGATCCGAGTCGCGAACGGCAAGGGCGCCGCTTGACATGTCCAAGCGCGACAAGAATGAGGTGGATCGGCGGCCCAACACGCGGCCCACGGCGCCAAGGCTTCACCCGCCCACCACCATTGCATGCGCGACAAAGCGGGCTTTTGGGTTTGCGCGGCCCGAACCAAACCCACCAGCGCCGAAGGCATCTGATCCAAGTGCTGAACATCCATGGGCACGTCTTGTCGGTCGTGCCAATGCCCCAAATGCCACCACCCCGTGCACAACACCCCTTCGTCGCGCCCAGCCCACCACAACCACACCGGGTCGGTCTGCCCTCGCACACTGGCGCACAACACACGCTCCAAGGCCAAGGACTGGGTATCCAACAGGCGCAAGGTGCTCCCGTGCGCTAGCGCCCACTGCTCACGACCCCGCACCACCGACGCCCGCACACCGGCCACCCACCACGACGTGCCCACCACCGCATCGGTCTCAAGTCCCCAGTCCACGGCCACTTCCGCCAGGGGAAGCCCCATGGCCTGAGCCATGACCGATTGGGCCCACGTGGGTTGATCGTCTTCATCACAAGCAGGCGGCATGGTCACGTGCCGTTGCAAAACCACACCGGTGGGCAAGGCTAAGGCGAGCGGCGCCCCTTGAAAAGCATCACGCCCAATGTCCGTCGAGGTGTCGCTGGACCATTGGCCAGCGCCCAAGCATTGGCTGGGTTCACCAGGTGCTTGCCGCAAGCACACCCAGCGCACAACCGGCCCGGTATCGTCCACGGCCAAGGACCAATGCCGCTGAGTCCAGCGACGCCAACGCCCCACCACCGACGACGACCACGCTTGCATGTTGTGCCCCTTGACGCCGAACGGACAGCGCCCATGCCTTGTATTTAAATCCCCGTCTCGGCGTTTGTCTGCCGATGGTTGTGGCGTGAAAAAACAATCGCCACCCAAGCAGTGGAATCCTTCTCGTTGGTGTGTCCAAGCTGCGCATGAGGCGGCTTTTTATAATGAACGATTAGTCACGATTGCCCGCATGTCATCAAGCCACCCTCAACGCCCTTCCCCAAAGCCCTCCGGCAGCAGCCACGGCCCTACGCCCTTGGGAACCTTGGGACGCTTGCTGATGTCCTTGGTGCTCTTGGGGGTGGGCGCTGTGGGGGTCTTGTTTGCGGTCATCGGCATAGCCTTGGCCGTGGCCTACCCCAACCTCCCCGACGTTGACAACCTGCTCGACTACAAACCCAAACTGCCCTTGCGCGTCTTCAGCGCCGAAGGTGATTTGTTGGGCGAATTTGGTGAAGAGCGGCGCAATTTGGTGCCCATCAGCGAGATACCGCCGGTGATGATCAACGCGGTATTGGCCATCGAAGACGCTCGCTTTTTTGAGCACAACGGTGTGGATTATCGCGGCATGGTACGCGCAGGCTTGGCGAACTTGGGACAGGCCCGCAGCCAAGGCGCGTCCACCATCACGATGCAGGTGGCGCGCAACGTGTATTTGTCGGCCGAAAAAAGCTACATGCGCAAGATCTACGAGGTCTTGCTCACCTTCAAACTGGAACACCGCCTGACCAAAGCGCAAATCCTTGAGATTTACATGAACCAGATTTTTCTGGGTCAACGCTCGTATGGTTTTTCCACGGCCGCACAAACCTACTTTGGCAAACCGCTCAAAGACCTGACCATTGCAGAAGCTGCCATGCTCGCGGGCTTGCCCAAAGCGCCCTCTGCCTTCAACCCGATCAACAACCCCAAGCGGGCCCGCTCGCGCCAACTCCACATCGTCGATCGCATGCAGGCCAATGGCTTTATCAGCGGAGAACAAGCCCGTGCGGCCAAAGCCGAACCCTTGAAGCTGCGAGTGAACAACAGCAACGAACGCATTCAGGCTGACTTTGTCGCCGACATGGTGCGCCAAGCCATCGTCGACCAGTACGGCGAAGAGGCCTACACCCGTGGCTTCAACGTCACGACCACAGTGCGCTCCGCTCAACAACAAGCGGCTTACCGCGCGGTTCGCACCGGATTATTCAATTACGAGCAAAGGCAAATTTACCGGGGTCCTGAACGGTTCATTGACTTACCGTCTGATAAGGCCGCGCTGGACGATGCCATCGACGATGCCATCGCCGCGGTCCCAGACAACGGCGACCTCTACACCGCGGTGGTGCTCAGCGCCAGCCCGACGAAAGTGGTCGCTGTACGCCAAGACGGCGTACCCTTTGACATCATCAAAGACGGTTTGCTGTCGGTGCAACCAGCGCTGTCAGCCAAAGCCAGTCCCAAAATCAAAATTCGCCCAGGCGCGGTGATCCGCGTGATGCAAAACGCCAAAAAGGCTTGGTTCATCACCCAACAACCCGAGGTCGAAGCGGCTTTTGTGGCACTCGACCCCCGCACCGGCTTCATCCGTGCTTTGGTGGGTGGCTTTGATTTCCAAAAAACACAGTTCAACCACGTGACACAAGCTTGGCGTCAACCCGGCTCCAGTTTCAAACCCTTTGTGTATTCGGCCGCCTTGGAAAAAGGCGTAACACCCACCACCATCGTCAACGATGCGCCCTTGTTCTACTCCGCTGCTCAAACGGGCGGTCAGCCTTGGGAGCCGAAGAACTACGACGGCGAGTTTGCGGGCCCCATGTCGCTTCGCCGGGCGCTGGCGGTGTCCAAAAACATGGTCTCGATTCGGGTCTTGGAAGTGGTGGGCACACAAAGCGCCCAAGACTGGGTCACCAGGTTTGGCTTTGACGCCGAGCGCCACCCGCCCTACCTCACACTGGCCTTGGGCGCCGGCTCGGTCACCCCCATGCAAATGGCCACCGGCTATTCGGTCTTCGCCAACGGCGGGTATTTGGTGCAGCCGCAACTGATCAGCCAAGTCACCGATTACCGCGGCCGCGTGTTGTTCCGAGCACCTGAATTGAATTTGTCCGAACAGCCGCGAGCCATTGACGAACGTAACGCCTTTGTGATGAACAGCTTGTTGCAAGAAATCACCCGCAGTGGCACCGCAGCCCGGGCGCAAAGCACCTTGCAACGCACCGATCTTTTCGGGAAAACAGGCACAACCAACGACTCGGTTGACGCTTGGTTCGTGGGTTTTCAACCCCATTTGGTGGCCGCCACTTGGGTGGGTTACGGCACACCCCGTAACTTGGGCGCCCGAGAAACCGGTGGCGGCTTGAGCCTGCCCATCTGGCTGGATTTCATGAAAGTCGCCTTGAGCCAAGAACCGGTCTTGGAATACCCCGTCCCTCCAGGCGTGATTCAAATTGGGGGCGAGTGGTACTTCGAAGAGTTTGGCCCCAGCACCAGCATCCGCAGCTTGGGCATGAACACGCCCAATGAAGCAGGCGCGCCTTTGTTGGACGGCAGTGGCAACCCAGTTCAGACGCCGACCGAACAAGAACGTCAAGGCATCTTGAACCTGTTCAGCAACTAAAAGCGCAGCGCCAACCCCGACTGTTCGCTGGCGTAGCGACTCAGGTGGGCCAAGAACTCGCCCTGGCCTTTGGTGTCCTGCCAAGTCTCGCCGTCAAAGCGGTAGTGAAAGCCACCGGCCTTGGCCGCCAACCAGACTTCTTGCAAAGGCTTTTGCAAATTGATGACGATTTGGCTGCGGTTGGCGAAGACCAAGGTGATCATGCCGCCCACGCGCTGAGCGTCGATGTCGGCATCGGTCTCGTCGTTGAGTCGGTCGCACGACAGTTCCACAGCTTTAAGCAAAGCCTCGGCTCGGTCCAAGTATTCAAGATCGGTCATTACAATGGGTAATCAATACGGTGCTGGTCATTGTAGGCCGCGCCTTTTTTTCACCCTTCACTCCAAAGATTGCCATGACCCTGACCAAGGTTTTTTGCGCCAGCGTGCTGGCACTGGTGTTGTTGGGCAATGCCGGTTGCGGCCAAAAAGGTCCTTTGACCTTGCCCACCGCCAGCGCCCTGTGATCCGCCACCGACCCATCCCATGACGACCGAATTGCCCGACTTTTTCACTGTGCGCGACCACCAACTGTGGGTGGAAGGCGTTTCGCTGGCTTCATTGGCACAAGCCCACGGCACGCCGCTGTTTGTGTACAGCCAAGCCGCCATGCTGCAAGCCTTGGCCGCTTACCAAAAGGGCTTGGCCGATCGCCGCCACCAAATTTGCTACGCCATGAAGGCCAACAGCAGCTTGGCCATTTTGCAAACCTTGGTGCGGGCCGGTTGCGGCTTGGACATCGTCTCGGGCGGCGAGCTCGAACGGGCTTTGCGCGCAGGCGTCTCTCCCAGCAAAGTGATTTTTTCGGGCGTTGGTAAAACCCGCACCGAGATGCGCCGTGCCTTGGACGTGGGCATCGGTTGCTTCAACGTCGAGAGCGTGGCCGAGTTGGACGTCTTGGGCGAGGTAGCACACAGCATGGGCCTGCGCGCCCCGGTGAGCTTGCGCGTCAACCCGAACGTGGACGCACAAACCCACCCCTACATCTCCACCGGACTCAAAGACAACAAATTCGGTATCGCCCACGAGGACGTGGTGAGCACCTACCAACGCGCCGCGGCCCATCCGGGCTTGCGCGTGGTGGGCATCGATTGCCACATCGGCTCACAGATCACTCAAGCCGCGCCCTACCTCGACGCCATGGACCGCGTGCTCGACTTGGTACAAGCCATTGAAGCCGGTGGCATCCGCATCGAGCACATCGACTTCGGTGGCGGCTTGGGCATCAACTACCACGGCGACACCCCCCCCAGCGCCGATGCCTTGTGGCAAGCGCTGTTGGCCAAACTCGATGCACGTGGCTACGGCGACCGCGCCATCTTCATCGAACCGGGGCGCTCCTTGGTGGGCAACGCCGGCGTGTGCCTGACCGAGGTGCTCTACCTCAAGCCCGGCGAACACAAAAACTTCTGCATCGTCGACGCGGCCATGAACGATTTGCCGCGACCGGCCATGTACCAGGCCTACCATCAGATCGTGCCCGTGCAAACGCCCAGCGCCGACACCGCCACCCTGACCTGGGACGTGGTGGGCCCCGTCTGCGAAAGCGGTGACTGGTTGGGCCGCGACCGTCCGTTGGCGGTGCGATCCGGGGACTGCTTGGCGGTCTTGTCGGCTGGTGCCTATTGCATGAGCATGGCCAGCAACTACAACACGCGCGGGCGAGCGGCCGAGGTCTTGGTGTCGGGTGATCGGGTTCAGGTGATTCGCGAGCGCGAAAGCGCCGACGACCAAATGCGTTTGGAAAAATCGCTCAGCTGAATCGGCGTTGGCGCAGCCAGCGCCAAGCGCGCCAGCCCAAAAGGGTGGCCAACACCAGCCCGTAGAACCACACCTCGCCGAAGTGGTTTTTGCCCATGCGCATCCAGTAAAAGTGCAGCACCGCCAACACCGCCACGGCGTAGACCGAGCGGTGCAACGCTTGCCATCGCCGAGCACCCAAGGCACGAATGGCACCGTTCCACGAGGTCAGCGCCATGGCCAGCAGCAAGAGCGTGGCGACCATGCCCACGGTGATGAAGGGCCGGTCCCACACGTCCAGCATCAGTGCAGCTAGGTCCCAAGATTGGTCGAGCCATGCGTACGCCACGGCATGCAAGAGCGCATGGGCAAACACCGCCAAACCCAATGGCCGACGCCAACGCGCCAAGCTGACCCAGCCCATTGTCACGCGCAGCGGTGTGATCAACAAAACCAAGCACAGCAGCTGCAAGGTGCTTTCACCCAAACCACGGATCAGGGCTTCTGCGGGGTTGACGCCGAGTTGATCGGTGAGCGCGGCCCACCACCAATAGATGCCGGGCGACATCGCTACAGCCCACACCAGCCCAGCCTGGCCTGGCCAGCGCATCAGAAGAAGCGGCGCAAGTCCATGCCCGCGTACATCGAGGCGACTTGCGGGCCATAGCCATTGAACAGCTCGGTGGGTCGGCGCTTGGCAAACAGACCGGCCGCTTCACCGATGCGCCGCTCGGTGGCTTGGCTCCAGCGCGGGTGCGTCACCGCCGGGTTCACGTTGGCGAAGAAACCGTATTCGTTGGGCGCGGCCACGTTCCATGAGGTCTGCGGTTCGCGGTCGGTGAAACGGATTTTGACGATGGACTTGCCGCTCTTGAAGCCGTATTTCCACGGCACCACCAAACGCAGCGGCGCACCGTTTTGCTTGGGCAACACTTCACCGTACACGCCAAAGGTCAACAAGGTCAGCGGGTGCTGCGCCTCATCGAGCCGCAAACCTTCCAAATAAGGCCAATTCAACACACTGTTGCGCAGGCCCGGCATGGTGGCCGGATCGGCCTGCGTCACGAATTCCACGTAACGTGCACTGCCCAAAGGCTGCACAGCGCGAATCAAAGCCGACAAAGAGTAGCCTACCCATGGCACCACCATGGACCAGCCCTCGACACAGCGCAAGCGGTAGATACGCTCCTCCATCGGTGCAAGTTTGATCAACTCCTCCATGCCCCAGGTCCGTGGCTTGGCCACCAAGCCTTCGACCGAGACCGTCCACGGCGTGGTTTTGAGCGTGTGGGCGTTGCGGGCTGGGTCGGCTTTGTCCAAGCCGAATTCGTAGAAATTGTTGTAGCCCGTGACGTCCGCATAAGGCGTCAAGGCTTCTAAAGCCATGGCACCGGCGACCGTCGAGCGCACCCCTTTGAGCGGGGCGCCCTTGGCGGCCTGCGCGGCGCTCGCGTGCCCCAAGCCCCAGGCCGAGCCCAAAGCCACGGCCGACTGGGCCAACCAACGGCGGCGGTCCAAAAAAGCTGCCTGCGGGGTGATCTCGCTGCCCAGCGGGTGAATAAAGCCGTCGGTCTGGGTGCGGATGATCATGGTGTTTTCCTTGGTAATCAATACCGGATCACAACTCCCCGTAGCTGTGCAATCCAGACAAGAACATGTTAACGCCCAAGAAGGCAAACGTGGTCACCGCCAAACCGACCAAGGCCCACCAAGCCGCCACGGTACCGCGCAAGCCCTTCATGAGGCGCATGTGCAGCCAAGCGGCGTAGTTGAGCCAGACGATCAGGGCCCAGGTTTCTTTCGGGTCCCAGCTCCAATAGCCACCCCATGCTTCGGCCGCCCACAAGGCACCGAGAACGGTGGCGATGGTGAAGAAGGCAAAGCCCACGGCAATGGCCTTGTACATCACATCGTCCAACACCTCAAAGCTGGGCAAGCGCTCAGCGATACGCCGGCGCGTTGTCAAAATACCCCCCACGATCATGGCCGAAATACCAAAATAGACGAACCAATAGCTACCGCCCTTTTCCAGCGAAGACTGGCGGAAGACCAAGGGCTCCAAGCACAAGACAATACCCAACAACCACAGGGGCGCGAGCTTGTACCAGCGGGTCTCGGTGGCGCTTTGTTTGATCAGGTAAGCAAAGGCCAACATGGCGGCGATGGCGAAGGTGCCATAACCCACGAAGTTGGCCGGCACGTGAACCTTCATCCACCAGCTTTGCAGCGCAGGGACCAAAGGCTGAATGGCGTGGGCTTCGCGCACCAAGGTATACCAGAGCAAAAAGCCCACCGCGGCGCTGACCACCAACATCACGAACGCGCCCATGGAACGGGTTTTGTACTGGTCTTCATAGTAGAGGTAGAACAAGGCCGTCATCCAGCAAAACATGACGAAGACCTCGTACAAATTGCTCACCGGGATGTGCCCAATGTCGGGGCCGATCTGGTGGCTTTCGTACCAGCGCACCAAGGTGCCGATCAGGGCCAAGCCCACCGCTACCCAAGCCATGCCGGAACCCAAACCTTCAAAGGCGTCGCCGGCTCGGGTGAGCAAACCCACCCAATAAAACAGGGTGCTCATGAAGAACAAGACGCTCATCCAGAGAATCGCCGATTGACTCGAGATGAAGTACTTCAACATGAAGACCTGATCGGCACGCGCCAGATCGGCCACACCCTCGGGCGTTTGGTAGAGCCACAAGGCCAACAAGGTGAAGGCTGTGACGACCCCCATCAACGGACGCAGCGGTCGCCAAAACCAAGCCAGAGCGATCAAGGACGGCACGGCGCCCACCAAAATGGCCTGCTCGTAGCCATCCATCGCATGCTGGTACTGGCTCAGTGCCCAAGCAGCCCCCACGACCACCAGCACAGCAAACACCCAGTCCCACGCGTTGCGGCGTGCCCAATAAGCGGGGGCAATGGCGCCGCCCGAGGACTGGCGCTTGAGTTCAATGGTTTCGTTCAGGCTGGTCATGCGTTCACTTTCAACAATTGCGTTTTCAGCAGTTCAAATTCTTGATCGGATTCCATGGTCTTGCGGTTGGACGACAACGCCATGGTGGCGTGGCTGCCGGGCTGACCAGCCACCGGTGTGAGCCACACCCACACGCGACGCTCGCGCACGTAGAGCATGGCAAACACGCCCACGATCAAAAAGAAACAACCCAAATACACGATGTTCTGGCCGGGCGCACGCGCCACTTGGAACACGCTGGCCTGGATGTGCTCAAAATCTTTGAGCAAGAAAACCATCGGTGCGGGATAGAAAAAACTGTCGCTCAGGCTCAGCACCGCTTGTGTCATGAACGCCTGCGTCGCTTCGTCGCGGGGCAAAGGCTTCAAGCCTTCGCGCTCGCGGCTGATTTGCATCAACTCGAACAAGGTGCCATTGAGGATGCGCACCAACACATCGCTGGTGCGTTCACGCTCGGCTTCGGGCACGTTCACATCCAAAAAGTTCGACACCGCGGGCAAACCACCCATCTGGGGTGCCTGACCCACAGGTGCGGCGTTGGTCAACACTTCGGCGCCGGCAAACAAGCCCAACGCACGCTGCCCCGACGCCGACAAGGCCAGCGCCAAATCGGGGCGGTCGCGGTCGACCGCGGCCGCCACGTAGCGACGCACCGCTTGCTCGCGCAAAACCGGATCAGCCAAGGCCATGCGCAGGCGCACGAAACCATCCAAACCATCGTTCTCGTCCACGGGAATGCGCAAGTACCGCATCGGCTCGGATGGGGTCTCGCGCATGCCGAGCAAGAACATGCGTTGGCCGTCCAAATCCACCGGCAACATGTAGTTGTTGTATTCCACGGCCTGGCCCGCCGCGTCGCGCAGCTTGTAGCTCACGCTCGGGCCGACGTTGCGCAACTCTTGGCTGGTCACGGTTTTGTTGCCCGCGCCCAAGCGGCTTTCAATCGCGTGGCGCAAATCCACCTTGCGCACATCCACGCCCGCCACCGCCGAATCGGCCGCGAAGTTCTCGACGTTGATCACGCGCAAGCCCGTGAACTCCAAGGCCATGTCTTGAGCCCCATTGGTCACATTGACCGAGCCCCCAATGTTCCCACTGACCTCAAAGGGCTTGACCGCTGTGCGCAGTGGCATGGCCTTGAGGACCACCTTGGAGCCGCCGTCGTCAAAGCTGGACTGGTAAATGGCCACGCCGCGGTGGTAAGCCGGGTGGTTGACCTCCACACGCGCTGCTTTGGTTTCACCGGTTTCCAAGTCTTGGATCACGATATCGCTGGCGAACAGCTTGGGCATGCCTGTGTCGTAGTACTCAACAATGAATTTTTTGAGTTCCACCGAAAATGGCAACTCCTGCAAGATCACGCCTTGGGGCTGGGCCAAGATGGCCGTGCCAGCCACCGCACCTTCGGTCACCATCAGATTGCCGCGAAACGTCGGGTTGCTGCTGGACAGGCGGTGCTGTGCTGGGACATCGGCAATCAGGCCGCTGCCCATAAAAGGGGTTTTGTCGTTGAACCAGACCTGCGCGCGCACCATCAAATCGCCGTCGAGCAAGCCGCCGATACACACCAACACAATCGCGCTGTGAGCCGCCAAATAGCCCAACTTGTTGGCCACGCCCTTTTTGGCTGCCAACATCCAGCCTTTGCCGTTGGGCGTGTCGCGCGACTGCAGTTTGACCTTCCAGCCCGAACCCAACAAGGCTTGACCCATGCGGTTGGCCGCGGCTTCGGGTGCTTCTTCCAAACCGTTTTCTGCACGGTTGGGGAAGGATTTGAGGCTTTGTTCGCGGATGTTTTCTTTGTAGGCCTTGAAGTCGGCGAAAATTTTGGGGGTGTTGCGGGCGATGCACAAAGACGTGCTGATGACCAAAAACGCCAAAATCAGCAGAAACCACCAAGCGCTGTAAACGGTGAAGAGGCTGGCACTCTCAAACACCTCAGCCCAAAAAGGCCCGAACTGGTTGACGTAGTTGTTGGCTGGCTCGTGCTGCTTAACGACAGTGCCGATGACCGATGCAATGCAGATCACCGTCAGCAAGGAGATTGCAAAGCGCATCGAGGACAACAACTCCACCCATTGGCTCACGGCGCGCGAGCTTGAGCGGATTTCGATGCCTTGGGTGGAGACGGTCATGGGTACGGATCGAAAAAGGCCAGTTCGGGATGCCCGAACATGGCCTTGATGGGTAGGCGGGGGTCAGGGCTTCCCTTGAAACACCCCCGCTATTGTGCCGTCAAATATCATTGAACGCTGATATCTTTGATCCGCGTGGGCAATCGCCCATGCAAAACCCTCAGCGCAGACCCGCAATGAACTCCGAAACCGCCAGAATTTCTCGATCGTTCATTTTGGCAGCCACGCCCGTCATCTGAATGTTGTTCTTGCGGATACCACCGCGAAATTGGCGCAGCTGGTCCGCGGTGTACTCGGCGTGCTGTCCGGACAAGCGTGGGTTTTGGGCTGGAATGCCAGCGCCATTGGGGCTGTGGCAACCGGCACATGCGGCGATTTGACGGTCGGCGATGCCTCCGCGGTAAATCCGCTCACCCAAACGGACCAATTCGGGGTCGGTTGCTGCACCAGGGACGGCTTTTTGACTGGCCAACCAATAGGCCACGTTGCGCATGTCAGCGTCAGACAAGCCGCTGGCAAATCCACTCATGATGGCGTTGGCGCGCTTGCCCGATTTGTATTCCCGCAATTGCTTGATGAGGTACTCGGGGTGTTGTTGGGCCAACTTGGGGTTGGCAGGTGTTGAAGAGTTGCCATCGGCAGCATGACAAGCCACGCAAGCTTGTCCAAACACGGCCGCACCGGCAGCCAAGTCTGGCTTGGTGGTCTGGGCTTTGGCACTGAACGACAGGGCAACCAAAGCAGCGGTGCAGAGTAAAGAGGCGGTCAATTTCATGTCGTGTGTCCTCATCGCGCAAGCGACGGCTTCTGAGTTGAAGAAATTTGCACACCAGCCCCCAGCCGGTGTTTCATATCTGATTTTACAATGGTCCATCGGGAAAACCCCAAATGACCATCCAGAACACCCCCATGAATCCTTCGGCCACGGCCCCCCTCCTCGCTGTGCCAGATGTGAAAATCGCTCATGGTTGGCTCCACACCGCGCGTTTTTTGACCACCGCGCCCCAACTGCAGCACCTGCCGCCCCTCGACGTGCCCGAAATCGCCTTCGTCGGGCGCTCCAACGCGGGCAAGTCCACGTGCATCAACACCCTGACGCAGCAAAAGCGCCTGGCTTTTGCCTCCAAGACGCCTGGGCGCACCCAAAGCATCAACCTGTTTGCTTTGGGCAAACAGGGTGTCACCGACGCGGTTTTGGCCGATTTGCCCGGTTATGGTTATGCCGCTGTGCCCAAAGAAGCCAAGCTGCGCTGGCAGCGCGTCATGGCCAACTACCTGATCACCCGTGAGAACCTCAAAGGCGTGGTGCTGATGTGCGACCCCCGCTTGGGCCTGACCGAGTTGGACGAGATCTTGCTCGAGGTCATCCGCCCCCGAGTTGAAGAAGGCTTGAAGTTTTTGGTCTTGCTGACCAAGGCCGACAAACTGACGCGCGTTGAGGGCCGAGACGTCTTGTCCTTGACCAAGCTGCACGCCGGTGGTGGCGAGGTCAAATTGTTCTCAGCCTTGAAAAAACAAGGCTTGGATGAGGTGGCGCAGCTCTTGTGGGACTGGACTCACCCGGCGGTGTCCGCCCCAGCAGCGGCGCCCTTGGGCGACTTGTAACGCGCGTACGACCAGAGGTACTGGTCGGGGCGCTGAAGCACCAAGGCTTCCATGGCGCTGTTGATTTGGGCTGCGGCCTCTTGCGCATCGGTGGACAAGTCCACGCCACCGGGCAAGCCCACCGAATGCACGTGCACCACAAAACCACGTCCGCCAGGCAACCGCTCGCCCCACAGCAAAACCGGCAGTGCCTGCGCGCTATGCGCCAGTCGTGCGCTCAAGGTCATGGTGTAGGCGGGACGGCCAAAGTAAGGCGCCCACACACCCTGTCCCTCGGGCGGCACTTGGTCGGGCAAGAGCCCCACGGTCTGCCCCGCTTTAAGGGCTTTGATGAGTTGCTTGACGCCCGACAAATTGGTCGGCGCGGTGTGCAAATGGAGACGCACACGGGCATGGGCTACCAAGTCGCGCAGCCACGGTTGTCGGGCCGGTCGAAACAAGACGGTGATGGGGTGTTGCGCACCGAAACGCTCGGCATAGGCTTGGGCAATGATTTCAAAACAACCCATGTGAGGGGTCATCAACAACAGGCCCCGGCCTTGGGCCTGGGCTTGCTCAATGGCCGCATCACCTTCCCATTGAATGGGCACCGGGCGGCCCAACCACAGGCGCGGGATTTCGGCCATCATCTTTCCGGCCTCGCCCACCGACTGGCGCGTTTGTGCTGCGCTCAAACCAGCCTGAGCCGCATGGGCCAACAAGCGCGCGCGGTAGCGGGGTGAGGCGGCAAATGAGGCCCATCCTCCCAACCAGCCCAAGGCGTGCAGGGCCCACAAAGGCCACGCACTCAAGAACCGAAACACCCCCTTCACCCACCAAGTCACTGTCAAGCCTTTGTCAATTTGTTTATAATTTATAAATCGCCGAGTTACTGAACTAATTGCGGGGCGATTCACAAATCCCGCTAAAGCGTTCGCCGAACTCTGAAGGCCCGGCAACGCCGATCAACCTTTTTATGGAGTTTAACCATGGCGAACGATTTTCTTTTCACCTCCGAATCCGTCTCTGAAGGCCACCCCGACAAGGTTGCCGACCAGATCTCCGACGCGATCCTCGACGCGATCTTTGAACAAGACCCCCGCAGCCGCGTGGCCGCCGAAACCCTGACCAACACCGGTTTGGTCGTTTTGGCCGGTGAGATCACCACCAACGCGCACGTCGACTACATCCAAGTCGCCCGCGACACCATCAAACGCATCGGCTACGACAACACCGAGTACGGTATCGACTACAAGGGTTGCGCCGTCATGGTCTGCTACGACAAGCAGTCCAACGACATCGCCCAAGGCGTGGACCACGCCTCCGACGATCACCTCAACATCGGCGCCGGTGACCAAGGCCTGATGTTCGGTTACGCCTGCGACGAGACCCCCGAGCTGATGCCTGCGCCCATCTACTACGCCCACCGTTTGGTGGAGCGCCAAGCGCAGCTGCGCAAAGATGGCCGCTTGCCTTTCTTGCGACCCGACGCCAAAAGCCAGGTGACCATGCGTTACGTGGATGGCAAGCCCCACAGCATCGACACCGTCGTGCTGTCCACCCAGCACAGCCCCGACCAGTCGGAAACCTCGACCAAGATGAAGGCCAGCTTCACCGAAGCCATCATCGAAGAGATCATCAAACCCGTGTTGCCCAAAGAGTGGCTGCAGGACACCAAGTACCTGATCAACCCCACCGGCCGCTTCGTCATTGGCGGTCCCCAGGGTGATTGCGGTTTGACCGGTCGCAAGATCATTGTGGACACCTATGGCGGCGCTTGCCCCCACGGCGGTGGCGCGTTCTCAGGCAAAGACCCATCTAAAGTGGACCGCTCTGCCGCTTACGCCGCCCGCTACGTGGCCAAGAACATCGTGGCTGCGGGCTTGGCCAAGCAATGCCAGATCCAAGTGGCGTACGCCATTGGCGTGGCGCGCCCCATGAACGTGACGGTTTATACCGAAGGCACAGGCGTGATTTCGGATGAGCAAATTGCCCAACTGGTCAATGAGCACTTCGACCTGCGCCCCAAAGGCATCATCCAAATGCTCGACCTGCTGCGCCCGATCTACCAAAAGACCGCGGCTTATGGCCACTTCGGTCGCGAAGAGCCCGAGTTCACTTGGGAGCGCACCGATAAAGCGGCCGCCCTGCGCGCCGCGGCTGGCCTCAAATAAGGGGCTGCGAAACCGGCGCAGGGTGGTGACAGGCTGGGGTATTCAAACCCCGGTCTGTCAGCCTTTTTTGGCCCAAGCCGAGCACCAGCCTTTGGCAGCCACTTGCTTGGCGCCGAAAAGCGCGCAACCACCGGCGACAGCACCCGCCTTGGCTTGGAACAGGGCGCAATTGGCACAGTTGTTACCAGCTGCGTACTTGGGGTTTTTTACCTTGTCGACCTTGGTGGCGTCGGCTTTGTAGGCCAAACCCACAGCTTGTGGGTCTTTTTCGTCCAGCATGGCTTGGGCGGAAGCTTGGGTCGCGATCACAGTGGCGCCGGCGGCGGTGGCCACTTGCATCATGAAGACTCGGCGATTGGATGCGTTGAATGAACTTTGCATTGGGGAACTCCTAGGTAAAAAAAAGATCAGCGGCTGCTGATTTCACTATTCTGCGCCGAATTGTCAATTTGATACAAGAAAAGGGGATACCTGAGTAGCTTGGTACACCAAGCCTTGGACCCACGATGGGCCATTGGATGACAAAATACAAGCCATTCGTTGCTCCCTAAAAAAGGTACCCCATGCTGTCATTGGTGCTCGGTCTTGCGCTCTTTTTGGGCATTCACTCCTTACAAAGTTTGGCTCCTCATGTGCGACACAGCGCCATCTCGCGCTGGGGCCCGATGGGTTTTAAAGCCATATATGCGGCGGTCGCTTTGCTCGGTTTGTATTTATTGGTGGTGGGCTACGGCCAAGCCCGCTTGGACCCTGTGGTGCTGTGGTCGCCGCCGCGCGGCTTGCAGATGGGCACCATCTTGCTGATGTGGGTGGCCATGATTTTCTTGGTGGCCACTTACATCCCTGCCAACCACATCAAAACCAAACTGCGCCACCCCATGACCTTGTCGGTCAAGGTCTGGGCCTTGGGCCATTTGCTGATCAACGGCAACCTGGCCGATGTGGTCTTGTTTGGTGGCTTTTTGCTCTGGTCGGTGTTGGTGTTCCGCGCCGCCCGCCTGCGAGACCGGCAAAGCTTGCAGAGCGCACCTGAAGGCAAATGGCTGAGCACGGGCCTGACCGTGGTAGCAGGCACTGGCCTGTGGGCGGCATTTTTCATGGGCGGCTTGCACGTCTGGTTGGTGGGCGTGATGCCCTTGATCCGCGCCAGCTGAACATCGGCCACTTGTGCTGCAAACGCACGCCACCGATTCGCCAGCCAGTGCGGCCCCGGCCCGCAAGCTGTGCACCGACTGCGGCCTCTCGCGCACGGATGACCCCAAGCGCTGCGGTCAAGCCTGCCAGTTCATCCAGCCCGATTACCCGGGCTTGGAGCAGCGGGTCCATGGCCGCGTGCGCCAACAGGGAAGTGCCACGCACCCAGCACAGCCCGACGAGTTGTTTTTCGGGCCTTACCAACAGATCCTGAGCGCACGCCTGGACCCGCCCACCCAAGGCGCGCAGTGGACTGGCATCACCACCCGCTTGGCCGAGGTGTTGCTCGAAAAAGGCCTGGTCGACGCCGTGATCGCCATGGCCGCCGACCCAAACGACCGCTGGCGGCCCCGACCGGTGCTGGTCACCCGCGCCGAGGACATGGCGCAGTGCCGGGGCATGCGCATGGGCTACGCACCGCTGCTCAGTCTGGTGGAACCCGCGCTGGCGCAAGGCCACAAGCGCCTGGCCGTGATCGGCATCCCCTGCCAAATTTATGCCCTGCGCGCCATCCAACCGCAGCTTGAACGTGAGCAAGGCCTGGAGCAGCTGTATGTCATTGGCACACCCTGCTCTGACAACACCACCACCGAAAACTTTCACCAGTTTCTGGGCCTGATTTCGGACCGCCCACAAGACATCAGCTACGTCGAATTCCGCGCCGATTACAAGGTCGAGGTGCGCACCGACCAAGGCGAACAACGCCTGATCCCATTTTTGAACCTGCCGCTGTCCACTCTGCCGCCCGACTTTTTCCCGCTGACCTGCCGCACCTGCGTGGACTACACCAATGTGCTGGCCGACATCACCGTGGGCTATATGGGCGGACACGGCCAGCAATGGTTGCTGGTGCGCAACGCACGCGGGCAAGCGGTGCTGAACGGCATTCAATCGCAATTGCTCACCAGCGCCCCCATCAGCAAGGGCAAACGGGATGGCCCAGTGCGCGGCTTCATGGCCAACACCGAGCGCGCCGCCGGGGGCCTGCCGCTGCGGCGCATGCCCGCTTGGATCAAGCCCTTGGTCAACTGGCTCATGCCGCGGGTGGGCCCGCGCGGCTTGGAGTTTGCGCGTGCCCGGGTCGAGATGAA
>CAMDCY010000011.1 GCA_945890705.1 Hydrogenophaga intermedia | reverse complement strand
TGGTCGGTGAGCGTGCCCGCTTCACTGCAGTGGGCGACGACGACCAGTCAATTTACGGCTGGCGCGGCGCGACCTTGGACAACCTCAAGCGCCTGCCGCAAGACTTCCCCGAGCTCAAAGTCATCAAGCTCGAGCAAAACTACCGCTCCACCAGCGCGATCTTGCGCGCGGCCAACAACGTCATTGGACCCAACCCCAAGCTCTTCCCCAAAACCCTGTGGAGCGACTTGGGCGAAGGCGAACCGGTGCGCGTGGTGGACGCCGACAACGAAGACCACGAGGCCGAACGCGCCGTGGCCCGCATCCAAAGCCTGCGCGCCAGCAGCGTGCACAAAGAGTGGCGCGACTTTGCCATCCTCTACCGCGCCAACCACATGGCACGGGCGTTTGAGCAGTCGCTGCGCCGCGCGCAAATCCCCTACAAGGTCTCGGGCGGCCAGAGCTTTTTTGACCGCGCCGAGATCCGCGACCTGTGCGCGTGGTTGCGCTTGCTGGTCAACAACAACGACGACCCAGCGTTCGTGCGCGCCGCGACCACGCCCAAGCGCGGCATCGGCCACCAAACCTTGCAGCAGCTCGGCAACTTCGCCACCCAATACAAGATCAGCCTGTTCGAGGCCCTGTTCTCGAACTCGCTCGCCAGCGCCTTGCCCTCGCGCGCTGTGGCCACGCTGCACGAGTTTGGCCGTTCGGTGAACGACTTGGAATACCGCGCTCGCCACACCGAAGGCGCCGAAGCCGCCCGCGCGTTTTTGACTGAGTGGCTCAAAGACATCGCCTACGAGCAACACCTCATCGAGAGCGAAGACAACGAGAAAGTGGCCGCCGCCCGCTGGGGCAATGTGGTGGACTTTTGCGATTGGATGGCGGGGCGGTCTGGCGGCGAGATCAGCGACGAGGCTGGCGTGCAAACCCAAAGCGAGCAAAAAACCTTGTTGGAGGTGGTGCAAACCATCGCCCTGCTCTCCACCTTGAGCGAGCGCGAACAAGACCAAAACGTCGTCACCCTGTCCACGCTGCACGCCTCGAAAGGTTTGGAGTGGCCGCACGTCACGCTCGCGGGCGTCAACGAAGGCCTGCTGCCCTTCAAGCTCGACGACGATGCCAACGCCAGCAGCGAAGCCGCGCAAGAAAGCATCGCACTGCGCTTGCAAGAAGAGCGCCGACTGATGTACGTGGGCATCACCCGCGCCCAGCGCACCTTGTCGGTGAGCTGGCTCAAGCGGCGCAAAAAAGGGCGCGACTACATCGCCGGCCTGCCCAGCCGTTTCATCACCGAAATGGCCTTGGACCAAAACACCATCAAAGAAGACCCGCGCGAAAAGCTGCGCGCCTTGCGGGCCGAATTTGCCTTGCGGGCGCAAGAGAAGTCCCTGCCTGGCTGAGGCCCAACAATCCTGTTGCCGAATTTGGGGGTGACAGACTTGGCTGGATTGTGCACATCGCACGAAGCCCGCAACTCGCCCTTAATGAACATGTTGAAGACCTGGATCAACTCCAAGACCACCAACACGATCAGCAGGTGTTGCACCAGCCAATGTCCAAGAAGCGAAACAGAACCTTCAAGCTCTCAAAGACGGTTTGCGTTGGGCCGAAGCTGCTCGCCACGGCATACATACCCATCAGATCACCGTGGCCGCCAGGTCAAACGGCAGGCGAGGTCCCCGTGGATAAACCCCTTTGGGATCGGCCTTGCCCAGGTTGATCAAGAAGTTCGTGCGGCATTGGCCGTCGGGGAAAAATTCGGCGTCCACCTTGGCCGCGTCAAATCCCGACATCACGCCCACATCCAAACCCAGCGCGCGTGCGGCCAAGATGCCATAGGCGCCTTGCAAAGCGCTGTTGCGCTTGGCCGTTTCTTCGGTCAGGGCAGGGTTGTCATCGAACAAAGGCTTGGCGTTGTAAGCCGGAAACTGCTCGGGCAAATGGCGGTGAAATTGCAGGTCGTGCGCCACGATCACCGTCACCGGCGCGCTTTGTACTTGGGGCACGTTGCTGGCCATGAGCGCGGGCAACAAGCGTACCTTGGCCGCGGCGCTGGTGACGAACACGAAACGTGCGGGCTGTGCGTTGAAGGCGGTGGGGCCCCATTTGAGCAAGTCGTAGAGTGCCTGCAGCGTGTGCAGCTCGATCGGCTCGGGTGTGAAAGCGTGTGCGGTCTGCGCTTGGCGAAACAGCCGATCCAATGCATGGTCATCCAGGGCGGTCCAAGGGTTCATGGTGTTTTTCGGTAAGGTCATTGGCTCAAGCGCGAGGTGTATCGGCACACCGCCGGGTCGAACCAGGTTTGTGAATACTCGGACAGGGTGTTGTTGGTGGTCCAAGACAGGCGCTCGATGAACCCCGCGTTGGCGCCGGCCGGCATCGCCAAGGGCGCACAGGCCCAATCGGGTGCGCAGGCAGCCGACAGCCGGTCTTCCACGCGCGCGATCCACACACCAAAGCGCTCTTGGTAGAACAGGTACATGGAATCACCCAAGTCGCCAGCCGTCAATTCCTCCAGGCCTGGTCCCTCGAACCAAATCTCTTCCAAGGCCACGGGCACTTGGCTCAAAAACCGCAAGCGTCGAACGCGCCACACCTGGTCGCTGTCGGCCGAGCCCAAAACGGGCACATGTTGGGGCCGGGGCATGCGCCGGACATCGAGGATGTGTGCGGTGGGCAAACCGGGGCCGGTGGCCAGCTCCAGTCGAAACAGCTCGTAAATGTGTTGCTTGCCGGCCACCTGTTTGACGTAGGTGCCCGAACCTTGGATACGCTCGAGCACCCCTTGTTCGGACAGCAAGGCCAAGGACTTGCGCAAAGTCCCGACCGCGACCTCCAACGAATGGGCCAGTTCGGCTTCGGTGGGCAAACGCTCGCCTTGTCGCCAATGGCCAGCCTTGATTTGTCGCGCCAAGAGTTCGGCAATTTGCAGGTACACCGGCAGGGGTTTGGCGGGGGTGGACTGTGTCATGCGCCTGAGTATGGCAAAAGGCCATCGACTTGGTGAAATCCCTCGCCACGAAGTGCCTCAATTCATATACTATTCATGCACTTTAGCAGAAAGGTCTTGTATGAGCATCGTCCCCGTCAAAGGCGCCGACATCGAAGGCGCAGAAGTGGCTTGGTTTGCCCCCCTGTGTTCCGATGACTTCCAACACTTGGGCGTGCCCAATGGCGACTTGCGCAGCAGCTGGGCCAACACCAGCCGCATCGCTCAGCGCGCCGACGAGCTGGGCTTTCGCAACATCCTGTGCCCCTCCTCGTACCAAGTGGGACAAGACACGCTGAGCTTTGTGGCCGCGATGGCCCCCAAGATCAAACAGATGAACATGCTCGGCGCGATCCGCTGTGGTGAGATGCAGCCCGCCATGCTGGCGCGCACGGTGGCCACGCTGGACCACATGCTCGAAGGCCGCTTGACGCTCAACGTGATTTCTTCAGACTTCCCAGGCCAGCAAGAAGACAGCGCTTACCGCTACCGCCGCAGCTGGGAGGTGGTGGAGATTTTGAAGCAAGCTTGGACGCAAGACGAGATCAACTACGAAGGCCAGATCTACAACATCAAAGGCCTGTCCACCGACCCCGTGCGGCCTTACCAAACCGGTGGCCCGCTGCTGTATTTCGGTGGCTACAGCCCCGACGCGCTGGCCCTGTGCGGCGCGCACTGCGACACCTACCTGATGTGGCCTGAGCCCAAAGAGGTGCTGGCCCAGCGCATGCGCGATGTGCACGCCCAAGCCGAAAAATACGGCCGCCTGCTGGACTACGGTCTGCGCGTGCACATGATCGTGCGCGACACCGAAGCCGAAGCGCGCGAATACGCCCGTGAACTGGTGTCCCAACTCGACGACGACAAAGGCCGTGAGATTCGCAAGCGCGCCTTGGACGCGACCAGCTTGGGCGTGTCGCTGCAAAGCGCCAACCGCGAGATTGCGGACGACGAAGGCTACATCGAGCCCCACCTGTGGACCGGCGTGGGCCGTGCGCGCAGCGGCTGCGGCGCGGCACTCGTGGGCAGCGTCGACCAGGTGCTCAGCACCATCCACGACTACCAAAAAATGGGTATCCGCGCCTTCATCTTCTCGGGTTACCCACACCTGCAAGAATGCGAGATATTCGGCACCAAGGTGCTGCCCCAGCTCAAAACCGTTTCACTGGCACACGAATACGGTCGCGTGCCCAGCCAGACACCCGCCACCCCTTTGGGTGTGGGCGTTCGCCGCTGATCCTTTTTACCCAACCGAAACACACACATGAACCGCATCACCCTGCCCAACGGACGTCAACTCAGTCAAATGGCCTATGGCGTTTGGCGCCTGTCCGAGGCCGCCGACACCAGCGTCAACGCCAACCTGGCGCGCATCGACGCCTGCTTGGCCCAAGGCATCACCACCTTCGACCACGCCGATATCTACGGCGACTACCGCTGTGAAGCGCTGTTTGGCGAGGCCATCAAAGCGCGACCCGCTTTGCGCCAGCAAATCGAAATCGTCACCAAAACCGACATCATGCTGCTGTCGAAG
This sequence comes from Hydrogenophaga intermedia, assembly GCA_945890705.1. Taxonomy (GTDB): domain Bacteria; phylum Pseudomonadota; class Gammaproteobacteria; order Burkholderiales; family Burkholderiaceae_C; genus Hydrogenophaga; species Hydrogenophaga miladensis. Next base: position 31,979 of record CAMDCY010000011.1, on the reverse strand, counting down.
CAGTGGCCCAGCACGCGCGTCAAACACTACGACACCACGCCCGCGCACGTCACGGCCAGCGTGGACCGATCTTTGCAGCGCATCGGCGTGGACGTGATCGACCTGATGTTGATTCACCGCCCCGACCCGCTGTGCGACGCCACCGCGCTGGGCGCCAGCTTGGACGGCTTGATCGACAGCGGCAAGGTGCGTGGTGTGGGCGTGTCCAACTTCATGCCCTGGGACACCGACTTGCTGCAGTCGCGCATGAAGCACAAGTTGCAGACCAACCAAATTGAGTTGAGCCTGCTGCACACCGCGCCCTTCATCAATGGGCAAATCCCCCACGCCCAGCAACACCGTATGCCGGTGATGGCTTGGTCGCCGCTCGGTGGTGGTCGCTTGCACAGCCAAGCCACACAGGTCGGCACCGCAGCAGCACGTTTGGCGCCCAAGCTGGCTGAGCTGGCCAAGGCCAGCGGCACCGACACCACGGCCGTGGCCATGGCTTGGCTCATGCACCACCCCGTCGGTGTGATACCCGTCATGGGCAGCAACCAACTCGATCGCATCGGCAGCTTCGCGCAAGCGTTCAAGGTGCCCATGGACCGCCAAACCTGGTACGAACTCTACGAACTGGCCAACGGCCACGAAGTGCCTTGAACGGCCCCTCGACCACGCCCCTCAGCCCAAAGAAAGCCTCCATGCGCCACATGCCCGATGCCATACCTGTTGCTCAAGCCGCACCCGTGGTGCCCGCCAACGACCCTGCCGATTACCGCAAAGCCCTGTCGTGCTTTGCCACCGGCGTGACGGTGGTCACCACCCGCTGGCAAGACAACGATTGGGGTATGACCTGCAACTCCTTCGCCTCGGTCTCCTTGGAGCCGCGTTTGGTCTTGTGGAGCATCCGCAAAGCCGCCAGCAGCTTGGAAGCCTTCACCCAATCCGGTGGCTTCTCGGTCAGCGTCTTGTCGCAGCCGCAGCAGCTTTTGGCACGCCAGTTCGCCACCGGCGACATGGCCGCGCGGTTTGCGGGTGTTGACGTGGTGCGCCAAAGCAGCGAGCGACTGCGCTTAACGCAATCATTGGCTTGGTTCGATTGCAGCTTGCACCAACTGGTGGATGCGGGCGATCACCACATCGTCATCGGCCAAGTGCAAGACTTTGGTTGGCGCGATGCCGCCGCATTGGGCTTTTGGCGCAGCCAGTTTGGCGAGTTTCAAGCCCTCACTTAAGAACGGCTCAAAATCCCATAAACCGACTTGGAAGGTGTAAGCAGCCCGGGGACAGTTGCAGATCAACTTGCCGCTTGTTGCCCACGTTGCAGGCGCTCTCTGCTGTTGGATAAATGCTGGCGCATGGCTGCGCGCGAAGCAATTGGATCCTGGCTTTGGATAGCCAAAAAAATCTGCTGATGCTCTTGGTGAACGCGGCGCAAATAGGCCAAACGACCTTGCGGCTCGATGGGCGCTGTTTTGAGCCTCGTACGAGGGATGATCATGGTGCCCAAATAAGTCATCAGCTCAACAAAATGTCGATTTCCGGTGGCCCGGGCCACCTCCAAGTGGAATTGATAGTCCGATGGCACAGCGTCTGAGTCGGCACCGATGGCGGCACTGAACTCGACCAATGCCCGATCGAGCTGCAACAAGTGTTCGTTTTGTCGACGCTGCGCTGCCAGCGCAGCGGCCTCACACTCCAAACTCATCCGCAACTCCAACAAAGACACCACGTCTGCGGCAGTCGCCAAGTCCTCAGGCGCCACACGAAACGTCGGCTCCACCAAAGGCGGCTCGCTGACAAATGTGCCGATGCCGTGCCGTGTTTCCACCTGACCCGAGGCCTGCAAACGGGCGATGGCTTCACGCACCACGGTTCTGCTGACCGCAAAACGGTTGACCAAGTCGGATTCGGTGGGCAGTTTGTGCCCCGGCAGCCAACGCCCCTCACGGATATCGATCTCCAAGCGCTGGAGGATCTCTTGTACCAAACCCCCAGAGCGACGCTCGCGAGTGGGGCCGCCTAAAGTGTCGGTCATCGCAGGACTAGGGGTTTTCGCTAGCTGGTGGGACATGTCATTGACAAATTAACGGCGGGTTTCCACAATGCCCCACAGTTGTCTGACAACATACAACCCGAATGGGGATACCGAAATGTAGCAAGACAGGCCATGGCCTGCAAGCATAGAAGCACAGAAACACAAACGACACCATGAACACAGCGGCCAAAACCCACCCACGAATTTTGCTCACTGGCGCTGCCGGCGGTTTGGGTCAAGCTTTGCGTTCACGCCTGCACCAAAACTGCGATGTGCTGCGCCTGTCCGACATGGTCGATCTGGGGGCCCCACTAGCCAACGAAGAATGCGTCATAGCCGATTTGGCCCAAGCGAGCCAAGTGGACGCTGCCGTGGCCGGCTGCCAAGCCATCGTTCATTTGGGCGGAATCTCGGTCGAAGCCCCGTTTGAGGCCATCATGCAAGCCAACATCTTGGGGGTGTACCACTTGTACGAAGCCGCACGCCGCCATGGCGTGAAACGGGTGATTTTTGCCAGCTCCAATCACGTGGTGGGTTTTTACCGCCAGGGTGAAACGATCACCGCCGACCACCCACCCAGACCCGACAGTTTTTATGGGGTCAGCAAAGCGTTTGGCGAGGACTTGTCGCGCTTTTATTTTGACCGCTGGGGCATCGAGACCGCCTGTGTTCGCATCGGCTCGTCTTTCCCCGAACCCAAAGACCGGCGCATGCTGGCCACTTGGCTGAGTTACGAAGATTTACACCGCTTGGTCAGCGCCTGTCTGTCCACCCCGGTCTTGGGGCATTCGATTGTGTTTGGCATGTCCAACAACGCGGTGACTTGGTGGGACAACAGCCGCGCCCGCCACGTGGGTTTCGTGCCCGCCGATACCTCAGACGTGTTTCGAGATGCCGTGTTTGCACGCACACCAACGCCCGACTTGAGCGACCCAGCTGCCCTTTACCAAGGCGGTGCCTTTGTGCGTGCCGACCCCACCCAGGGCAAACCCACATGAACGCCGAATGCGTGCTTGACGCCCGCAACACCGTGGGTGAAAGCCCCGTTTGGGACAGTTCTCGCCAGTGCCTGTGGTGGGTGGATATTCCTGCCCAGCAGCTGTGGTGCTGGAACAGCAGCAGCGGTGTGGCACGGCACTGGTCCACGCCGGAGGCCACGGGCTGCGTGGCCTTGATCGACGGCAGCGAGGGCTTGCCTCACGGTCAATGGTTGGCGGCCATGCAAACCGGCGTGGCGCGCTTGACCCCCAATGGTGATGGCATGGTGCAGTGCGATTGGCAAGCCAGCATGGACATGCCCGAGCCCGGGATGCGCTTCAACGATGGCCGCTGCGACCGCCAAGGCCGTCTGCGCGCCGGCACCATGGTCATGGACATGGCCTTGGGCCGCGCCTCGGGACAACTGTGCGCACTCAAAGGACACCAACTCCATGTGCTGATGGGTGGTCTGCTCACACCCAACGGCATGGCGTTCAGCCCGGACGGCCGCACCATGTACCTCTCGGACTCACATCCCAACGCACAACAGGTGTGGGCTTTTGATTACGACACCGATACCGGAACACCGCACCAGCGACGCCACTTCATTGACTTCACCCAACTGCCAGGCCGTCCCGACGGCGCAGCGATCGACGAAGACGGCTGTTACTGGATATGTGGGAACGACGCGGGTATGGTCCACCGTTTCACGCCCAGTGGCCGTCTGGACCGGTCCTTGACCGTGCCCGTCAAGAAGCCCGCGATGTGCGCTTTTGGAGGTGCCGATATGGCCACCTTGTTTGTCACGAGCATTCGACCCGCGGGGGATCTGTCCGATCAACCGTTGGCCGGGGGCGTGTTTGCACTGCAGCCAGGCGTGAGGGGCCTGGATGAGCCAAAGTGGGTTTCTTGACCACTGGGCACAGTTTTTCACCTCAATCAAAAACTTTGGAGACAACCATGACTTTTCAACGACGAACGATTGCCCAATTGGTCTTGGCTGCACTGCTGCCCATGACTGTGCATGCACAGACCGTGCTCAGAGCGCACGACACCCACCCTGCTGGCTACCCCACCGTGGCCGCGGTGGAAAGCATGGGCAAGAAATTGGATGCCGCCACCAACGGCCGCATCAAGATTCAAATGTTCCCAGGTGCGGTCTTGGGTCAAGAAAAAGAGGCGGTTGAGCAGACCCAGTTGGGCGCCATTCAACTGGCCCGCATTTCGCTGGGCGTGGTGGGTCCTGTGGTGCCCGAAGTGGATGTGTTCAACATGCCTTTTGTGTTCCGTGACATCAAGCACATGCGCGCGGTGATCGACGGCCCCATTGGCGATGAATTGCTGAGCAAAGTCACATCCAGCTCAGCACGGCTGGTGGGACTGGGTTGGATGGACGGCGGCTCGCGCAGTTTGTACACCAAAAAACCTGTTCGCACCCCCGCCGACCTCAAAGGACAAAAGGTTCGCATGATGGGCAACCCCTTGTTTGTGGACACCATGAACGCCATGGGTGGCAACGGCATTGCCATGGCCTATGGCGAAGTGTTTACCTCTTTGCAAACGGGTGTGATTGACGGAGCCGAAAACAACCCACCCAGCTACTTCACCGCCAACCACTACACCACACCTGCCAAGTTTTACACCCAAACCAACCACCTGATCATTCCCGAAATTTTGGTGATGTCCAAAGTGGCTTGGGACAGGATGAGTGCAGCGGATCAAGCGGTGGTTCGTCGATTGGCTCGTGAAGCGCAAATGGAACAACGTGCGTTGTGGGACAAGAGCGTTGAGGAGTACAGCGGCAAGCTCAAGGCGGCTGGTGTGGAGTTCATCAACATCGACACCAAACCCTTCTTTGACGCCACCGAACCTGTTCGCCAGAAGTATGGCGCCAAGCACACAGACTTGATGAAGCGCATCGCTGCCGTGAAGTAAGGCCAGAGCGGAGGCAACAAGCCCTCCCTGCCAAGAAAGATGCGCCGAGGTTTGCCTTCACAGGCACCTCGGCGCCCACGGCGAAAACGTCGCCGCCACATCTAAGAGATCATCCGGTCATGCCCCATCCAAGCCCCAACGGACACCTTGTTTCTCGACTGCTGGACAGCCTTTACTTGGCTTGTATTTGGATTTCGGGAATTTGTATCGCCCTGATGTCGGTGTTCATTCCCTGGGGAATTTTTACCCGCTATGTCTTAGGCACCGGCTCGCAATGGCCCGAGCCCATTTCCATACAACTGATGGTCATATTCACCTTCTTGGGAGCTGCCGCCAGTTACCGTGCGGGTGGACATATCGCAGTACAAATGCTCACCCAGCGTTTGCCCGAATCGACGAGACACACGCTGAGCCGTGTGGTCCATGTGTTGATGCTACTGATTTGCTTGTTCATGGTGTGGTTTGGCACCCAGCTTTGCATCGGCACGTGGCGCCAATCCATTCCCGAACTTCCAATGATCCCCGTGGGCTTGACCTACCTGCCCGTGCCGCTGGGCGGAGCCATCACGGCTTTGTTTGTGCTGGAGCACCTGTTTTTGGGTGACCAAAGTCGACGCGCGGTGGTGACTTTTGACCACGAAACGGCCCCGGCCGAAGGAGTCCAATGATGGAAGCTTGGGTTTTACTGGGCAGTTTTTTTGTGCTGATCCTCATCGGCACACCGGTGGCCTACGCCATGGGCATGGCCGCACTCATTGGGGCTTGGTGGATCGATGTTCCGCTCGACGCGGTGATGATCGCCATTGCCAATGGCGTCAACAAATTCTCGCTGTTGGCGATTCCATTTTTTGTGCTCGCTGGTGCCATCATGGCTGAGGGTGGCATGGCCCGTCGCTTGGTGGCGTTTGCCAACGTGCTGGTCGGATTCATCCGAGGCGGCTTGTCGTTGGTGAACATTTTGGCGTCGACTTTTTTTGGCGCTATTTCGGGATCATCCATGGCCGACACCGCCTCGGTCGGCACGGTGATGATTCCGGAAATGGTCAAAAAGGGTTACCCGCGCGACTTCGCCACTGCGGTGACCGTCTCGGGCTCGATTCAAGCCATTTTGATACCACCCAGCCACAACGCGGTGATTTACTCCTTGGCTGCAGGCGGTACGGTGTCCATCGCCGCCCTGTTCATCGCGGGCGTGCTCCCGGGTTTGCTGTTGGGCCTGACGCTGGGCATCATGTGCTTGTTCATGGCGCGCAAACGCAACTACCCCAAAGGTGAGGTCATCCCGCTGCGCCAAGCGCTGAAGATTTGTGTGGATGCCTTGTGGGGCTTGATGACCATGGTCATCATTTTGGGGGGCATTCTCTCGGGTGTGTTCACCCCCACCGAATCGGCGTCCATCGCCGTGCTGTGGGCGTTTTTCGTGACGATGTTCATCTACCGCGATTACCGCTGGCGCGAGACGCCCAAGCTGATGCACCGAACCGTCAAGACCTTGTCCACCGTGATGATCTTGATCGCGTTTGCCGCGAGCTTTGGCTTCATCATGACCTTGATGCAAATCCCCTTAAAGATCACGACCGCCTTGACGACGATCTCCGACAACCGCTACGTGATCTTGGCCATGATCAACCTGCTCATGCTGGTCTTGGGAACCTTGATGGACATGGCCCCACTGATCCTGATCCTGACCCCGATTTTGTTGCCTGTAGCGGTCTCGATTGGCGTTGATCCGGTGCACTTCGGCATGATCATGATGGTCAATTTGGGGCTAGGACTGATCACCCCACCGGTCGGCGGTGTCTTGTTCGTGGGCGCGGCTGTTGCCAAATTGCCCATGGAGCAAGTGGTCAAAGCTTTGTTTCCATTCTTTATGGCCCTACTGCTGGTGCTGTGCGCGATCACCTACATTCCCGCTCTGTCGTTGTGGCTGCCAGGCCTGATCCTGAACTGACACGCCCATGACTGCTCACCACATTCGGCACGTGCGCATCACACCGATCGCGTTTCGCGATCCGCCGCTGCTCAACGCCGCAGGCATACACGAACCTTGGGCCTTGCGCGCGATCGTTGAATTGGAGACGCAGTCGGGCCTGGTCGGCATCAACGAGACCTACGGTGACCAGTCGATGTTGGATGCCCTGGCGCGATGTGCGGATGCCCTGATCGGGCTGTCACCTTGGGCACTCAACGACATGGATGCACGCGTGGCCGCATTGGTGACACCACCCCAACAAAGCTCTGAATTTTTGGGTGTGCAAGTGTCATTGGCGCCCGGCACGCACGTGTCCAAAACGGTGGCCAAAGTCACCAGCGCCTTTGAAGTCGCCATGCTGGATCTCCAAGGCCAACTGGCCAACGCCCCAGTCGTGGACTTGCTGGGAGGTGCCGTTCGCAACAGCGTGCCCTTCAGCGCCTATTTGTTTTTCAAATACGCCGAGCACATCGATCAACCTTACGCACCCGACCCTTGGGGCGAAGCTATACAACCGGATCAACTGGTCGCGCAAGCGCGCCGCATGATCGATTTGCACGGCTTCAAGAGCATCAAGGTCAAGGGCGGCGCTTTGCCGCCGGATCAAGAGGTGGCAGCGGTGATAGCTCTGTCCAACGCCTTCCCTGGCCTGCCCTTGCGCATCGACCCGAACGCCAATTGGTCGGTGAGCACCAGCCTAAAAGCCATGGATCGGCTTTCCGGCCTGCTGGAGTACCTCGAAGACCCAGCACCTGGCTTGGATGGCATGGCGTCTGTGGCACGCGAGTGCAACGTGCCATTGGCAACCAACATGGTGGTCACCGATTGGGCTGAGTTTCGAAAGAACGCTGAACAAGGTTGCCCAGTGAACATCGTCCTGAGCGATCACCACTACTGGGGCGGCTTGCGCGCAACCCTGCGCTTGGCCCACCTGTGCGAAACCCATGGATTGAGCTTGTCGATGCACTCCAATTCGCACTTGGGCATCAGCCTCACCGCCATGACCCACGTGGCGGCGGCGGTGCCGCACCTCTCGCACGACTGCGATACACACTACCCTTGGCAAGACGATGACGTCGTCCAAGGCGGTCGCTTGCGCTTTGAGCAGGGCCGGATGCGGGTCCCCGCCGAGTCCGGTTTGGGTATTCGGATCGACCCTGAGGCCCTGGCCCGCCTTCACGACAATTATCGAAACACCACCATCCGCAACCGGGACGACCTGGCGCAAATGCGCCGATACGACCCCACCTTCTCGGGCATACAGCCCCGCTACTGACCCCCATCCAACATGAGCCTGTCTACCCCCCCCGCCGTTGCCTCCATGCGCGTCATCCCCGTTGCCGGTCGAGACGGCATGCTGCTCAACCTCTCCGGTGCACACGCGCCGTTTTTCACGCGCAACATCGTCATCGTCACCGACACCGCAGGTCACGTGGGCTTGGGCGAGGTGCCTGGTGGCGAGAAAATTCGCCAGACCTTGGAGGACGCCCGCCCACTGGTCGAAGGCCAAGCGGTGGCCAATCTGCAATCCATCTTGAATGCCATGCGCGTGCAATTTGCCGACCGGGACAGCGGCGGGCGCGGCCTACAAACCTTTGACTTGCGCACCACCATCCACGCCATCACCGCCGTGGAGTCGGCCTTGCTGGATTTACAAGGGCAACACGTGGGCTTGCCGGTTTGTGCTTTGTTGGGCGAGGGTCAGCAGCGCGACGCGGTACAAATGCTGGGCTACCTGTTTTATGTGGGTGACCGAAACCGCACCGATTTGCCTTATACCAGCGAACCCAACCAAGCCGACGATTGGTGCCGTTTGCGGCACGAGACGGCCATGAACACGGATGCCGTGGTGCGTTTGGCCGAAGCGGCACAACAACGCTACGGCTTTCAAGATTTCAAACTCAAAGGTGGCGTGCTGAGCGGCGATGCCGAGGTTGAGACCGTGTGCGCTTTGCACGAACGCTTTCCCCAAGCGCGTGTCACGCTGGACCCCAACGGCGGCTGGTGGCTAAAAGACGCCATTCGACTGGGTCAACAGATGCGCGGCGTGGTCGCTTACGCCGAAGATCCCTGTGGTGCCGAAGACGGCTTCAGTGGGCGAGAGGTCATGGCCGAGTTTCGCCGAGCCACCGGACTGCCCACCGCCACCAACATGGTGGCCACCGACTGGCGTCAGATGGCCCATGCCTTGGCACTGCAAAGCGTGGACATTCCACTCGCCGACCCCCACTTCTGGACCATGGCGGGCAGTGTGAGGGTGGCGCAAACCTGCCGAGACTGGGGCCTGACCTGGGGCAGCCACTCCAACAACCATTTCGATATTTCGCTGGCGATGTTCACGCACGTGGGAGCCGCAGCGCCTGGCAAGGTCACCGCCATCGACACCCACTGGATTTGGCAGGACGGCCAACGCCTGACGCGTGACCCATTGATCATCGAGCAAGGCTATGTTCGCGTGCCCAAGAAACCTGGTTTGGGCATTGAGATTGACATGGTCGAGGTTGAAAAAGCCCACCAACTTTACAAACAACATGATTTGGGCGCGCGCGACGATGCCATCGCCATGCAGTACCTCATCCCCGGTTGGTCCTTCAACCCCAAGCAAGCCGCCTTGGTGCGTTGAGCCAACCACCCAGTCCCATCGATCAACACGCTCAACACCGTCATGAAAGCCAATATGGATTTGCCCATCAACCATTTCAAGCGCGCCATTTTGTCGGGCAACCGACAAATTGGGCTTTGGTCTCACCTGTGCAACGCCATCAGCACGGAAATACTCGCCCACTCAGGCTTCGATTGGCTGTTGCTCGACATGGAGCACTCGCCCAATGAACTGCCTGAACTGTTGGCGCAATTGCACGCCATGCAAGGCGCACCTGCCAGCGCGATTGTTCGCCCACCGTGGAACGACATGGTGACCTTCAAACGCCTGCTGGACATTGGTGTGCAGACACTGCTCGTGCCCTATGTGCAAACCGAAGAAGAGGCTCGGCTGGCGGTTTCATTCACGCGCTACCCGCCACACGGCGTTCGGGGTTATGCGGGTGCACCCCGAGCCAGCGCTTATGGCCGCGTCAAGGACTATGCACACCACTGTGCCGAGGAACTGTGTGTGCTGGTTCAGGTAGAGACGGTTCAAGGCTTGAACAACTTGGAGGCCATCGCGGGGGTTGCGGGTATTGATGGTGTCTTCATCGGGCCAGGCGACTTGTCGGCCGATTTGGGCCATTTGGGCAACCCCAAACACCCCGAGGTCTTGGCGGCCATCGACGACGCGATTGGCCGTATACGGGCATGTGGCAAAGCGGCAGGCATCTTGACCGGCGACCACACACTGGCCCAGCATTACCTCGACTTGGGTTGCATGTTTGTGGCCGTTGGCGCAGATCAAAACGTGTTGCGCGACAGCGCAACAGCGTTGGCGGGGCGCTTCAAAACTCTTTAACGCCATGACCAGCACACCGCATACCATCCGTATCCACCCGAACGACAACGTGGCGGTGGTGGTCAACGAGGGGGGCTTGCCCGTCGGTACCGCCCTACCGGGTGGCCCGACGCTGGTCGACTCCGTGCCGCAAGGCCACAAAGTGGCGCTGTGCGAAATCCCCAAGGGCGCAGAAGTGCGACGCTACGCTGTGGTGATCGGCCACGCGGCAGAATCCATACCCGCAGGCGCTTGGGTCAACGAACAACGCTTGGTGATGCCCCAGGCCTGCCGCTTGGATCAAGCACCAGCGTCAGACCCACCAGCGAACTTGCCCGCACTTGAAGGGCACACCTTTGAGGGTTATCGCAACGCCGACGGCAGCGTGGGCACGCGCAACCTCTTGGCCGTCACCACCACCGTGCAGTGCGTGGCGGGCGTGCTGGAGTTTGCGGTCAAACGTATCCGTGAAACCCTGCTGCCGCAATACCCCCATGTGGACGGTGTGGTGGCATTGACCCACAGCTACGGCTGTGGCGTGGCGATCGACGCACCCGACGCCATCATCCCCATTCGCACGCTGCGCAATTTGGCGAGCAACCCCAACTTTGGCGGTGAAGTCATGGTCTTGAGTTTGGGTTGTGAAAAGCTGCAACCCGAACGCTTACTCCCACCCGGCAGCTTTCCCATCGTCGATCAACGCAACAGTTTGGACGTGGTGTGTTTGCAAGACGAACAGCACGTGGGCTTCATGTCCATGATCGACAGCATCCTCAGACAAGCACAAGTTCACCTGGAGCGTCTGAACCGCCGGCGGCGTGAAACCTGTCCTGCCAGTGATTTGGTGGTCGGCGTGCAATGCGGGGGTAGCGATGCTTTTTCTGGTGTCACGGCCAACCCCGCGGTGGGCTTTGCCACGGACTTATTGGTGCGCGCTGGCGCCGCGGTGATGTTCAGTGAAAACACCGAGGTGCGCGATGCGGTGGGCCAACTCACGCGGCGAGCGGCCAGTCCGGCGGTGGCCGAAGCGATCGTTCGCGAACTGGCTTGGTACGACGCTTATTTGGCCCGTGGCCAAGCGGACCGCAGCGCCAACACCACACCGGGTAACAAAAAAGGTGGGTTGACCAACATCGTGGAAAAAGCGATGGGCTCCATCGTCAAAAGCGGGCTGGGTCCCATCCATGGCGTGCTGGCGCCGGGTGAAAAACTGAAGCAAAAGGGTTTGATTTTTGCGGCCACACCAGCCAGTGATTTCATTTGTGGCACCTTGCAATTGGCCGCCGGCATGAACCTACACATCTTCACCACCGGACGTGGCACACCCTATGGCTTGGCCGAATGCCCAGTCATCAAAGTGGCCACGCACAACGGCCTGGCGCGTCGTTGGCACGACCTCATGGATTTGAACGCGGGCCGCATCGCCAGTGGCGAGGAAAGTATCGAGACCGTTGGCTGGGAACTGTTTCATCAAACCCTGGCAGTGGCCAGCGGGCAGAAAACGTGGGCCGAACGCTGGGGACTGCACAACGACCTCGTGCTCTTCAACCCAGCTCCCATCACTTGAAGGCGCTGGGTGGGTACCTCAAGGATGCCTGCATCAAAAGTGCAAGACTTCACTCACGGGATCATTCCAACGGGGTACCTCACCTGGAGCGGGTGCAGCCACGGGTATGGCGCTGCCCGAGGGCACAAACAAGGGGAGTTGGTCCAACTTCACATCGATGAGGTGGACCTGGCCACTGGCATGGGGAGCTTTCGTGAAGAAATCCAACCAAGGCGCACCGTTGGGTAAGGCCGGCAAGTAGACCTCTCGCGTACGTGCACCTTGCTCGACCACAGGGGCCACCAAGAGGTGTTGACCCAGCATGAAATCATCGCAATCGTTCAAGCAGACCGCGTCGTCGGGAAAGTTGTAAAACGTGGGCCTGATGATGGGCACAGCATCGCGACTGGCGGCTTCAAAACAGGCCCACAGGTAAGGCATCAAGCGGTATCGCAACTCAATGGCGGCTTTGACCGATTCGGCCACCTCGGGGTGCATCCAAGGCAGGTTGCTGACGTTGCCCGCCTTCCATGAGTTCATGACCATGCGGGGGTTGAGCGAGCAGGCCTGAACCCAGCGCAAAAACAACTCGGGGTCGGGGACAGGGCCAAAAAATCCCCCCACGTCGTGGCCCACGTTGAACATGCCCGACAGGCTCATTTGCAAGCCGGTGCGGATGTTCCACTTGAGCGTTGCCCAACTGGTCGTGTTGTCGCCCGACCAAGTTTGGGCATAACGCTGAATACCAGGCGGTCCCGCACGCGTGACGGTGAACTGGTTGTCCGTTTGGCCTTGCGCTTGGTTCCACGACAGCTGGGCCTCATGGGTGGCCCTTGTCATCAACAGTGCGTGTAAGGGCCGTGAACGGTGAATGGGGATGGCTTGCCCCCAACCCGCAGAGTAGGCATCTTCAGCGGCAATCGCGTATTCGTTGTTGTCGTTCCAGCCCACTTCGATGCCTTTGTCGAGGATCTGTTGCTGTAACTGCGTCTGCCACCAACGCACCGCTTGGGGTTTGGTGAAGTCCAAGTGTGAGCCTTGTCCATCCCAATACGGTTCCACCACCGGTCGACCGGACTCGGCGTGTTCGATGAAGGCCCGCTCATCGGCCAGTTGTGCATAGGCGGGGTGGTCATCGAGCAAACAGGGCTTCAGGTTGGCCACCAACTTCATCCCCGCCGCATGGAATTTGGCGTTGATGGACAAGGGGTCGGGAAACTTGTCGTGGTTCCAAGTGAAAACATAACGTTGTTTGCCACGACTGGAATAGCCCGATCCATAGTGAAACGAAGAAATTGGCACGCGGCGTTGCTGGCACTCGTCGATGAAACGATCGAGTTGCTGCTGGGCATCGGGGGCATCGGCCAAACCCATGGCCGTTTGCGCAAACCCCAGCGTCCAGCCTGGGGGTAAATGGGTGCCCCCAATCAGGCGAACAAACTGAGTAATGACCTCGGCCGGTGTGCGTCCGGCCATGACATAACAGTCCAAATCCCCATCATCGATGTCCACGCTGCGAAACAGGCCGTGGTAGTTGTCATGTTCACAGCCCAAATCAAACGTGCAAGCCGATAAGGTGTCGTAATACGTGCCCACCCAGGCGCCTTCCAGGGTCCTGGTCAACACAAAGGGCCAGTGCTTGTAGAGCGGATCGCCACTCATGGGGTCATAACCAATGGAGTCTTGCCCTAAGCAGCGCAGACGCCGGCCGTGCAGGTTCAGCGGGCCGGTTTTATCACCCAATCCGAAATAGTGTTCGCCCATGTGTCGAACCACGCTGTGTCGCACCAAGCCCGTGCGACGCTCATCCAAGTAAGCGCTGGTGATGCGGTCTTCCATCAACACCGATTGGGTCGTGGGGTCGGACCAAGCAGCCCTCACGGCGCAGCCCGGGCCAGCGGAGAGCGCCACCCGCAACCGATCGGTGCCCACGTGATGGCCGTCCACCTTCACCGCAGGGCGGTCAAAGCCCGCCAAACTCTCGCGCGCACGGCCTTCCCAAGGCACATCGCCTTGACCATCCGGTGCGATCGACCAGGTCCGGGGTTCGCGAAAGCCATCTCGCGGCACCCAGCTCAGTCGGGCCATGGTCTGGGACAGAAACACCACACGCAGCTGGCCGCCATCCGTCAAGTCGGCATGGGCGTCGCACCCTGGGTCCTGGGGATGAATGGCCCAAGCATGGGATTCGATGGGCTTCATGCGGACACACCCTCGATGCGTTGTCCTTGGGCATCAAAAGCGTGGATGTGCTCAAGGTCCACCCGGATGTGAAGCGCTTGACCACTCTGAATGTTGTGTTCGCCGTTCACCAAAATCTCCAAACGATGGTCTTGTCCCAAGCGGACCTGCACCAGCCGTTGTGCGCCCATGTATTCCGACGCCGTGACCTCAACGCGCAGGCCTTGTCCGGCCTCGCACAATTGCCAATGTTCCGGGCGGACGCCCACTTCGGAGGTTTGGCTGGGCAAGCCATGACCCAGATCACTGGTCGAATGGAGTGCAACAAAGGGCAGGAAATTCATTCGAGGGCTGCCGATGAAGCCGGCCACAAACGTGTTGCAAGGCCGTTGGTACAGCGCCTCAGGGCTGCCCACCTGCTCGACGCGACCGGCGCGCAAGACCACAATTTTGTCGGCCATGGTCATGGCTTCGACCTGGTCGTGCGTCACATAAATCATGGTGGACTTCAGCCGCTGGTGCAGCTCGCGCAGTTCGGTGCGCATCGAGACCCGCAGTTCCGCGTCCAAGTTGGACAAGGGCTCGTCAAACAAAAAGATCTTGGGGTTTCTGACGATGGCACGGCCAATGGCCACGCGTTGACGCTGGCCACCCGAGAGTTGGGTGGGGCGGCGTTGCAAGAGCTCGTCCAAACGCAACATGGCCGCGGCTTCTTGTACTTTTTGTTCGATGGCGGCCTTGGGCACCTTGGCGTTCTCCAGACCAAAAGCCATGTTGGCGTAAACCGTCATGTGCGGGTAAAGGGCATAAGACTGGAACACCATGGCGCAACCCCGGTCGGCCGCTCCGATGTCGTTGACCACAGCGCCATCGATCGAGATGCGGCCACTGGTGGGTTCATCCAAGCCTGCGATCATGCGCAGCAAGGTCGACTTGCCGCAGCCCGAGGGGCCCACAAAGACCACGAATTCGCCGTCCTGAACCTCCAGGTCCACGCCGTGGATGACCTGGGTTTGCTCAAATTGTTTGTGAATGGATTGAAGGGTGAGGGTCGACACGCGAGGGTCCAATCGAAAAGGGGTTACTTCACACCTGCACCGGCAATACCGGTGGTGATGTAGCGTTGTAGGAAGGCAAAAACCAAGGTCACGGGCAACAAGGTGATGACGGTCATGGCCAACAAGTAATGCCATTGGGTGTTGAGCTCACCCTGGAAGGAATTCAGGGCCAATTGCAGTGTGAAAAACTCGTTTTGAGACAACACAATCAAAGGCAACAAGAAATCGTTCCAGCGCCACATCACCGAAAAAATGGCCAACACGGCCAAGGCCGGCGCCGACAGAGGCAAAACGATGCGCCAATAGATGCGCCATTCGCTGGCGTGGTCCATGCGTGCGGCTTCGAGCAGCTCGTCGGGAATGGTCAACATGTATTGGCGCAGGAGAAACACCCCCGTGGGGGTTGCCACCGCAGGCAAGATCACCCCCCATAAGCTGTTGAGCAAACCGACTTGGTTGATCACCAAGAACACGGGAACCAAAATGATTGTTGGCGGAATCATCAGCGTGGCGATGATCAACAGGAAAACGAATTTTTGGCCTTTGAAACGGTACTTCGATAAAGCAAATGCCGCCATCGAGTTGAACAACAACGTCAGGGCGGTGGCGACCACCGTGATGAAAACGCTGTTCCACAGGTAGGTGCCGAAGCTGAATTTGTCGAACAGGTCGGTGTAGTTGTTCCAAGCCCACTTCAATTCGTTGACCGGTTGGCGTTGGTTGATGTTGACCGAGATGCGCTCTTCTGGCGCAGCTGGGTCGACCATGTTCGCTTTGATGCCAATGCGGTTGATTTGCGCCAGCTCCCGTTGGCTACCGTCGTCCAAGGTCACCAAGAACAGGGGCAGGGGTTTTTCGTACCCCGTCACCGAGACCGATTTCTGAGAGTAGGGCAAAAAAGTTGGGGGAAATTGCGCAATGGCGGCTTCGGTTTTGAACGAAGACATCACCAACCACAACACCGGGGCAAACATCGTGAACAAGCCCACCACCAAGTACAGGTAGGTCACGGTATCGGTCCAATGCAGGCGGTGCCGGCCTCGGGTTTTGAAGAGGAAATTCAACCAAGTCATGTCAACGTGCCTTTTGTCCAAGTTCGCTCGCACGCGTCAAACGCAACTGTGCCAAGGTCAGCAAAATCAAGAAAAGCGCCAAAGCCAGTGAGGCCGCGGCAGCGAGCCCGTACAAATGGATTTGTTCGGCGAAACCGGTTTGATAAATAAATTGCACGATGAAGGTGGTCGCTGAACCAGGGCCACCACCGGTGAGTACAAACACCTCGTCGAAGACCTGCACGGCTCGTATGGCGGCCAAGACCAGCACCACAACCAAATTGGGCAGCAGCAGGGGCAGGGTGATACGGCTCAGCGTGCGCCAAGGGCTGGCTCGGTCCATTTCGGCCGCCTCATACAGGTCCTTTGGAATGGCCTGCAGACCGGCCAAAAGGATCAAGGTGTAAAAACCCATATGCGCCCAAATGGAGACGAACACCGACCAGAAGAATGCCCAACTGGCCTCGGTCAGCCACTCGATGGGCGCGGCATCCATCGCGATCAGACCAGCATTGAAGGCTCCTTGGCTTTGCAACAGCCATTTCCAAATCAGAGCCACCACCACGGGGGACAACAACACAGGGTAAAAAAACACCCCTCGCCAAAATCCACGACCGATGATTTTTCGGTTCAGCACCAATGCCGTGATGAGCGCGAACAGCACCATCAAACCGACTTGAATCAAGCTGAATTTCAGGGTGTTACCCATGGCGCGCCAAAAAATGTCTTTTCGGCAAGTGGACAAGTCGGCGTAATTTCCGCACTCGAACAAAATTTGAAAGTTTTCGCTGCCCGTAAATGGGCGATCCCAAGGCATCAAGTTGACGCCGCCAGTGGTGGCATACATCACGTTGATGACGATCGGCAAAAAACAAAACAGGCCGAACACGATCAGGTTGGGTGCCACAAACAGCCAACCCAAGCGTTGCACGCCCAACACCCGCTGGCCCAAACGGAATACCGGCTCGAGCAAGTTGAAGAAAAAAGCAAGAAAGGTCATGGACCGCTTTCGACATGCTGGCATGGGCCTGCACGTGGTAATTCGAAAAAAGGGGCATCCCGCAGGATGCCCCTGAGGCTCAGCAGCGCCGCGCTGAACCCTGCTCAGATTTATTTCTGGGCTTGTTGAATGGCGTCTTTCATGTCGGCGCTGATTTTGTTCACAGCCTCGTCCGTGCCCATTTCACCCACAATTGCTTGGGTCACGCGGGTGACCGTGGGCAACATGATGGCACGGTTGAACTTGAAGCCTTGGAACTGATAGGCTGCTGGAGCCAAGGTACTGACGCCACCGCTGAAAACGCCCAAAGCTGCTTTCGATGCGGGGTCGGCGCTGGTGTAGTTGACACCTTTCTTGGCCAAGCCAGCGTGAGCTGGAATGTTGTTGGTGCGGGCCGTGAATTCGGCGTAAGCTGCTTCAGAGGCCATGAATTCCAAGAATGCGGCGGTTTCCTTGGGTGACTTGCTGGTCTTCAGAGCCACCCAAGCCGCACCACCGGGGATGCCAGAGCAAGCGGCAGGGCCACAAGGGTTGGGAACCGCCGCCCAGTCAAAGTTGTTACCCACTTTTTTCTGAAGGTTGCCAATTTGCCAGCTGCCGGCGAGCACCATCACCACGTTGCCGTTGATGAATTCGTCAATGGAAGAGGCGTAGGTGGAACCACCCGAGCCGGCCCACACTTCTCGCATCATCGTGCCGTCTTTATGCCAGTCCACGAACTTGTTGACAGCGGTTTTGTAACCAGCGTCGATGACAGGCTCACCCTTGGCATCAAAAATCTTGGCGCCATAGCTGATGGCTGGGCCAGCAAAGCGGTGGCCCGAACGGTCCCAAGCAATGGCCGCCTTGGTTTGGGTGGCTTTGGCCACTTGGCGCGTTGCAGTGACCCATTGGTCCCAAGTGGCTTTGGCGCCAGGCATGGGGACCTTGGCCTGTTCAAACAGGGTTTTGTTGACAAACGGACCGGTCATGGTCAGCTGCGACATAAAGCCGTACACGCCTTTATCAGTCGCCGATGGGCGAAGCCAAGGTGCTGTTGCCCCAAAATTGGCATCAAAGTATTTGCGGTTTTTGAGGTCTTTCGAGATGTCCAAGTAGTATTTGGACAAGCCACCCAAGTCTGTCACTCGGGCAATGTCAGGGCCTTGGCCGGCGGCCAATTGCACGGGCAATTGTTCGACGACGGTTTTGTAAGGCACGGTGTCGATGATGATTTTGGTACCGGGATTGGCCGCTTCGAAGCGTTTGGCCAACTCGGCCGTGACCTCACACTCGACGCCGTCTTGGTAGCACATGACCCTGACCTCGCCGGCTTGAGCCAAGCCTGCGATAGAGGTCAAACCCATGGCAAATGCCAGACTGGTGATGCGGATTGATTTCATTAAAGTCTCCTGTGGTTGTGGTGGAACAAAATGTATAGCAAGCTCTGAAAAAAACAATTATCGTTTGTACGAATGATGAATGATTTACCCCCCTTTTCGGCGCATGCTTCGCCACACTTGGCATCCATCAGTGCCTTGTTTGGACCTTTGCCACCCCAAAAAGATCCTTGCCAAGTGGTCTTGGCGCACCAATGGCAGGGGGAGCGACAACGCATATGTGTTTGGCAAATCAGCTTGGGAGACCCCGTCTGGATAAGTTGGTTGTTGTACAGAGCTGAACCCTTGGGGGAACCTGCACCGATCACTTTGCTCAGCCCTGATGGGTGCTGGCCACACGTGATCAACGACGCTGCGATGGACGCGGTGCTGGGTCAGGGGCTTGCCTTGGCTTGGTTTGATAGGGTGGGTTTGGCGTGGGATGGCCCTGATGCCTTGCGCGGTGGGCCGGTTCACCGACATTGGCCCGAAGAGCCATGGTCGGCGATCGCGGTCTGGGCATGGGGCCTTTGCTGTTGCGTCACGGCCTTGGATCGGGTTTTGAAGTCCCACAAGGTGGCCGTGATCGGGCACTCCCGCGGGGGCAAAGCGGCCATGGTGGCGGCTACTGTCGACACACGGATTCAAGCGCTGATTTCGCACAATTCTGGTACCGGCGGCGTGAGTCGGTTGCGTCCCGCACAAGCAGGCGCCGAGAGCCTGTCGGACTTGGCCGAGCGGTTTGCACATTGGTTGTCGCCCCAGGCTCAAGATCCACTGCACCAAGCCCGCATCTTGCAAGCCGATTTCCCCGAGCAATGGCTGGCCAGTTTGGCCCCGCGGGGTTTGTGCATCCTGCAGGCCGAAGACGACCTGTGGGCCAATCCCAACGGGAGTCAGGCGATGTTTGAACACCTCAAGCCATTTTGGCAGGCCGCGCCCGAGCGGTTGCAGTGGCACAGCCGAAGCGGCGGACACCGAATGACCGCTTTGGACTGGCAACGGGCCGCGAAGTTCTTGGCGCATGTGTTTGCCTCGCCCGCCCATCAACTCAAGACACGTGTGAGAGCGTAATCGCCATCCACCAAACTGATCGCCTGACCGATTCGGGCCGATTCCTGCGCCGCCAAGCCGATCATCACCGCCGCCAAGCCATCGCGCAGCGCGACTTCGACCTGGCCCTGACCGCGCACCACGGCGTTGAAGCGTTGGTGTTGGTAGAGGGTGGAGCCGTTGTGGTCGCCCGCGGCCAAGGCCACGGGGTCGACCGGCACGTCCAACTCTCGCGGGCCTTTGGGGTGGCGCGGGCTGATGACGACTTTGGGCACCGGCGCTTCGCCCAAGTGCTCTGGCCAAAAACGACCCGGCCCGGGCACAAAACACTCGGCCTTGCCGATGGGCCCGACCACCGAAATTTCCTCTTGGTAGCGCGCACCTTCAGCGAACATGCACAGCTCCAGCATGGCCCGCTGGCCGCTGGCGAAGTCCACCAACACGTAGGCGTTGTCCAAAATGTCGGGGGTGCCGTCGGGGTAGCGCTCGTCGCGGTGGTTGTGCGCGACCGAGGCCGAGGCGTACACCCGCACCGGCTCGCTTTGGGTGAGGTGGCGCATCAGATCAAAGAAGTGGCAGCACTTCTCGACCAAGGTGCCGCCGGTGTAGCGGTTGAAGCGGTTCCAGTCGCCGACCTTGACCAAAAATGGAAAGCGGTGTTCGCGGATGGTGAGCATGGTCACAGGGCCGGTGTGGGCTTGGCTGTGAACCTCTTCCGCCAAACGCGTGACGGGCGGCATGTAGCGGTATTCCATCGCGACCCATATGGGCGCGGGGTAGTGGCGGCCCAACTCGGCCAAGGCGTGTGCATCTTCCAAGGTGGTGCAAGCGGGCTTTTCCAACAACAGCGGCAAGGGGCGCAAGGCCGCGATCGCGTGCAATTGCTCAGCGTGGCAGAAATTGGGGCTGGCGATCAACAGGCAATCGACGTCGGGCGACATGACCACCTCTTCCAAACTCGCGGCGCGCTGGGCGCCAGGCGCCAGAGCCAAACTGCCTTGGGCCATGGTGTCGTCGGGCTCAAAAATGCGCGTGACGCTGGCGCCGGGTAACAAGGCGATGTTGCGCAAGTGCTCTTGACCCATCATGCCGCAGCCGATGATGCCGTAACGAACGGTGTTGGACGTGAGGTTCAAAGCGGATCTCCGTGGGTGTTGACTCAATCGCTGAGTCGGTATTGTTTGCACAAGGCCAAGAACCCCGACAACTGGGGGTCTAGGCCGGTTTCATCTTGGAGCAGTTGGGCCACAGCGGGCGCCATTTGCTCGGCCAAACGCGCATCGAGGAACAACACGCGCCAACGACGCGCGAGCATATCCTCGACCGTGACGGCCCATTCTTGGCGGGCACAAAAGCGCACCATGGCCTCGGTCAAGCCCAAGCCCAGGGCGCGTTCGGCCCCGGGGGCTTGCGCCAAAGCATCGGACTCGGTACCGAACAAATGCAGGCCCGGCGGGGCCGTCAAACTCACGGGGCGTGTTCCCGACGAGGCCGCGCCATGCAAGGCTTGGCGATCGGTGTGGGCCTCGCGCTTCGCCGCGGGCAGATCTCCCGCGGCCATCAAGGCCGCCATCACCTCTTCGGCCATGGCGCGGTAGGTCGTCCACTTGCCACCGGTCACCGTGAGAAAACCCGGTGCTTCTTGCAGCACCACGTGTTCGCGGGAAAGACCGGCGGTGTTACGGGCGTCCCCTGAGCCCACCAAGGGCCGCAGGCCCACCCACACGCTGCGCACATCGGCCGGGGTCAGGTCCACACCCAAAAAGCGCCGCGTCTCGTCGAACAAAAAAGCCAATTCCTGCGCCATCGGGCGGGGCTCCATCGGCGAATCGTCGCGTGGGGTGTCGGTGGTGCCAATGACCGTGGCGCCCAACCAAGGCACGGCAAACAACACACGCTCGTCGCTGGTGCGCGGCACCAACACCGCTTCGCTCAAAGGCAAAACGTCGCGGCTGACCACCAAATGAACGCCTTGGCTGGCGCGCACCAAAGGCGGGCACCCATCGGGCTGCCCGGGTGAGCCCAAAGCCAAGCTGCGCAAGGCGTCGACCCAAACCCCGGCGGCGTTGACAACGGACTTGGCGATCACCTCGTGCTCCACGCCCGAGAAGCGGTCTTGCAAACGCACGCGCCAACCTTGCGGGACAGCGGTCAAGCCCACCACGCGGGTGTGGTTGCGCACGTGGGCGCCGTGGTCATGTGCCGTTCGGGCCAAGGCCAAGGCCAGTCGGGCGTCGTCGAACTGCCCATCCCAATAGCGCACGCCCGCCACCACGCCCGCCCACGTCGGAAGCAAGCGGCGCAGCGCAGCCGCACCCAGCCATTCGGTTTTGCCCAGACTCAGGCGACCTGCCAACTTTTCGTAAAACTTCAGGCCCACCGCGGCCAAGGCCCACGGGAGCCAGCGCCGCTGAGCCACCACAAACGGCAGAGGCTGGGCCAAGTGGGGCGCCAAACGCATGACGATGGCGCGCTCGCGCAGCGCCTCGCGCACCATGCGCCAGCGCCCTTGGGCTAGGTAACGCACGCCGCCGTGCAACAGCTTGGTCGAGCGCGAAGACGTGCCCCCGGCAAAGTCGCCCGCGTCCACCAAGGCCACGCGACGGCCCTCCAGAGCGGCCTGAACGGCCACGCCCAAACCGGTCGCACCACCCCCCACCACGAACACGTCCAAAGGATGTTCGTGCAAGGCGCGCGCCCATTCGTGAAGTTCAAGTCGACTCATGCCATCGGTACTGTGGTTTTTTGTGTTCGTTTATGTTCGCTTAAGCGCCCATGTAACCGAATTATATGGTTCGAATGCGCTCGAAATCCTGAGGGGTGCGACAAAAACGATCATGCTCGAGGTGGCTGCCGCGGGCACCCCAAGACGAACACCCTCAGTCGATGGGGGTCAGCGAACCGGCATCCAGATTTCGTTGCGCCGCCAAAACCACGGCACGTAGGGCGGGTCGTAGCGGGCGTAGATCGGATCGCCCATGGGGGTTTGACCTTGCTCGGCCATGAGCGTCTGCAGCTGGCGCAGGTGCTTGTCGTAATTGGCTTGCGTCCAAAAGCCGGTGAAGCGCAGCACCGCATAACGCGCCGCGGGCTGGGCCACCAAACGGATTCTTTCGTCCAAGGGTTTGGGCAAGGTCGCCAGCGTGTAGGCCGCGGGCATGGTGAAGCGAATCACAAAACCCGCACCGTCGCCGCTGGCGTTTTGCGTGACCGGTGCGGTCATCGCGATCTTCACCGGCTCAGCCGCCTGGGTGACGGGCGCGGTCATGGCGATGCTTTGCTCGCCCGCGTTCTTGCCAAAAATATAGGCCGCCAAGATGCGAAAACCTTGGTTACCCGCCTCGGCCTCAGGCCCGGGCACGGTGACCTCGGCCACCGCATACGGCGCGTATTCGCGCACCTCAAAGCCGTTGTGCGTGCGCACCACGGTGAAGTTGGGTTCTTCGATCGCGTGCACGTGGCCAGCGCCGAACAGGGTGCTGGCCAAGGCAAGCCAAGACAAGAGGTGTTTCATCGGATCATTCTGGCACGCGGTGCTTCACTCGTGACGCAAAGCGTCGATGGGGTTGAGGCGCGCGGCGCGGCGCGCCGGCACGAAGCCAAACAGCACACCGATGGCGGCCGAAAAGGCAAAGGCCATGAGGTTGATGCCCAGGCCAAACACAAAGGGGATGCTCATGAGCATGGACAAACCCACGCTGGCCAGCAAAGCCAGCAACAAGCCCACCACACCGCCCAAAGCCGCGAGTACCACGGCTTCGATCAAGAACTGCAGCAAGACCTCACGCTCCAGCGCGCCAATGGCCAAGCGCAAGCCGATTTCTCGGGTGCGCTCGGTCACACTGACCAACATGATGTTCATGATGCCGATACCGCCCACCAACAAACTCACCGCCGCCACGGCACCGAGCAGCATGGTCATGATGCGGGTGGTGCCCGACAAGGTTTCGCCAAGCTGGCGCGTATCCAAAATATTGAAGTTGTCTTCGTCGGTTTCTGAGAGCTTGCGGCGTTCGCGCAAGATGTCTCGCAGCGCGGCTTTGACGACCTCAGGCTCCGCCCCATCTTGCATGGACACCTGCAAGGTGCTGATGCGGGTGTGCCCGGCCACGCGGCGCTGGTAGGTGTTCAGGGGCATCCACACCAAGTCGTCTTGGTCGTTGCCAAACGCGCCTTGGCCTTTGCTGCCCAAGACGCCCACCACTTCGCACGGCACTTGGCGCACGCGGATGTTGGAGCCAATGGGCGATGCCGGGCCAAACAGTTCGCGGCGCACCGTCTCGCCTATGATGCAGACGGCCGAGCCCGCGCGCTGTTCGTCGTCGCTGAACGCACGGCCGTCGGCGATGGTCCAGTTGTTGGTCAAAGACCAGTCGTTGGTGCTGCCGATGATGCTGCTCGACCAGTTGCGACCATTGGCCACCACCAGCGAGCCGGTGCGGGCCTCAGGCGCCACCGCCTGCACACCGGGCGCTTGCTGTGCCAAGGCCGTGGCGTCGGCGGCTTGGAACGCAGGCGACACGCCGCCGCTGCCCGCGCCAAAACGTTGTCCTGCACGCACCTGCAACAAATTGGTGCCCAAGCCGGTGATTTGGTTTTGGATGGCCAGCGTGGCGCCGTTGCCCACGGTGACCATGGTCACCACCGCGGCCACACCGATCACCACGCCCAAGACTGTGAGCGACGAACGCAACCAATTGCGGGTGATGGAGCGCCAAGCCAAGAGCAGTGCGTTAAACCACATGACCGTCCTTTGCGATGCGCCCATCCACAAACCGGATGGTGCGCTGGGCGTACGCAGCGATATCGTTTTCGTGCGTGACCATCAACACCGTGATGCCCTGCTCGCGGTTGAGGCGCTGGATGAGTTCCATGATTTCGTGCCCGCGCTGGGTGTCCAAATTGCCGGTGGGCTCGTCGGCCAGCAAGATTTGGGGCTGCGTCACCATGGCGCGCGCAATCGCCACGCGCTGCTGCTGGCCACCCGACAACTCGGCGGGGGTTCGGTTCGCCCAATCGGTGAGGCCCACGTCGGCCAAGGCTTGGAGCGCTTGCGCGCGGCGCTGGGCCGAGGGCATGCCGCGGTAGACGAGCGGTAACTCCACGTTTTCCAAGGCGCTGGTGCGGGCCAACAAATGAAAGCCTTGGAACACAAAACCCAAATACTGGCGGCGAATCAAAGCCCGCTCGTCGCGCCCCAAGCCTTGGACCGGCACGCCCTTAAACAAGTATTCACCGGCCGTGGGCGTGTCCAACAAACCCAGCATGTTCATGGCGGTGGACTTGCCCGAGCCACTCGGCCCCATGATGGCGACGAATTCGCCGGCCTCGATGTCCAAGTCCACGCCCGCCAAGGCTTGAAAGGCGGTGTCGCCTGCGCCGTAGACCTTGGTCAGGCCACGCAAAGACAACAGCGGCACGCTCGCCTGCTCAGCGCTCACGGCGCGGCCCGCTGTTCGGTGATGACCAACAGGCCTTCGCTCAAGCCTTCGCCGCTGACCTCGGTCACGCGGCCGTCGCTGATGCCTGTGGTCACGGCGATGGCGCGCGGCTCGCCTTGGTCGAGCACCCAAATTTGACGGGCACCGCCGCGGCGATCGAGGCGCGCGGTTTTGGGCGCAGCCGCCGGTGGGCGCGGCATCAACTTGCTGGTGATGGAGCCGCTGGCGGGGGTCGCTGACGCTGTGGCGGGCATGAAGCGCAAGGCGGTGTTGGGCACGCGCAAGACGCCTTGGCGCTCGACCGCCACGATGCTGGCGGTGGCGGTCATGCCGGGGCGCAGCGTCAGATCGCTGTTGTCCACACCCAAGGTGGTGGTGTAGGTCACCACGTTGTCGGTTTTGGTGGAGCCATAGGCCACGCGCTGCACCGTGCCGGGGTAACGCCGTCCTGGGTAACTGCTGACGGTGAAGCTGGCCGTTTGGCCTTGTTGGAGCACACCGACATCGGCCTCGTCCACATTGACCTCGAGCTTCATCGCGCGGAGGTCTTGCGCGATGGTCAAGAGCGTGACGGCTTGCAGCGAAGCGGCCACGGCGTTGCCGGGGTCGACTTGGCGACTCAAGACCACGCCGTCCATGGGCGAGACGATGGCGGCCTTGCTCAGGTTGGTGCTGTTGGTGGACAAGGCGGCTTGGGCTTGGTCGACCGCGGCGTTGGCGCTGAGCACCGCGGCTTGGCTGCGCGCGGCGGTGGCGCGGGCCGAGTCCATGTCGGTCAAGGACGGGATGCCGCCTTGCGATTGTTTGAAGACCTCTTCCAATCGCGCCAGCTGGGCTTTGGCCTCACGCGCCGTGGCCTCGGCTTGGGTGCGTTGCGCTTGTGCGGAAGCCAAGGCGGCGCGGGCGTGCTGCACCTGGTCTTTGAGTTTGGCCGGGTCCAGCTCGATGAGCACTTGCCCGCGCTTGACGCGGTCGTTCACGTCCACGCGCACGGCTTGCACCGTGCCCGACAACTCACTGCCCACGTTGACGTGGCGCACGGGCTGCAAGGTGCCGTTGGCGCTGACGGTGAGGGTGATGTCGCCTCGGGCCAAAGGCTCGGTGACGTACTGCGGCTTGACCGGCTGGGCGCTGCGCCCCCAAAGCCACCCAGCCGCGGCCAGCAACACCAACACGCCAACGGCCAGCCATGCACGTCGACGCCATGGCGAGGCCGCGGGGTTCGTGGGCAGCAGCTTGTTCAAAGCATCGCGGTTGGGCAGCATGGGGTTCCCTGTGTTTCTTCTGAGATTGGAGCCTGTCAATATGACCGATTCCCGGCGCGGCGGCTTGACATCGCTCAATAACCCAGCGGTAAGGCCGTTTTGTAGCGCACCTGTTTGAGCGCAAAACTGGAGCGGATTTTTTCGACGCCGGGAATCGGTGAGAGCTGTTCCAGAATGAATCGTTCCAGCGCCGCCATGTCGCGCACGGCCACGCGCAGCAGGTAGTCGCTGTCGCCGGTCATCAAATAGCACTCCATCACTTCGTCGTGCCGCGCGATGTTCGCCTCAAAGTCGGCCAAGTTGGCTTTGCTTTGGGTCTTGAGGCTGATGGAGATGAAGACCGTCAGGCCCAGTCCCAGCGCCGCCGCGCTGGCCAGCGCCACGTAGCGCTGGATCACGCCACCCGTCTCCAGCGCCTTGACGCGGGCCAAACAAGGGGACGGTGACAAACCAACGCGTTTGGCCAGCGCCACATTGGAGAGCGAGCCGTCGCGCTGCAGTTCATCGAGTATCTTCAAATCGACGTTATCCAGATTCATATGCCGAATTCCTAAATGTTTCGGCATATTGTGCTTTAAATCATGGTTTGATTGATTG
The DNA here is from genome assembly GCA_945890705.1 of Hydrogenophaga intermedia. GTDB lineage: Bacteria > Pseudomonadota > Gammaproteobacteria > Burkholderiales > Burkholderiaceae_C > Hydrogenophaga > Hydrogenophaga miladensis. Next base: position 5,099 of record CAMDCY010000011.1, on the reverse strand, counting down.
AAATAGGCAGCACATGCGGGGTGTGGCTCGGTACAGTGGCTTGCATGAACGCACCCATCGAACCCCATTGGCAAACGATGTTCGGCAACACCGACATCGACCCCGAAGAAACCGCTGAGTGGCGCGAGGCTTTGCTGGCCCTCATCGCCACCCAAGGCCCAGCGCGTGCGCGGCAAATTCTGGACGAGCTGGCCGTCGTGGCGCGGCAGCAGCGCACGGGCTGGCAGCCCGAGCTGAACACGCCCTACATGAACACCATCGCGGTGCAAGACCAGCCCGACTTCCCCGGCGACTTGGCCACCGAAGAGCGACTGGTGGCCATCATGCGTTGGAACGCGCTGGCCATGGTGGTACGCGCCAACCAAGCCTATGGCGAGTTGGGTGGGCACATCGCCAGTTACGCCAGCGTGGCCGATTTGTTCGAGACCGGGTTTCACCACTTCTTCCACGCCCGCACCGAGCAGCACAAGGGTGACTTGGTGTTCTTCCAGCCGCACAGCGCACCGGGTGTTTACGCCCGCGCGTTTCTGGAAGGCCGCCTGACCGAGGCGGACCTGATGCACTACCGCCAAGAGATCACCGCACCGGACAGCGGCGCACGCGGCTTGTCGAGCTACCCGCACCCTTGGCTGATGCCCGATTTTTGGCAGTTCCCAACCGGCTCGATGGGTTTGGGGCCGATCAGTTCGATCTACCACGCACGCTTCATGCGCTACCTGACGCACCGCCAGCTGCAAGACTGCAGCGGCCGCAAGGTGTGGGGCGTGTTTGGCGACGGCGAGATGGACGAGCCCGAGAGCATGAGCGCCTTGACTTTGGCCGCGCGCGAAAAACTCGACAACCTGGTGTGGGTGGTGAACTGCAATCTGCAGCGGCTCGATGGCCCCGTACGCGGCAACGGCCGCATCATCGACGAGCTGGAAAAGCTGTTTGCGGGTGCGGGTTGGAACGTGATCAAGCTGGTCTGGGGCAGCGACTGGGATGGCCTGCTGGCACGCGACACCTCGGGCACTTTGCTGCGCGCTTTTGCCAACACAGTTGACGGCCAAATGCAGACCTTTGCGGCCAAGGACGGGCGCTACAACCGCGACAACTTCTTTGGCCAGAACGAAGAACTGACGCGGCTGGCGCAGGGCATGACCGACGAGCAGATCGACCGGCTCAAGCGCGGTGGCCACGACATCGTCAAGATCTACGCGGCGTATGCCGCAGCAGCCGCGCACCGCGGCCAGCCCACGGTGATCTTGGCGCACACCAAAAAAGGCTTTGGCATGGGCAGCGCGGGCCAAGGCAAGATGACCACGCACAGCCAAAAGAAGTTCGACGAGCAAGACCTCATCGCCTACCGCAACCGCTTTGACTTACCGCTGAGCGACGAGCAGGCCAAGGGCTTGGCGTTTTACAAACCCGCCGACGACAGCGCCGAAATGCGCTACCTGCGCGAACACCGCGCCCGCTTGGGTGGCAGCTTGCCCAAGCGCGAGACCGCTTGTGACCGCTTGCCTTTGCCTGCCCTCAGCAGTTACGGACAGTTTGCGCTGCAGGCCGACGGCAAGGAGATGAGCACCACCATGGCCTTTGTTCGCATGCTGGGCAACCTGCTCAAAGACACGCAACTCGGCCCGCGCATCGTGCCCATCGTGGCCGACGAGGCGCGCACGTTTGGCATGGCCAACCTGTTCAAACAGGTGGGCATTTACAGCAGCGTGGGCCAGCGCTATGCGCCCGAAGACATCGGCTCGGTACTGAGCTACCGCGAAGCCACCGACGGCCAGATCCTGGAAGAAGGCATCAGCGAAGCGGGCGCTATCGCCAGCTGGACAGCCGCGGCCACCAGCTACAGCGTGCACGGCTTGGCCATGCTGCCCTTCTACATTTATTACTCGATGTTCGGCTTTCAGCGCGTGGGCGACGCCATCTGGGCCGCGGCCGATCAGCGGGCCCGTGGTTTTTTGCTGGGCGCCACCTCAGGCCGAACCACCTTGGGCGGTGAGGGCTTGCAGCACCAAGACGGCAGCAGCCACTTGGTGGCGGCCACCATCCCCAACTGCAAGGCCTACGACCCAGCCTTTGCGGGCGAGTTGGCGGTAATTTTGGACGCGGGCATGCGCGAGATGGTCGAGCAGCAAGCCGACGCGTTTTATTACGTCACCTTGATGAACGAGAACTACGCCCAGCCCGACTTGCCGTCGGGCGTGGAAGCCGACGTGCTGCGCGGGGGCTACCGATTTGGCGCGTACGGCCCCAGCGATGCGACCCAGCGAGTGACCTTGCTCGGCTCGGGCGCGATCTTGACCGAAGTGGTCAAGGCCGCGCAGCAACTGGCTGCGCAAGGCATGGGCGTGGAGGTGCTGAGCATCACCAGTTGGAGTGAGTTGGCACGCGACGGCATGGCGCAAGAGGCTGGTGGCGCTGAGGGCGCTGGGCATCTGGAGCAACTGCTGAGTGCCACCCAAGGCCCCATCATCGCCGCCACCGATTACGTGCGCGCCGTGCCCGAGAGCGTGCGCGCCTTCGTGCCCGAAGGCCGTCGCTACACCACGCTGGGCACCGACGGCTTTGGCCGCAGCGACACGCGGGCTGCGCTGCGCCGCTTCTTCGCGGTGGACGCCCAGAGCATCGCGCAAGCGGCGCTGCGTGCGCTGAAGTGAAGGCTCAGCGCGGTGCGCTGAGGGTGACGCGCAAGCCGCCCTGGGCTTGGTTGCTCAAGACCAAGCCACCGCCCAAAGCGGTCATCAGGTTCAGTGCGATCGACAAGCCCAAGCCGGTGCCGCCAGTTTGTCGGTTGCGCGAGCTCTCTTGGCGCACAAACGGCTGCAACACCGTTTGCAAGTCGGATTCGGGCAAGCCCGGCCCTTCGTCATCCACGACGATGCACCAGTGCTCGATCTGATCGGGGTCTTGGCAAACCAAGGTGACGGTGGCTCGGTGGCCGTAGGTGATGGCGTTGTGCACCACATTGCCCAGCACGCGGCGCAGCGCGGCCACATCAGTGTTGACCAAACAATCGCTGTCCGCGCCCTGCACTTGCACCGCCCAGCCCAAGTCTTCCCATTCGTTGAGCTGGGTTTGCAACAGCTGGTTCAGGTGCACCGGTTGGCGCTGCGGTTGCGCGTGCCAGCTGCGGGCCAGCGCCAAACCGTCTTGCACCAAGTCTTGCATTTCGCTCAGGTCTGCTTGCATGCGCTGGCGCAGCGGCTCGTCGCTGACCCACTCGGTTTTCAGGCGCAAGCGTGTCAACGGTGTTTGCAAGTCGTGGGCAATCGCGGCGAGGACCTGGGTTTGCTGAGCCATGTGGCGTTGCAGCTGCTGCTGCATGTGGTTGAAGGCTTGCGCGGCTTGGCGCACTTCGGTGGGGCCGCTGTCGGGCAAAGGCGCTCGGTTGGGGTGGGCAGCCAAATCCAAAGCGGCTTGTGTCATGCGCTTGAGCGGGCGTGTGGCGTAGATCACCGCCAGCCAGGTCAACAGCGCCAGACCCACCAGCACGGTCAGCGCCACCAGCCCCCAAGGGGTATTACTCCCTTGGGCATGCATGCCTGAGGCACCCGTCGCTGGCCAGCGCGCAGGGAGTCGAGCGTAGGCGATGCTGCCATCGGCCAAGCGCAAGGACACCCATGTCTGCATGCGCGAACGCTGGCCGTGGTGCGCCTCGTCGTCATCGTCGCGATCGCGGACCGACAAGAAGTGCTGCACTTGGGGTTGGCGCTGCGACAATTCATCTTTCACATAGACCTCAAACGTGCGCAGGTAGGGTGGCAGCGGTGTGGCGCTTGCCGACCAAGCCTCGGGCGACTCAAGCCGCCAGCGCGCGCGGCGCTGACGCGCTTCGTCCACCCAGCGCTCGCGCTGATCCGGGGTGAGCGTGTCCAACCAGTCGGCTGAAGCCGCCAGCTCTTGTGTCACCTTGGCGTGAAACACCACTTGACCGCGCACCATGCGCTCGTCCAAAGCCAGCCATGCGGCGGCGGCCAACACCAAGGCCAAGCCCATCAACCACACCCACAACAAGCGGGCGAACAGGCTTTGCGGCCACAACTTTTTCAACACCGCGCTCATTCGGCCAGCACCTCGGTGGCCAGCACATAGCCTTCGCTGCGCACGGTTTTGATCAAGCCCAAGCTGCGCGCCGGCTCACCCAAACGGACACGCAAGCGGCTGATGAGCAGGTCGATGGAGCGATCAAACGCATCGGCTGCGCGGCCTTGGGTGAGCTCGAGCAACTGGTCGCGCGTGAGCACCTTGTTGGCGTGTTGGAGCAAGACCTGCAGCAAACGGTATTCACCGGAGGTCAGCACCAAGAGCACGCCCTCGGGGTTACGCACCTGACGCACCAGCGCATCCAGCGTGTAACCCGAAAACCGCCAGCGGTTGGGGCTCTGGGTGGTTTGCAAATTCGCAGGCAAAGCACGGGCGCGGCGCAGGATGGCGCGGATGCGGGCCAACAATTCGCGCGGCACAAAGGGCTTGCCCAAGTAATCGTCGGCGCCCATCTCCAGCCCCAAGATGCGGTCGGCGTCGTCGGTGCGGGCCGTGAGCATGAGGATGGGCAAGGCGCTGTGGGCGCCACCTTGGGCGCGCAGGTCGCGGCAAATCGTCAGGCCGTCCTCGCCGGGCATCATCACATCGAGCACCAGCAGGTCTACCCGCTGCGACTGCAACAGTTGGCGCATCTCGCGGCCACTGGCGGCCGTGCTGCACTGGAGCCCGTTTTGCTCGAGGTACTGCGCCGTCAACTGGCGGATTTCGGGGTCGTCATCGACCAACAAAACGTGGTCTGTGGTGGGTGTCATGGTCCCATCATACGAGCCCAACTCGGTATTTTTGTATCAAAACATGTCTGCAGCCTGTGTAGACACATGCGCTTGCAAAAAGCATCCACACAGACACTTGTTTTGGCCTCTCACACCGTTCAATAGAGCCATCTGACGCCCGTCAGAGACCGCCAAAAGCGGATTCACACCTTCAAGGAATCTGAAATGAACAAACGAATGATCTGGGTTTTGTCGGCTGCGTTGCTCAGCGGCGTGAGCGTGGCGGCCATCGCCTCGAACCACGGCATGGACAAACACCACGACGGCAAATACCAAGAAGCCCGAATC
>CAMDCY010000010.1 GCA_945890705.1 Hydrogenophaga intermedia | reverse complement strand
AAAGGCGCGGGCATGATTCGCCCGAACATGGCCACCATGCTGGGCTATATGGCCACCGATGCGCGCATCGCGCCTGCGCTCATGAACGGTTTGGCGCGTCGCTTGGCCGACGTGTCCTTCAACCGCGTCACGGTGGACGGCGACACCTCCACCAACGACAGTTTCGTGGTCATCGCCTCTCAGCAAGCGTCGAACCCCACCATCACGGACATGGACAGCGCCGATGCGCAGGCCCTCATGGCCGCCATGACCGAGGTGGCGCAGTACCTGGCGCACGCCATCGTGCGCGACGGCGAGGGCGCCACCAAGTTCATCAGCGTGTGCGTGGACGGTGGACGCAACGACGACGAGTGTTTGAAGGTGGCGTATGCGGTCGCGCATTCGCCACTGGTTAAAACCGCGTTCTTTGCCAGCGACCCGAACCTCGGACGCATTTTGGCCGCCGTGGGTTACGCCGGCATCACCGACTTGGACGCGAACCTCATTGAGCTGCACTTGGGCGATGTCCACGTGGTTCGAGCCGGCGGACGCAACCCCGCTTACCGAGAAGAAGACGGCCAACGCGTGATGAAAGAAGCCGAGATCGAGGTGCGCATCGGTTTGGGCCGCGGCACGGCCAGCCAAACCGTGTGGACCTGCGACTTCAGCCACGACTACGTCACCATCAACGCCGATTACCGATCATGAGCGCCGCGGGCCCATGGGACCGTTTGATCGACCGCATCGAGGCGGTGCTGACGCGTTGGGAGGCCGTCTTGCCCCAGCCCCTGGCCGAACCCGATTGGGGCGCCTCGGTGGCGTTTCGCTTTCGCCAACGGGGTCAAGCCCATGGCGTGTTGGAGCCGGTGCGACAAGTCAGCCACATCCGGTGGGATGACCTGCACGAGATCGACGGCCAAAAAGAAAAGATCCAACGCAACACCCAGCAATTCGTGCGCGGTTTGCCCGCCAACAACGTCTTGCTCACCGGCGCGCGAGGCACCGGCAAATCGTCCTTGGTCAAAGCCTGTTTGAACGCGTATGCCGACCAAGGCTTGCGTTTGATCGAAGTCGACAAAGCCGACTTGGTCAACCTACCCGACATCGTGGACATGGTCTCGTCGCGACCCGAGCGCTTCATCGTGTTTTGCGACGACCTGAGTTTCGAAGACGGCGAGTTGGGCTACAAGGCCTTGAAGTCCATGCTCGACGGCTCGGTCTCGGCGGCCAGCCCCAATGTGTTGATTTACGCCACCAGCAACCGCCGCCATTTGCTCCCCGAATACCACAAGGAAAACCTGGCTTACACCCACACCGAAGACGGTGAGGTGCACCCCGGTGAGGCGGTGGAAGAAAAAATTTCGCTCTCGGAGCGTTTTGGTTTGTGGGTCAGTTTCTACCCCTTCAGCCAAGACGAGTACCTCACGGTCGTGGGCGCTTGGCTGCAAGCCATGGGCTTGAACGCTCAAGAGATTGAAGCGGCCCGGGCCCCAGCCTTGGTGTGGGCGCTCGAACGAGGCTCGCGCAGCGGCCGTGTGGCGCACCAGTTCGCCCGTGACCACGTCGGTTCGCGCAGCGCGCTTTGATGGCATCCGCATGACAGACCCGGTCTTGGTGGTCGACGGCGGTGGGGTCAGCGAGGCGACACGGCCGATCGTTGAGGTGGCGGTGGGCATTTTGTGTCGCGCGCCCGACCAATACCTGCTCACCACACGCCCCCCCGGCAAAGCCTATGCGGGTTATTGGGAGTTTCCGGGTGGCAAGCTCGAGGCCGGTGAAAGCGTGGAAGCGGCGTTGCGCCGCGAACTCGAGGAAGAGATTGGGGTGACCATTGGCGCTGCGCCGCTGTGGCGCAGCAGCGTGGTCGATTACCCGCACGCCTTGGTGCGTTTAAATTTTTGCCGTGTCACGCAGTGGAGCGGTGAGCCCACCATGCGCGAAGGCCAAGCCTTTGCTTGGCAAAGCTTGCCGGTGCAGGTCACACCGGTGTTGCCCGGCACGGTGCCGGTCTTGGCTTGGTTGGCCGAAGCGCGCGACTGAACTCAGCTGCGCTCGAAGTTCGGGTCTTGGTTGGACAAGGCCTCGGGCACGGCGAATTGTTCGCTGGCCCAAGCACCGAAATCCATGGATTTGCAGCGCTGACCACAAAAGGGTCGATGGGGGTTGTCGGCCGCATACAAACTGGGGCCGCCACAGGCGGGGCAACGCACGGTGCGTGCAGGCAATTCAGGGGCGGTGTCAGGCGAGGTCATGCGGCGTCTCAGGCGCACAAGGTCAGCTCGAAGGCTGCGTCTTCGTTGGTGGCTTGTAAACGATCACCATCGATTTGCCGCATCATGCGCACCGTGAACAGCATGCGGTTGCCGCTGATTTCGGGAATGAGGCCCGTGTCGGGGTGGATTTGCAATCGCATGAGCTGAAAGGGGCGTCCCAAGGGCAATGACTGTTTGAACAAACCATTGGTGGTCACGACTTTTTGCGGGGCACCCGACTCGCGCATCATGCGCATGAGTTGGGCAATGGCGTCTCCCAAGGGTGTGATGGTCGAGGCCCATTGGCGCAAATCTTGTTTGCGCTGCTCAGGGCCAAAGTGGCGCCAGTGGTGGTAGGCCGGCAAATCGAATTCGCAGGTGCCACCAGGGATGCTCATGCGGCCACGCAGGCTCATGAGCCAGTCGATGTCCAGCAAGCCTTGACCGGTTTTGCCGGGCGTGCTGCTGAGCAAATGGAAACTGTGGTCGAGGCGCGCGATGGCCTCGTCCAGCAAAGGCTCCGAAATCGCCGGGTTGCCGCGGTAGGCGTTGAGCTGGGCTTTGTGGCGGTCGATGTCTTTCAACACATCGGACTTCATGTCGGAGCGCGAGCCCACGTCCATCACCTCAAAAATGGTTTGGATGGCGTGGTGGTGATCGATGGGGTCGTTGCGCTTGAGCAAAATCTCCAGCCGCTCGAAGAGGTGCTCGAGCTTGAGGTAGGTGCGGATACGCTCGTTGAAGGGGTATTCGTACAGGATCACGGGTGGGCTGGGGGTTGGGTGTCGCGGCGCTGACCCCAATCATAGCCCGAACTGGCGCACCACCTGTTGAACCGACCGGGCCAATTCGGCCAGCTCGATACCCTCGTTGGCAATCACGGCGTGCGCGATGGCCAAGCGTTGCTGGCGTGTGCATTGCTGGCGCATGACGGCCAAGACTTGTTCGCTTGACCAGCCGCTGCGCGCCATTACGCGCTGCACCTGGGTGCTTTCCTCACAATCCACGACCCATACCCAACGCACCTGTTCGCGCCAATGCTCGGATTCGCATAGCAAGGGCAAGTCCAGCACCACCCAAGGCGCCGCGCAGGCTTGGGCTTGTTCGTTGATGATTTGTCGAACGCAAGGGTGAATGATCGCTTCCAAGGCGTGGCGTTCCAAGGGGTTTTGAAAGACGCGCTCGCGCATGTGGGCGCGGTCCATGGCGCCATCTGCGCCGATGCTGCTCGGCCCAAAACGCTCGCGGATGGCGGGCAAGGCCACGCCCTCCACGGCCGTGACCGATCGCGAAATGGCGTCGGCGTCGATCACAGGCACGCCTTGGTCGCGCAGCAGGGCCGCCACGGTGGATTTGCCGCTGCCAATGCCGCCCGTCAGGCCCACTCGAATGGGTTGGTTGATGTTCACACCGGCAAGAATACGACAAACGCGTGGGGCCCAACGACGCCCACGATGGGCACGGCCAAGGCCAAGAACGGACCAAAGGCAAACGCTTGTTGTTTGGGCCAATGGCCCAAGCCTTGCATCGTCACAGCCACCAGCACCCCGCTCACGCTGGCGACCAACAAGATGGGGGCCAGTGCGGTCCAGCCCATCCATGCGCCGATGGCGGCCAGAAGTTTGGGGTCGCCGCCGCCCAAGCCCTCGCGGCCGCTCAGCGCCTTGAACAGGCGCGCCGTGCACCACAATACCCCGTAGCCAAAGACAGCACCCCAGGCGGAGTCGCTCAGCCCCGTGCTGTGGGCTTGTAGGGCCGCGGCGCCGAGACCCAAGGTCAACAAGCCCAAGGTGAACAGATCGGGCAGCCACCCGCTTCGCGCATCGATACAGGCCAGCAGCCACAAGCCGGTGCCAAAAACCGCCCACGCTGGAGCCGCCGCGCCCCCCCACAGCTGGCCACAGACGCCCCACAGCGCTGCGGTGCTCACGGCCATGAAGATCACCCCGGGGATGGACCATGCGGGCGGGTGGGGCGCGGGGCCATCGTCTGGTTGGGCCCAACGCGCGTGCATCCACAAGGGCGCTAGCTGTACCCATCGCGCCAACAAGGGCCCTAGCAACAAGCCCACCAAAGGCATCCAGCCGACCAAGGGAGCGCTCCAGATGTTCATCAAATCACCTGACCCAATTCAAAAATCGGCCAATACAAGGCCAGCACGATGGTGCCGATGACCAGCCCCAGCACCACGATGATGACAGGCTCGATCAGCCCCGACAGGCCTTGGAGTTGGGTCTCCAGTTCGCGCTCATTGAGGTGGGCGGCTTTGGCCAGTAGGGCGCTGAGCGAGCCACTGGCCTCACCCATGGCGGTGAGCTGCAGGACCACGGGGTCGAACAAGCTACAGCGCTGCATGGCCGCTGTCAAGGCGCTGCCTTCTCGCACCGCTTGGGCCATGGCCACGCTGGCGAGCTCAAACGAGCGGTGGCCACTGGCACCCGCTACCGACACCAGGGCGGAGTTGAGGGGGGTGCCGGCGTCGAGCAAGGTGCTCAGGGTTCGCGTCCAGCGGGCGGTGGCGGCCCGCTGGCGCAAGCGCCCCACCACCGGCCAATGCAAGCTCCAGCGGTCCCATGCAGCGACAAACCACGAAGCACGGCGAAGGCGAGCGAATGCCAGGACCAGCAAGACCAGGCCCAAGACCAACAGGTGTGCATGTTGAACCAAGCCCCGACTCAAGCCCAGCAAGGCGAGCGTCAGGGCCGGGAGTGAAGCCCCGAAGCCGCCATACACCGACTCGAATGTGGGCACCACCCACACCAAGATAACGGCGACCACCGCCACGGCCACCAGGACCACCGCCAAGGGGTAGACCAAGGCCGATCGCAGTTGGGCGCTCAAGGACTCGTGGCGCTCGCGCTGCGTCGCCAGGCGATCCAAAAGCAAGCCCAGTGAGCCGGAAGCCTCGCCGGCGCTGACCACGTGTCGGTAGAGGGCGTCGAATTGCTTGGGGTGCTGCGACAAAGCTTGGGCCAGCGAGGATCCGCCGCGAATGTCGCGGTGCAGCTGCTCCAACAAAGCCCAGGTGTGGGCTTGTGGGGTGGTTTCGCGCATCAGCACCAAGGCGTTGAGCAAAGGCACATCGGCACCCAGCAGGGTGGCCAGTTGACGTGTCAAAACCGTGGTGTCGCGAGCGCTTGTGGCGCGTGCCGCACGCCAAGTCGGGTGAGCCACAGGGCGCAAATCAATGCCCAGCCAACCTTGAGCACGCAATTGTGCGAGCGCCGCGCGGCGGTTGCGCGCCGTCAGATCACCTTGGTGGGCATGACCTTGCACATCCTGAGCCGACCATGTGAAGCGTTGGAGCGATGCCATGGTGTGGGCGTCGATTCAATCGGGGGTGTTCATCAGTACCTCGCCCATGCTGGTCAGCCCACGCTGCACCCAGATCAGACCCAAGGCGCGCAAGCTGCGCATGCCCGCGGCAAGCGCAGCTTCGCGCAAGGCCAGTTCGCTGCTGTTTTGCAGGATCAGTGACTGCAATCCGTCGGTCATCGGCAGGGTTTGGTACAGGCCCAGCCGGCCTTGAAAACCTTGGTGGCAACGCGCACACCCCACAGGTTCGTAGACGCTGATGGGCCCCTCCAGAGCGGCCTGTGAAGCACCTGCAGCCATGAGTTGTTCTCGTGTGGTGTTGGTGGCCTGTTTGCAATAGGGACACAGACAACGCACCAAGCGCTGGGCCACAACCAGCTTGACACTGGCCACGACGTTGTAGGCCGCCACCCCCATGTTGAGCAAGCGCGTGAGCGTGGCTGGCGCGTCGTTGGTGTGTAAGGTGGAGAGCACCAAGTGGCCGGTTTGTGCGGCTTTGATCGCCACATCAGCGGTTTCCATGTCGCGGATTTCACCGACCATCAGCACATCGGGATCTTGACGCAAAAAGGCGCGCAAGGCGGTGGCAAACGTGAGCCCTGCTTTGTCGTGCACCTGCAGTTGGTTGATGCCGTGCACGTGCATCTCGCAAGGGTCTTCCGCGGTGGCGATGTTCACGTGGGGCAGGTTAATTTGGTCCAAGCAGGCGTACAAGGTGACGGTTTTTCCTGAGCCTGTGGGGCCGGTGACCAGCACCATGCCTTGTGGTCGAGACAAGGCGTGGAGCAGATCGCCATGTTCTTTCAGTTCCATGCCCAGTTCGTCCAATTGCCGGTGGACCGGTGTGTTGGGCAGCAAGCGGACCACCAACTTTTCACCGAACACGGTGGGTAAGCTGCTGACGCGTCCATGCACCCGTTCGCCATTGAGGTGAAACTCAACCCGACCGTCTTGCGGCAGACGCTTTTCGGCGATGTCCAGGCGGGCCAAGACCTTCAGGCGCGAGGCCAAGCCATCGCGCAGCTCCAATGGGACTGTGCACATTTCGTGCAAGTGACCGTCGATGCGCCAGCGTACCCGGACGTGGCGTTCGTAGGGTTCGATGTGCAGGTCGGAAGCCCGCATACGGTGGGCTTTGCTCATCAGCTCGTGCAAGAGTTTGACGACGGGCACGTCCTCGATGGCGCGCTCCTCTGGGGTGAGGGCGTGCGCAAAGGGGACATCGCCGTCGGCCGCTGGCGTGTTGGGTATTTGCCATTCCCAGCGCTGTTGCCAGCGTTGCAGGTCGCGCTCGAGTTGGTCGTGTGCCGCCACCCACCAACGAGCAGGACGCTCGAGTTGCGCTTGGGCTTGCGCCATCACCCCGGTGTCGGTCGGATCGGCGGTGGCGATGTGGTGCGTGCCATCGTCCGATCGCCACGCCAGCAATTGGTGTTCGATACAAAAAACTGGTGACCAGAGGTCGAGCTCGCAATGCTCAATGTCAACGCCGCTGTTGTCCAACAAGGGGTAGCCCAAGGTTTGTTTCAAGGCCTGAGCCAGCGCCAAAGGCGCCACGGCCGACAGGCTCAAAGCAGCCTGGACCCAAGTGAAGCCCGTGCTGAAGGCCTGTTGGTTGACCCGGTCCAAGGTGGCCGAATCCAAATCACCCCGATCCAGCAAGCATTGGATCAAGGCCAGATCACATGGGGATGGGCGTTTGGGCGTTAAGGGGGGTGGCATCGGCCCACTGTAGGACGGACCCTCAAAAAACCACAAGTCGTCTTCAAATCTGCGTTCGCTGTGGTGTGGACTGGTTCACGCAGACCCATGGGTGCTGCGGACAAAAGCCCACAGGGGTGAGCATTACACCGTGCGGTTTTGCAAACCCAAGGCGAGCTGTAGCAAAGCTTGTTGGTATGGGTTTTGAGGCAGTACCGAGAGGGCATCGACGGCCCTCTGCGCTTCATCCATGGCGGTTTGACGCGCTGCCGCCAGCGCACCGGTGCTCTGGATGATGCCTTGAATGGTGGCCAGATGCGTCATGTCACCCGCTTCGATGGCGTGACGAATCAAGGCCTGCTGCTCTGCAGAGGCCACGCGCAAGGCGCCAATGATGGGCAGGGTGACTTTACCCTCGCGCAGATCGTCGCCCAGGTTCTTGCCCAAGGTTTCGGCATCGCCTTCGTAATCGAGCACGTCGTCGATGATTTGAAACGCGCAGCCCAAGGCTTGGCCGTAGGTAGCGCAAGCGGCTTCGGTGGCCGCGTCGCTGACCGCCAAGATCGGCGCCAAGCGGGCACTGGCCTCGAACAGCTTGGCCGTTTTGGAGCGGATCACGCGCATATAGGTGACTTCGTCGAGCGAGGCATCGTGCATGTTCATGAGTTGCAAGACTTCGCCTTCGGCGATCACATTGGTGGCCTCCGAGAGGACCTCCATGACGCGCATGTCGCCCACATCGACCATCATTTGGAAGGCGCGCGAATACAAAAAGTCGCCCACCAAGACGCTGGCGGCGTTGCCGAATTGTTGGTTGGCGGTGGCGCGGCCGCGTCGCAGCGTGGACTCGTCCACCACATCGTCGTGCAAGAGCGTAGCGGTGTGTATGAATTCCACCACGGCGGCCAAGGTGTGGCTGCGCGGGGAGGTGTCGCCCAAAGCGCCACTGACGAGCAGCAACAGGGCGGGTCGCAGCCGCTTGCCCCCGGCTGCGATGATGTATTGGGCCACCTCACTGACCAGCGGCACCTCGGAGCTCAGGCGCTGGGCGATGACGCGGTCCACCGCCAGCATGTCGGTTTGGATGATGTCCAGCGGGTGGGGGGAGCGGTTGGGATGGGTCAAAATCGGCTGCTGGCGAGGGGTTTATGGCGAATTATAGGAATCTTGACTCGGGTTTGCCGTGTCAAGGCTTGATTATCTGTGCCGACGCGTGCTAAAATCTTGAGTTCAGTGGACTTCTGTCAGCTGAAATTCACGTGAAATTTTTCAAGAGGTTCATATGTACGCGGTCATAAAAACCGGTGGCAAACAGTATCGTGTTGCTGCTGGCGAAAAAATTAAAGTAGAACAGATTGCTGCGGAAGTGGGCCAGGAAATCGTGATTGACCAAGTGTTGGCTGTCGGAAACGGCGCTGAACTCAAGGTTGGCACGCCCCTGGTGTCCGGCGCAACTGTCACAGTCACGGTCCTGTCCCATGGTCGTCACGACAAGGTTCGCATCTTCAAGATGCGCCGTCGTAAGCACTACCAAAAGCGCCAAGGCCACCGTCAAAATTACACTGAGTTGCAGATTTCTGCGATTGCAGGCTAAGGAGTTTAAATACCATGGCACAGAAAAAAGGCGGCGGCTCAACGCGAAACGGGCGCGATTCCAAGCCCAAGATGCTCGGCGTGAAAAAATTTGGTGGTGAACTGGTCAGCGCCGGTGCCATCATTGTTCGCCAGCGTGGCACGAAGTTCCACCCCGGCACCAATACGGGCCTAGGCAAAGATCACACGATTTTTGCTACCGTGGACGGCCACGTGAACTTCGCCGTTAAAGGCGAACTCAACCGCCAATACGTCAGCATCACCCCCGTGTGATGGCGACGGCGTTGCGCCCCTGTTTATCGGGGGTGTTCAGCGCGGCGGCTGAGCGATCCAGCTCTCAAGCAAAAGGCCCGCGCAGCGGGCCTTTTGTGTTTTTCTTCAGAGGAAGCGTGTCATGAAGTTTGTGGACGAAGCCACGATTGAAGTCGCTGCGGGCGATGGGGGCAATGGCTGCGCTTCCTTCCGGCACGAAAAATACAAAGAATTCGGCGGTCCCGATGGCGGGGATGGCGGACGGGGCGGTCACGTCTATGGTTTGGTGGACGACAACCTCAACACCTTGGTCGATTTTCGCTACACCCGGCGCTTCGACGCACAACGGGGTGAGCATGGCAAGGGCTCGGACATGTTTGGCGTCAAAGGCGATGACATCGTCTTAAAGTTGCCCGTGGGCACCATCGTGGCCGACGCCGAGACGGGTGAGGTCTTGTTTGAACTCTTGAAAGCCGGCGAACAGATTTTGCTGGCCAAGGGGGGCGACGGCGGCTTTGGCAACATGCACTACAAAAGCTCGACCAACCGCGCACCTCGCCAAAAAACCCCGGGCTGGCCCGGTGAGCGCCGCACGCTCAAACTCGAGCTCAAGGTCTTGGCCGATGTGGGTCTGCTGGGCATGCCCAACGCGGGCAAGTCCACGCTGATCGCCGCCATTTCCAACGCGCGCCCCAAAATCGCCGATTACCCCTTCACCACCTTGCACCCCAATTTGGGTGTGGTGCGCGTGGGCCCCGAGAAAAGCTTTGTCGTGGCCGATGTACCCGGCTTGATCGAAGGTGCCTCAGAAGGCGCCGGCTTGGGCCACCAGTTTTTGCGTCACCTGCAGCGCACCCGCGTGCTCTTGCACTTGGTGGACATGGCCCCGTTTGACGATGCCGTCGACCCCGTGGCGCAGGCCAAAGCCATTGCTTTGGAGTTGAAAAAATTCGACCCGGCGCTCTACGACAAGCCACGTTGGTTGGTGCTCAACAAGCTCGACATGGTCCCTGCCGACGAGCGCGAGGCCTTGGTCAAAGACACCGTCAAGCGCCTGCGCTACAAAGGCCCTGTGTTTGAAATTTCCGCCCTCACGCGCGAGGGCTGCGAGCGCTTGGTGCAAACCGTCTACCAACATTTGGCGGCCGTGCACCAAGCGGCAAAGCCCGTGGTCGTCGACCCCCGTTTTGCCGAAGGCAAACCCCAGTCAACCTGAAACGCATTCCACGATGGCCGAACACAACGCCCTCCACACACCGGTGGTCAAAAACGCCCAACGCATCGTCGTCAAAGTGGGTTCGAGTTTGGTGACCAACGAAGGCCGCGGTCTCGACGAACAAGCCATTGCCCAATGGAGCGAGCAATTGGCTGCGTTGGTGGCCCAAGGCCGAGAGCTGATCATGGTCAGCAGCGGTGCGGTGGCCGAGGGCATGAAGCGTTTGGGCTGGACTACCCGGCCCAAAGAAATCCACGAACTCCAAGCCGCCGCTGCCGTGGGGCAAATGGGCTTGGTGCAGATGTACGAAACCAAGTTGCGTGCCTGTGGCGTGGGCAGTGCGCAGGTCTTGCTCACACACGCCGATTTGGCCGACCGGGAGCGCTACCTCAACGCCCGCTCCACCTTGCTGACCTTGCTCAGCTTGGGCGTGGTGCCTGTAATCAACGAAAACGACACGGTCGTCAACGACGAAATCAAATTCGGCGACAACGACACCTTGGGCGCCTTGGTGGCCAATTTGGTCGAGGCCGATGTGCTCATCATCTTGACCGACCAGCCCGGTTTGTACAGCGAAGACCCACGAAAAAACCCCAACGCCCGCTTCATCCACGAGGCGCGCGCGGGTGATCCGACCTTGGAGACCATGGCCGGTGGCGCGGGTTCGGGCATCGGCAAGGGCGGCATGATCACCAAAATTTTGGCGGCCAAGCGCGCCGCGGGTTCGGGGGCTTCGACCGTCATCGCTTGGGGCCGAGAGCCCCGCGTGCTCGAGCGCTTGTGCGAGGGCGAGGCTATTGGTACTTACTTGGTGGCCCAGACCGCCAAGAGCCAAGCGCGCAAACGTTGGATGTCGGACCACCTGCAAATGCGCGGCTCGGTCTGGGTCGATGCCGGTGCGGTGCCCAAGTTGGTGGGGGAGGGCAAAAGCCTCTTGCCGGTGGGCATGACGGCGGTGCATGGCGAGTTTTCTCGTGGCGATGTGATCGCCGTGTGTGGCCCGGACGGCCAAGAGGTGGCCCGAGGCTTGGCCAATTACGGCAGCGCTGAGGCGCGCCTGATTTGCCGCAAGGGCTCCAGCGACTTTGAGCGTTTGTTGGGTTACGTGGGCGAGCCCGAAATGATCCACCGCGACAACTTGGTGCTGACGCGGGGCTGAGCGCCTCAGTCGGGGCGTTGGGCGTCCATGCCCGGTTGGGACGGGTCTGGATCGTAGGTCGCGCCCGGGGGCAGTTCCATCCCCACGGGGGCTTGCCATTCACCAGAGCTGCGGGGCGGTGTGCGCATGAATCGCCCCCTCGGTTCCGTTCGGGGCAGAAAACGCGACAGTTCGGTCAGTGCCATCTCGTAGACGCCTCGTTTGAACTCGATCACCACGTCCAGCGGCA
The DNA here is from genome assembly GCA_945890705.1 of Hydrogenophaga intermedia. Taxonomy (GTDB): domain Bacteria; phylum Pseudomonadota; class Gammaproteobacteria; order Burkholderiales; family Burkholderiaceae_C; genus Hydrogenophaga; species Hydrogenophaga miladensis. The sequence goes on along the minus strand of CAMDCY010000010.1, from coordinate 25,284 downwards.
CCCAGTAGTCGTTCCAACGCCAAGCGTCAAATTCGGGGTGGCTCGTGGCACGCAGGTTCAGCTGCCAGTCTTGCGCCTCTAAGCGCAACAAATACCAAATTTGTTTTTGGCCTTTGTAATGACCGCGGGCATCCCGGCGGATGAACCGGTCCGGCACCTCATAGCGCAACCAGTCCCGCGTTCGGGCCACGATGCTCACGTGTTCGGGTTTGAGCCCGACCTCTTCGTGAAGCTCTCGAAACATCGCCTGTTCGGGGGTTTCGCCCCGGTCGATGCCGCCCTGCGGGAATTGCCAGGAGTGCGAGCGGATGCGTTTGCCCCAAAACACCTGGTTCTTCTGGTTGAGCAGAATGATGCCGACATTGGGCCTGAAGCCTTCTCTGTCAAGCATAATCAACCTCAAATTTTTTAAACTGTGACCATTATGCATGGGTTGTGCACCATTGCAGCATGGGCACGATCACCTAGAACGATCCCAGCATGAAAGCGTCCCAATTTCTGATTTCCACCCTGCGCGAAGCCCCGGCCGATGCCGAGGTGGTGAGCCACCAACTGATGACCCGCGCGGGCATGATCAAAAAACTCGGCGCAGGCGTCTACAACTACATGCCCATGGGCTTGCGGGTGATCCGCAAGGTCGAGGCCATCGTGCGCGAGGAGATGAACCGGGCCGGCGCCATCGAGATGACCATGCCGGTGGTCCAGCCTGCCGAGCTGTGGCAAGAGACGGGCCGCTTTGAGAAGATGGGCCCCGAGATGCTGCGCATCCAAGACCGCCATGGCCGCGATTTCGTCGTCCAGCCCACCAGCGAAGAGGTCATCACCGACGTGGCCCGCCAAGAATTCCGCAGCCACAAGCAACTGCCGAAAAACCTCTACCAAATCCAGACCAAATTTCGCGACGAGCGCCGCCCGCGTTTTGGCCTGATGCGTGGGCGCGAGTTCACCATGAAGGATGCGTACAGTTTCGACAAAGACCAAGTCAGCGCCAAAGCCAGTTACCAAAACATGGCCCAAGCCTACCGAAAGATCTTTGACCGTTTTGGCTTGCACTACCGTGCCGTGGCCGCCGACAGCGGCGCCATCGGGGGTGACCTGTCCGAAGAGTTCCAAGTGATCGCGGCCACCGGCGAAGACGCCATCGTCTACTGCCCCAACAGCACCTACGCGGCCAACATCGAAAAGGCCGAGGCCTTGGCGCCCAGCGCCCCCCGTGGCGCAGCCAGCCAAGCCTTGGCCAAAACGCCCACCCCCGGCAAGAGCACCTGTGCCGATGTCGCGGCTTTCCTCAACATACCCTTGAGCGCCACGATCAAGTCGCTGGTCTTGGCCACCGACGAGTTGGGTGAAGACGGTGCGGTCAAGCACAGCACCGTGTGGCTGCTGATGCTGCGCGGCGACCACGACATGAACGAGGTCAAGGTCACCAAACTGCCTGGCATGGAAGGCGGTTTCCGTTTCGCCACTTTGGCCGAGATCGACACCCACTTCGGTTGCAAGCCAGGTTACCTCGGCCCCGTGGGCATGAAGAAGCCCTTGAAGATCGTGGCCGATCGCGAGGTGGCCGTGATGTCCAACTGGGTGTGCGGTGCCAACGAGGTGGACTTTCACATGACAGGGGTGAACTGGGGACGCGACCTGCCTGAGCCCGACCTGGTGGCCGATATCCGCAATGTGGTGGCTGGTGATCCCTCACCCGACGGTCAAGGCGAGTTGGCCATTGAGCGCGGCATTGAAATCGGCCATGTGTTCTATTTGGGCACCAAATATTCCAAGGCCATGAACGCCACTTTCTTGGGCGAAGACGGCAAACCCCAGTTCATGGAAATGGGCTGTTACGGCATTGGCATCACCCGCCTGCCGGCCGCGGCCATCGAACAAAACCACGACGAGCGCGGCATCATTTGGCCCGACGCGATTGCCCCGTTCACGGTGGTGATTTGTCCGGTCAACATGGACCGCAGCGAGGCGGTGAAAGCCGAAGCCCACCGCTTGTACCAAGCGCTGCTGGATGCGGGGGTGGATGTGATCTTGGACGACCGGGGCGAACGCCCTGGCGCCATGTTCGCCGACTGGGAACTCATCGGCGTGCCCCACCGCGTGACGGTGGGCGAGCGAGCGCTCAAAGACGCTCAGGTCGAGTACCAGCACCGCCGCGACACCGAGGCCCGTCGATTGGCCTTGGATGAGGTGGTGCCGTACCTGAAGGCGTCCCTCAAGCCTGGCCGCTGATGACCTGTTTGAGTTCGCCGGACTCGTACATCTCCATCATGATGTCCGAGCCGCCGATGAACTCGCCTTTGATGTAGAGCTGGGGAATCGTTGGCCAGTTGCTGTAGTCCTTGATGCCCTGGCGAATGCCATCGTCTTCCAGCACGTTGACCGTTTTGACGGTCTTGGTGTCCACGCCGCAGGCCTTCAAGATCTGGATGGCGCGGCCAGAAAAGCCGCACATGGGGAAGCTCGCGCTGCCCTTCATGAAGAGCACGATCTCGTTGGATTTGACCAGTTGGTCGATTTGTTGTTGTGTGTCGCTCATGGTTAGACGTCCTTTCAAAATCAATCGTTTGGCCAGCGGGGCTGGACAGTGGGCGCGATTATGACGCTTTGTGCCATTGTCCGCCGCTGCAGCGTTCGATGCCCGCAAGGTCTTTGCGGCTGTTGACCTCGGCGAACCCGGCTTGGGTTAGCAAAGTCCGCACTGCAAAGGCTTGGTCGTGGCCGTGTTCCAGCAAGAGCCAGCCGCCGGCGCTCAGGTGATCGGGGGCTTGGGTGATGAGGGTGCGAAGGTCGTCCAAGCCATCGGTGCCCGCGGTCAAGGCCAACAGGGGTTCGTGGCGCAAGGCGCTCAGATGAGGGTCGCCCTCAGCGATGTAGGGTGGGTTGCTCATGATGAGCTCAAACCGTTCCCCGGGCACGGCGGCCAGCCAAGGGCCTTGGGCCCAGCGCACCTCAAAGCCCAAACGTTCGGCATTGCCCTGGGCCACGCGCAAGGCTTCCACACTCAGGTCGCTGGCCGTGATCGACCATTGCGGACGTTCGCGGCACAACGCCAAGGCGATGGCGCCGCTGCCCGTGCCCACGTCCCAGCAACGCACACCGGCTTGATCCGGCGCCAAATCCAGCGCCCATTGCACCAAGGTCTCAGTATCGGGCCGGGGCACCAGCACGCCCGGGCCCACGCGCAGGTTCAAACCAAAAAACGCCTGTTCGCCCAAGATGTAGGCCACGGGTTCGCCGTTCAATCGGCGCTGCAAAGCGGCGGTCCAGCGCGCGGCTGCGGCCTCGGGCAAGGCTTCATCGTCGTGGGCGATCAGCCAAGCGCGGTCTTGCGGGTCGTGGTCGAGCGCCCACATCAACAACAGTTGGGCGTCCACCCGCGCCAAACCCTGAGCTTGGGCCGTTTGCAGGCATTGGGCCAAGGTGTCAGCCATGGAACTGTTGCTCCAGGTCTTGGAGGCGCTGCGCGCCACTGGCCACTTGCAGGGCGTGGATCACATCGTCCAGGTCCCCTTCCATGATGGCCAGCAATTTGTACAAGGTCAGGTTGATGCGGTGATCGGTCAAGCGGCCCTGCGCGAAGTTGTAGGTCCGGATGCGGTCGCTGCGGTCACCGCTACCGATCAGGCCCTTGCGCGTGGCTGCTTCGGTGGCCATGCGCTCGCTACGCTCTTTGTCGTTCAAGCGCGCAGCGAGCACCTGCAAGGCCCGCGCTTTGTTGCTGTGCTGCGAGCGGCCGTCTTGGCATTCGGCGGTCAAGCCGGTTGGGAGGTGGGTCACGCGCACGGCCGAATCGGTTTTGTTGATGTGCTGGCCACCGGCCCCGCTGGCGCGGAAGGTATCGATGCGCAGCTCGGCCGGGTTCAGCGCAATGGCTTGGGTTTCGTCGGCCTCTGGCATGACCGCCACGGTGGCCGCGCTGGTGTGGGTGCGGCCTTGGGTTTCGGTCACGGGCACGCGCTGCACGCGGTGGCCGCCCGATTCGAATCGCAAACGGCCGTAAACGGCATCGTCGGGGCCGCGACCGGCCACGCGCAAGACCACCTCTTTGTAGCCGCCGAGCTCGGACGGCGACTCGCTCACCACCTCGACTTGCCAGCCTTGTCGTTCGGCGTAGCGCGTGTACAGGCGGGCCAAATCGCCCGCGAACAGCGCCGACTCATCGCCGCCAGTGCCCGCGCGGATTTCGACGAAGGCGTTGCGCTCGTCGTCGGGGTCGCGCGGCAGGATCAGCCACTCCAGGTGCGCGTTGATCTGCTCGAGTTCGCTCTCGCATTGCGCGATTTCTTCGCGCGCCATATCGGCCATGTCGGGCTCTAGCAGCAAGGCTTGGGCGCTGATTTGTTCGGCTTGTCTTTGCTCATAACGATCAAAAGCTTCTACGCGTTCGCGGGTTTGTGCGTGCTCGCGGCTGAGCAGCCGAAAGCGCGCCAGGTCTTGTACAACATCGGGCGCGCTGAGCAAGGCGTCGAGCTCTTGCAAGCGCACGCGCTGGCGCTGCAAGGTCTCTCGGACAAAGGGTTTCATGGCGAACGCTCAGGCCGCGTCGCGGCCACCGCGCAAGAACAGGCGCGAAATCCAGCGCACCTTGGATTCGCGGTCGCCCGCGTCTCCAGTGTGCAGCTCGGCCAAGGTGCCGTGCAGCATTTTTTGCGTTAAGCCTCTTGACAGGGCTTGCAAGACCTCGTCCACCGGTTCGCCCTTGGCCAGTCGTTTGCGCGCGCGGGCCAACTCGGCTTCGCGCCAGAGTTCGGTTTGCTCTTGGATTTTCTGGATCACTCCCACCACGCCGTGGTCGGGGTCGCGCTGGTCGAGCCAGTGCATGAAGCTTTGCACGCCCGCGTCGATGATGACCTCGGCCTGGGCCACGGCCGCTTGGCGGTGCTCCATGCCGGTTTGCACGACGGTGGCCAAGTCGTCCACGGTGTAGAGGTAGACATCGTCCAGCGATTGAACCTCGGCTTCGATGTCGCGTGGCACGGCCAAGTCGACCATGAACATGGGCCGGTGGCGGCGTTTTTTCAGTGCACGCTCCACGGCGCCCAAACCGATGATGGGCAAGGTGCTGGCGGTGCAGCTGATGACCGCGTCGAATTCGTACAAGCGATCGGGCACGTCGGCCAAGCGGATCACCTCGGCGCCAAAGCGTTCGGCGAGTTGTTGGCCGCGCTCCAAGGTGCGGTTGGCGATGGTCATGCTTTTGGGGTTTTTGGCCGCGAAGTGGGTGACCGCCAACTCGATCATTTCGCCCGCGCCCACGAACAGCACGCGGATGTCGCGCAAGTCCTCGAACAACTGCCCCGCCAAACGCACCGCCGCAGCGGTCATGCTGATGGAGTGCGCGCCGATCTCGGTGGAGCTGCGCACCTCTTTGGCCACGGCAAAGGTGCGCTGAAAGAGTTGGTGCAAGGTGCTGCCCAAGGCGCCGGCGTCTTCGGCGGCGCGCACGGCGTCTTTGAGCTGACCCAAAATTTGGGCCTCGCCCAAGACCATGCTGTCCAAGCCGCTGGCCACGCGAAAGGCGTGACGGGCTACATCGTCGTTGTGCAAGACGTAGGCGTGTTGGCGCAGGTCTTGGGGACTCACGCCGCCGATGTCCGCGAGCCAATGCAGGCTGGGCTCCAGCGCCGCTTGCCCCCCCACACCATAAAGCTCGGTTCGGTTGCAGGTGGACAGCAGGGTGGCTTCGGGCGACAGCGCCACCGATTGGCGCAAGCGCAGCAAGGTGGGCGGCACTTGGTCGATGGCGAACGCAAACCGACCCCTCAAATCAAGGGGGGCGGTGTGGTGGTTGATACCCAGGGCCCAGACGGTCATGTCTCAGATTATAAAATTGACGGGTTTCACACTGTGCAGGCCTTTGACCATGACCTTTCTCGGTTTTTTATTTCACCTGCTGGGCTTTGCAGCGCCGGCGGTGGCGGTGGCCGGCGTGTTGTGGCTGGCGCTGCGGCGCGGTCGCGTGCGCAGCGGTTGGCCTGCGTGGCGTCAATTCCGGCTGCTGGCCGGCGCCGGGCTGCTGATCTTGGCCCTGGGTTGGGCTTGGACGGGCGCCGACGGCAGCATGCTGACCTATGCGGTTTTGGTGTTCGGCCAAGGCGGATTGGCGGCTTGGCTGCGACAGGCTTGAGCATTCAGCTCTTGGGGTTGAACCGGTCCACCCGGTCGGTGATCAAGGCGTCCAAACCCATTGCCCACAGGCGATCGGCGTGCGCGGGCTCATTGACGGTGTACGCCAAGGTCCACAGACCCGCGTCGCGAGCGGCTTGCGCGTGCTCGGCTTCCCACGCCGTGTGGTCCAGCACCAAGGCCACACAGCCCAAGGACTGAGTCGTCGGCAAGACGTCATCGCTCCAAGCCTCAAACAAGTGGCCTCTGCGCACTTGGGGTGCTGCCGCTTGCAGTCCCGCCAGCGCATCCGTTGAAAATGAGGTCACCCAGTGATCGAGACCGTGGGGATGTTGGCTCAGCCACCAACCCAGTTCAGCACCCCACTGGCGCGCCGTTGCCGGGTCTTCGGGGGGTTTGAGTTCGAGGTTCAGGCACCAAGCGCGTTGGTGTGCTGTCGCCAGCAGCGCATCGAGCGTTGGCAGGCCTTGTCCTGCATGCTGGGGGCTGTGCCAAGCCCCTGCGTCCAAGCCAAGCAGCTCGGCCCACGGTCGTTGCTCGGCCAAGCCTTGGCCGCTGGTGGTGCGTTCCAAGGTGTCGTCGTGCATGAGGAACCACACGCCGTCGGCGCTCTGGCGAACATCGCACTCGAACATGGCGTAGCCCCACTGAGCACCCAGATCGAAGGCAGCCCAAGTGTTTTCTGGCGCCAAGGTGCCGGCACCGCGGTGGGCGATCCAGCGCGGGTGAGGCCAAAGCTCAGAAGCGCCAGCCGGCTTTGAGACTGTAGGAGGGGACATCGCCGGTCTTGTCGTATTCGAGGTTGAGGTTGATCAGCAAGAGGTTGGTGCCAATACCCACGAAGGTTTTGTTGAGCGTGACCGACTCACTGAGTTCGCCGGCCTGCCCTTTGGCCCGCACCACACCGAAACCGGCGTAGGGGGTGAACAGCGCAAAGCCTTTGGAGACGGAGAGGTCCATGCCTTGGGTTTTGAGTCGGTAGCCTTGGATGCCACTGAGTTCGGTGGCGCTGGCGCGCAGGGCCAGGGCGGGGCTCACGGTGCTGCCCTCAAGCAAGGCGTAGCGCAGTTCCACACCGCGCTGGTCAATGCCGTTGGGTTCGGCTTGGCTGTCCATCCCTTGGCTGATGAACGCGCCCAAGTCCCAGCCCAGTGGCAGGCCTTTGTGGGCGTGCAGCGACGCCCAGCGCATGGTGCTGCGCAAGCCTTGGGTGCCGAGGGCGTAGCGATCGGTCTGTTGCAAACTCGCCTGAGTTAGGGAAAACCCCAAGTCAAAGCCGGTCAGGCCTTGGGGCTCAGAGGGCAATTGGGCGCGGTAACTGGCCATGGCCCCGGTGTCTTCGACCAAGGCCCGGAAGGCCGCCGGGACGCCGATTTGGACCGCGTTGACCGACTGGGCTTGAGCCGATACAGCCGCGGCGGCCATTGCGCACAAGACCAAGGGTGTTTTCAACATGGGTTCTCCAAACGGGGCTATCCCCGATTTGGGGGGTGTTGTCACAAAGTATAGCCCTGCCAACGCACAGGAAATAGGGACATTGGTCGCATCGAGGGCAGTGGATGTCGCTTGCGTTACCATCCTGACTGCCAGTGTGTTTGCTGGACATTGACCGAATCCATGAACGCTTCGACCCCCCTGAATTTGCTCTTGGCCCAAGCCGAGGATGCGCCCCGTTTGCGCGAAATCCCTTACAACTACACCTCTTTTTCAGATCGTGAAATCGTGCTGCGTTTGTTGGGTGAGCGGGCTTGGTCCCTGCTCGACCACCTGCGAGGCGAACGTCGCACCGGTCGCTCAGCGCGCATGCTCTACGAGGTGTTGGGCGATATCTGGGTGGTCCAGCGCAACCCCTACCTGCAAGACGATTTGCTGCAAACGCCCAAGCGGCGTCAGCAACTGGTCGAGGCCTTGCGCCACCGATTGAGCGAGGTACAAAAACGTCGCGTGCCCGCCGACGATCCCACGCGTGATGCCTGGGTGGGTGAACTTTTGGTGGCCGCCCGCGCCGCGGTCGAGCGATTCGCGGCCGGCTTTGAAGAGATGGCCCGCTTGCGCCAGCAAACCCAGAAGGTGTTACGCAAGCTCACCGCCCACGACAACATCAAATTCGATGGCTTGTCCCGCGTCAGCCACGTCACCGACGCCACCGACTGGCGCGTGGAGTACCCCTTTGTGGTGCTCGCCCCCGACACCGAAACCGAAATGGCTTTGTTGGTCAAAGGCTGTGTGGAACTGGGCCTGACCATCATCCCTCGCGGCGGTGGCACCGGTTACACCGGGGGCGCGATTCCCCTGACGTGGAAGAGCGTGGTGATCAACACCGAAAAGCTCGAAGCCATGACCGAGGTCGAGCACGTGCAGGCACCGGGACACGACAAGCCCTTGCCCACCATTTGGACCGAAGCCGGTGTCGTCACGCAGCGCGTGGCCGATGCGGCCGAACGCGCCGGTTTTGTGTTCGCCGTGGACCCCACGAGCGCCGAAGCGTCGTGCGTGGGCGGCAACATCGCCATGAACGCGGGTGGTAAAAAAGCCGTGCTCTGGGGCACGGCCCTGGACAACCTGCTGAGCTGGCGGATGGTCACGCCGCAGGCCGAGTGGTTGGAGGTGATGCGCACCGACCACAACCTGGGCAAGATCCACGACGCCGAGGTGGCCACGTTTGAGTTGCGCTACTTCGCCGCCGACGGCAAAACCCCGCTGCGCAACGAGCAGTTGGTGATCCCTGGCAAAACCTTCCGCAAAGAGGGATTGGGCAAGGACGTTACCGACAAGTTTTTGAGCGGTTTGCCCGGCATCCAAAAAGAAGGTTGTGATGGCCTTATCACCAGCGCACGCTGGGTGGTGCATCGCATGCCTGCTCATGTGCGCACGGTGTGCTTGGAGTTCTTTGGCAACCCAAAAGACGGCGTGCCGTCCATCGTGGACATCAAGGACTTCATGTTCGCCGAGCAAACCCGATCGGGGGTCATGCTGGCGGGCTTGGAGCACCTGGACGACCGCTACCTCAAGGCCGTGGGTTATTCCACCAAAAGCAAAAAAGGCAACGGCGGATTGCCCAAGATGGTGCTCATTGGCGACATCGTGGGCGACGACGAAGACGCCGTGGCCCGAGCAACCAGCGAGGTCGTTCGTTTGGCCAACGGCCGCAGCGGCGAAGGCTTTGTGGCCATCAGCCCGGAAGCGCGCAAAAAATTCTGGCTCGACCGCAAGCGCACCGCGGCCATCAGCAAACACACCAACGCCTTCAAGGTCAACGAAGACGTGGTGATTCCCTTGCCTCGAATGGGTGAGTACACGCTGGGCATTGAGCGCATCAACATCGAGTTGAGCCTGCGCAACAAAATCAAGCTCTGTGATGCGTTGGAAACCTTCCTTGCCAAAGGTCAATTGCCTTTGGGTCGGGCCGACGACGCCAACGACATCTCCAGCGCCGAGTTGCTCGAAGACCGTGTGCAACAGGCCTTGACCTTGGTGCGCGAGGTCCGCAGTTTGTGGAGTGGCTGGCTACAGGGCGTGGAAACGCTGTTTCCCCAATTGCAAGACCACAGCTTGCGCGCCAGTTGGAAAACCCAAATTCGGCAACCCCTGCAGCAGATTTTCAGCGGTGTGGCCTTTGAGCCCATCTTGGCCGAGTGCAACGCGATCCACCAACGCGTGCTCAAAGGCCGCGTCTGGGTGGCCCTGCACATGCACGCGGGCGATGGCAACGTGCACACCAACATCCCCGTCAACAGCGACGACTACGACATGTTGCAAACCGCGCACGAAGCGGTGGCGCGCATCATGGTCTTGGCGCGCAGCTTGGATGGCGTCATTTCTGGCGAGCACGGCATCGGCATCACCAAGCTTGAATTCCTCACCGACGAAGAGTTGCAGCCCTTTGCCGACTACAAGGCCCGGGTCGACCCCGAGGGTCGCTTCAACAAAGGTAAGTTGCTGCGCGGCAGCAGCCACCGGCACTTGTTCGATCAAGACGCGTCGCTGCGCAACGCCGACCTGAGCAGCGCCTACACGCCCAGCTTTGGCTTGATGGGCCATGAGTCCTTGATCATGCAACAGTCCGACATCGGCGCGATCACGGCCAGCGTCAAAGACTGCCTGCGCTGCGGCAAGTGCAAACCGGTTTGCGCCACCCACGTGCCGCGCGCCAATTTGCTTTACAGCCCGCGCAACAAAATCTTGGCCACCTCCTTGTTGGTCGAGGCCTTTTTGTACGAAGAACAAACCCGCCGCGGCATCAGCATCCAGCATTGGCAAGAGTTTGAGGATGTGGCCGACCACTGCACGGTCTGCCACAAATGCCTCTCGCCGTGCCCGGTCAACATCGACTTCGGCGATGTGTCGATGAACATGCGCAACCTCTTGCGCAAGATGGGCAAAAAAAGTTTCCGTCCGGGCAACGCTGCGGCCATGCTCATGCTCAACGCCACCAACCCAGAAACCATCAAGTTGGTGCGGGCCTTGATGGTGGGGGTGGGCATGCGCGTCCAACGTTGGGCGGTTGACATGTTCAAGGTGGTGGGCCGCAAGCAAACCAGTGCGCCACCCGCGACCTTGGGGGCTGCGCCCATCAAAGAGCAGATGATCCACTTCATCAATAAAAAAATGCCGGGTAACCTGCCCAAGAAGACGGCGCGGGCCTTGCTGGACATCGAGGACAAGGACTACGTGCCGATCATCCGCGACCCGCAGGTCACCACGCCCGAGACCGAGGCGGTGTTTTATTTCCCCGGTTGCGGCTCTGAGCGTTTGTTCAGCCAGGTCGGTTTGGCCACCCAAGCCATGTTGTGGCACGCTGGCGTGCAAACCGTGTTGCCCCCGGGCTATTTGTGCTGTGGCTATCCGCAAAAGGGGTCGGGTCAATTCGACAAGGCCGACAAAATCATCACCGACAACCGGGTCTTGTTCCACCGCGTGGCCAACACGCTGAACTATCTCGACATCAAAACCGTGGTGGTGAGTTGCGGCACCTGTTTTGACCAGTTGCAGGGTTACAAGTTTGAAGAAATCTTCCCCGGTTGCCGCATCGTGGATATCCACGAGTACCTGCTCGAGAAAAGCATCACCTTGCCAGCGGGCCAAGGCGGCTATCTCTACCACGACCCTTGCCACAGCCCCATGAAGCAGCAAGAGCCGATGAAGACCGTCAAGGCCTTGGTTGGCAACAACGTCATCGAGAGCAAACGCTGCTGCGGCGAGTCGGGCACCTTGGGCGTGACCCGTCCCGACATTGCCACGCAGGTGCGTTTTCGCAAAGAGGCCGAGCTGCAAAAGGACGAGCAAGCCCTGCGCACGCTGACTGGCCAAGTCACGGGCGACATGAAGATCCTCACCAGCTGCCCGAGCTGCTTGCAGGGACTCTCGCGCTACCAAGACGACCTGAAGTCGGGCTTGCTCGAGGCCGATTACATCGTCGTCGAAATGGCCAAACAAATCTTGGGCGAGAACTGGTTGCCCGAGTACGTGGCGCGCGCCAATCAAGGCGGCATTGAGCGGGTGCTGGTGTGAGCGGCTGCGCTTTGTGCCAAGAGGATGGGGGCTTGGTGCTGGTGCGCCAAGCCGATTGGCGCTTGGTGCGTGCGCTGGACACCCCAGCCTTTCCCGCCACCTACCGCGTGATCTGGAATGCCCACGAGGCCGAATGGACCGATTTGACGCCCGAGCAACGCCACCGCTGCATGTACGTGGTGGCCCAAGTCGAGGCGCTGGTGCGCCAACACCTCGCCCCCACCAAGGTCAACCTAGCGTCTTTGGGCAACGTGGTGGCCCATGTGCATTGGCACGTGGTGGCCCGTTTCGATTGGGACAGCCACTTCCCCGCGCCGATTTGGGCCGGTCCCTTGCGCCCGATCAACGAGCCACGCCAAGCCGAATTGGCTGGGCGTTTGCCCGAGCTTGACCGCGCTTTGCAGGCAAAATGGGCGGCATTACCATGGCCGGCTTGAACCCCAACACCCCCACCCCCACTGCCATGACGGTGCACGGACAATCGCGCGAATTGGAAGTTGCTTTCAATGATGGCGCGGAGTTTCGCATCCCGTTTGAGCTCATGCGCGTCTACTCACCCTCCGCCGAGGTTCAGGGACACAGCCCCGACCAAGCCGTGTTGCAAACCGGCAAACGCTTGGTCGATGTGACCGCCCTCCAGCCGGTCGGCCTGTACGCGGTCCAGCCCACCTTCAGCGATGGGCACGACAGCGGTATTTTTTCGTGGGACTACCTGTATTTTTTGGGCTCGCAGGCCGAGGCGCTGTGGGCCCAATACGAAGCGCGGCTGCTGGCGGCGGGACGGGGTCGCGACGACCCCATGCCCACCCGCGCCGGTGGCGCTTGCGCCAGCCACTGAACACGAAGGACCCCTGCATGGCCTCCACCCATTTCGGATTCAAAACCGTCGACGAACGCGAAAAAGCCCAAAAAGTGCGCGGCGTGTTCGACTCTGTCGCATCCAAATACGACGTCATGAACGATCTCATGTCGGGCGGCCTGCACCGCTGGTGGAAGCGCTACACCATGGCCGTGGCCAACCCACAGTCGGGTCAGCACGCACTGGACATCGCGGGCGGCACCGGCGACTTGTCGATCGCTTTTGCCCGAAAGGTCGGCCCGCACGGCCGGGTGGTGCACACAGACATCAACGAGGCCATGTTGCGCGAAGGCCGCAACCGCATCTTGAACGAGGGCTTGGTGCTCGAGTCCATGGTCTGCGACGCCGAAAAACTGCCTTTTGCCGACGCGTCGTTTGACTTTGTGTCGGTGGCCTTTGGTTTGCGCAACATGACGCACAAAGACCGTGCCTTGGCCGAAATGCACCGCGTGCTCAAGCCCGGTGGCAAATTGCTGGTGTTGGAGTTCTCCAAAGTGGCCCAACCCCTGGAGAAAGCCTACGACTGGTATTCCTTCAACATCTTGCCCAAACTGGGCCAGTGGGTCGCCAACGACGCCGACAGCTACCGCTACTTGGCCGAATCCATCCGCATGCACCCCGACCAAGCCACCTTGCGCCAGATGATGCAAACCGCGGGTTTTGGCCATGTGGACGTGCACAACCTATCCGCTGGTGTGGTGGCTTTGCACTTGGGCATTAAATGTTGAACTTTGCTTTGGGTGACAATATCCAACATAAGGTCAATTTTTGGAGATGATCATGATGAAATTCCTGTCGGTGATGTTGGTCTGCACCATGGTGCTGGGTTCCACGGATGCCTTCGCCAAGCGCATGGGTGGCGGCAAGTCTTTTGGCAAACAGTCCAATCAAGTGACGCAGCGCGATGCGGCCCCACCGGCCAACAACGCTGCACCGGCTTCCCCGGCCGCTCAGCCGGGCGCTGCCAATCGTCCCGCCACCGCCGCGCCAGCGGCACCCGCCAGCCGCCCTTGGGGCGCCATGCTGGGTGGCTTGGCCGCCGGTTTGGGCTTGGCTTGGTTGGCCTCCAGCTTGGGCTTTGGCGAAGGTTTTGGTCAAGTTTTGATGCTCTTGCTCGCTGGTGTGGCCATCTGGATGGTGGTTCGTATGGTCATGCGCAGCCGCCAGCCGAACGTGGGTGGCATGGCCTACCAAGGCGCCACGGACGCTCAAGCGCCGCGCAACTACAACAGCAACAACGTTGGCAACGACGCCTCGGCCCGTCCTTGGGAGTCCAACCAGACCTCCTTCAGCGCCGCGCCTGCCAACGCCTCGGGCGGCTCCATGATCGGCTCGGCCTTGGGTGGTCAGCAAACCTGGGGTATCCCTGCTGGCTTTGATGTCGACGGTTTCATTGCCGCCTCTAAAACCAATTTCATGACCTTGCAAACGGCATGGGACCGTGGCGATATCAGCAGCCTGCGGGCCATGATGACCGACGAGATGCTGGCTGAAATCAAAACCCAGTTGGCCGATCGCGAACAAGCCAGCGCCGGTCAGCCCAACGTGACCGAGGTTTTGAGCTTGGATGCCCGTTTGCTGGGCATCGAAGAGTTCGACGATGTGTATATGGCCAGCGTGGAATACAACGGTTTGTCGCGCGAAGACGCCGCTGCCGGTCCCAGCCCCTTCCGGGAAGTCTGGAACATCACGCGTCCCAAAAATGGCCCTGGAGGTTGGTTGGTGGCGGGTGTTCAAGCGCTCGATTGATGCGCATGAACCGTCCACGTTCCTTGCCCACACCGTCGTCGCTGTTGGAGGCTTTATCTGGTTTGCAGCCACCGGCCTGGTTGGTCGATGAGTTGCAAAACCGCTGCATCTTGCTGCTCAATCACGTGCTGGGACAAGAGCCCGAGGCCATGGATCGTTTGCGGCGCCAACGCGGCAAGCCTTTGCTGGTGCAATGGGGCCGGGTGAACCTGTGTTTGCAGGCCACCGCCGCGGGCCTGTTGGAACGGGCATCGCCCAACGCCACACCGGAATTGACCGTCACCCTCACCCAAACCGACCCTTGGGACTTGGTCAGCACCGTGGCCAAAGGGGCGAAGCCGGCGGTGGATGTCCGAGGTGACGTTCAATTCGCCGCCGAAGTCGCGTGGCTGGCCGAAAACGTTCGGTGGGACTTGGAGGAAGACCTGTCGCGATGGATCGGCGACGCACCTGCGCATGGCTTGGTGAGCATGGCGCAACGTGCGGTTCAAGCTGTCAAAGGTTTCTTGCCCAAAGCCAGCGCCGAACGGGGGGCCTGATGCGCTGGTTTCGGGGCCTGTTCATCCTCTGGATTGTTTTTCGTTTTGGTTTGGATGAGCTGGTCCTCTCCAACTTCCGCCACCCCTTTTTGCGCGGTTTCACCCGCGTCCTGACCTTGGGTCGGCGCTTGGAGGCGCCTCGAGGGCAGCGTTTGCGGCAAGCTTTGGAGAGCCTAGGCCCTATTTTTGTGAAGTTTGGCCAAGTGCTGTCGACCCGGCGCGATTTGCTCGCGCCCGACATCGCCGACGAGTTAGCCCTCCTGCAAGACCGCGTGCCACCGTTCGACAGCGCCGTGGCCGTGGCCACCATCGAGCGTGTGCTTGGTGTGCCGGTTGACGAGGTGTTCGCCGACTTTGAGCGCAAACCCGTGGCCAGCGCGTCCATCGCGCAAGTGCATTTCGCCACCATCCGCCAAGGCCGCCACGCTGGCCGCGAGGTGGCGATCAAGGTCTTGCGCCCCAACATGCTGCCGGTGATCGAGAAAGACCTCAGCCTCATGCGCTTGATGGCGGCGTGGGTGGAGAAGCTCTCGGCCGACGGCAAGCGACTCAAGCCCCGCGAAGTGGTAGCCGAGTTTGACAAACACCTGCACGACGAACTGGATTTGTTGCGAGAGGCCTCCAGCGCTGCACAGCTGCGCCGCAACATGGCCGACCTGGACTTGGTGCTCATCCCCGAGATGTTTTGGGATTTTTGCCGCACGGAGGTCTTGGTCATGGAGCGCATGCACGGCGTGCCCATCAACCAAATCGAAGGTTTGCGTCAGGCCGGCGTGGACATTCCCAAGCTCGCCCGCGATGGCGTGACGATTTTCTTCACCCAGGTCTTTCGCGACGGTTTCTTCCACGCCGACATGCACCCGGGCAACATCCAAGTCAGCTTGGCTCCCGAGACCTTCGGACGCTACATCTCCTTGGATTTCGGCATTGTCGGCACTCTCACCGAGTTCGACAAAGAGTACTTGGCGCAAAACTTCACTGCGTTTTTCAGGCGCGATTACAAGCGCGTGGCCGAGCTGCACATCGAATCGGGTTGGGTGCCCAAAGACACCCGCGTCGATGAGCTCGAGGCGTCCATCCGCGCGGTGTGCGAACCTTACTTTGACCGACCGCTGAAGGAAATTTCCTTGGGCTTGGTGCTCATGCGTTTGTTTCAGACCTCTCGCCGCTTCAACGTCGAGATCCAGCCGCAACTGGTCTTGCTGCAAAAAACCCTGCTCAACATCGAAGGTTTGGGGCGCCAACTGGACCCCGAACTGGACTTGTGGAGCACCGCCAAGCCCTTTTTGGAGCGTTGGATGGACCAGCAAATCGGCCCCGCCAAGTTGTGGGCGCAGATCAAGGCCGAGGCACCGCAGTACGCCAAGCTCTTGCCCACGCTGCCGCGCCTGCTCCAAGGTTACTTGCAGCAACGTTCGCCGGATCTGCAGCGTGAACTCGCCGAGTTGCGCCATGCACAGGGTCGCACCCACCGGCTCTTGCAGTCGGCCATTTTGGTCGTTTTGGGCTTTGCTTTGGGCGGCATGGCCACGGTCTGGCTCATGGGGGCGCTTCGTCCAATCCTATAATGGTGGGTTTTGGTCCGTCTGCGCTTGAGCTGGCGGTTTTCAACACCTTCCAGAGGTTCTCGACATGCCCATTTATGCCTACCAGTGCGGGTCCTGTGGCCACGCCAAGGATGTGTTGCAAAAAATGTCCGACGCACCCCTGACCGACTGCCCAGCCTGTGGTGCCAGCACCTTCAACAAGCGCCTGACCGCGCCGGGCTTTCAGCTCAAGGGTTCGGGTTGGTACGCCACCGACTTCAAGGGCGGCGCAACGGGTGCACCAAGCAGCTCTGACAGTGCGGCGCCGGCCGCGTCAAGCCCAGCCACCCCACCCACCACCGCATCCTGAGCACCCACCGCATGACCGCTTTTCGCAAATGGTTGTTCGCCGGCTTGCTGGTGTTGGTGCCCCTGATCATCACCCTCTGGGTGCTCGATTGGGTCGTCACCACCTTGGACAGCACCTTGCAAGTCCTCCCTTGGGACTGGCATCCCGACGTGCTGTTGGGTATGCACATACCCGGCTTGGGTGTGGTGTTCGCTTTGGTGGTGGTTTTGTCCATCGGGGCCTTGGCTTCCAACATCATCGGTAACCGCTTGGTGAGTTGGTGGCACAGCCTCTTGCACCGCATCCCCGTGGTGCGTTCCATTTACTCGGGTGTCAAACAAATCTCCGACACCTTGTTCTCAGAAAAAGGCAACGCCTTTCGCAAAGCGTTGTTGGTTCAGTGGCCCCACCCTGGCATGTGGAGCATCGGCTTTCTGACTGGCGCACCCGATGGTGGGGTCTTGCACCACCTGCGTCAAAGGCCCGGCATTGAAGCCGATGAGGAATTCGTTAGCGTGTTCGTGCCCACCACACCCAACCCCACGGGGGGGTACTTTGTGATGGTGCGCCGGCGCGATTGTGTTGAGTTGGCCATGAGCGTGGATGAAGCGCTGACCTATATTGTTTCCATGGGCGTCATCGCCCCCGGCGGCGCTCGCAACGCCGCCCCCCGTCCCCACACGCCTTGAGCCTGTACCTTCTGTTGAAAGAAACCATCCTATGGCAATGCGCTCCCACTATTGCGGTCTTGTGACCGAAGCCCTGTCCGGCCAAACCGTGAGCCTGTGCGGTTGGGTCAACCGTCGCCGTGACCACGGCGGCGTCATCTTCATCGACTTGCGCGACCGCGAAGGTTATGTGCAGGTGGTGTGCGACCCCGACCGTCCCGACATGTTCAAAGTGGCCGAAGACGTGCGCAACGAATACTGCGTGCAGATCAAAGGTGTGGTGCGCGCGCGCCCTGAGGGCACCAGCAACGACGGTCTCAAGAGCGGCAAGATCGAGGTGCTGTGCCACGAGCTGATCGTCTTGAACGAATCGGTCACGCCACCCTTCCAGATCGACGACGACAACCTGTCGGAGACGACCCGCCTCACGCACCGCGTGCTCGACCTGCGTCGCCCCTACATGCAAAACAACCTCATGCTGCGCTACAAGGTGGCGATGGAGGTGCGCAAGTACCTAGACGAAAACGGCTTTGTGGACATCGAAACCCCGATGCTCACCAAGAGCACACCGGAAGGCGCTCGCGACTACCTAGTTCCCAGCCGCGTGCACGATGGCCAGTTTTTCGCGCTGCCCCAGTCGCCCCAGCTGTTCAAGCAGCTCTTGATGGTGGCCGGCTACGACCGTTACTACCAGATCACCAAGTGCTTCCGCGACGAAGACTTGCGCGCCGACCGCCAGCCCGAATTCACCCAGATCGATATCGAAACCTCCTTCCTGACCGAAGAAGAAATCCGCGAGATGTTCCAGGGCATGATCAAGCGCGTGTTCCTCAAAACCATTGGTGTGGACTTGGGCGAATTCCCGGTCATGACCTACCAAGACGCGATGCACATCTACGGCTCCGACAAGCCCGACCTGCGCGTGAAACTGCAGTTCACCGAAGTGACCGACGTCATGGGCGATGTGGACTTCAAGGTGTTCTCGGGTGCGGCCAATATGAAGGGCGGCCGTGTGGTGGCCTTGCGTGTGCCGGGTGGCTCGGTCGAAGGCGGTGGCATCAGCCGCGGCGAGATCGACGCCTATACCGAGTTCGTCAAGATTTACGGCGCCAAGGGCTTGGCTTACATCCGCGTCAACGACCTGTCCAAGGGTCGTGATGGTTTGCAGTCGCCCATCGTCAAGAACATCCACGACGCGGCCCTCAAGGCGGTGCTGGAGCGCTCGGGCGCGCAAAACGGCGACCTGATTTTCTTCGGTGCCGACAAGGCCAAGATCGTCAACGACGCCATCGGTGCCTTGCGCATCAAGATCGGCCACAGCGAGTTCGGCAAGAAAAACGGTTTGTTCGAGAACCGCTGGGCGCCGATGTGGGTGGTCGACTTCCCGATGTTCGAGCACGACGAAGAGAACGACCGTTGGGCCGCAGTGCACCATCCCTTCACCGCCCCGAAAGACGGCCACGAAGATTGGATGGTCACCGCGCCGGAGAAGTGCATCTCCAAGGGCTACGACATGGTCTTGAACGGCTGGGAAATGGGTGGTGGCTCGGTGCGTATCCATCGCGCCGACGTGCAGCAAAAAGTGTTTGATGCCCTGAAGATCACGCCCGAAGAAGCCCAACTCAAGTTCGGTTTCTTGCTCGATGCCTTGCAATACGGCGCGCCACCCCACGGCGGCTTGGCCTTCGGTTTGGACCGCATCGTCACCTTGATGACTGGCGCCGAATCCATCCGCGACGTGATCGCTTTCCCCAAGACCCAACGCGCTCAGTGTTTGCTAACACAAGCGCCCAGCCCAGTGGACGAGAAGCAACTGCGCGAATTGCACATCAAGCTGCGCAACGTGGACGCAGCCAAGGCCTAAAGCCCGGTCCATCCCAAAAAAAAGGCGCTGTCACCAGCGCCTTTTTTTTGAAGTCAACGCTCAAGGACGTGCGGCACGCTCATGGAGTTTGCAGTACAGGGTTTGGCGGCGGATGCAGGGACTTTTTTAACGGGGGTTAACCCTTGATCGTTTGGTTTTTCTGGACTTTATCAAGCCCTTGCTTAAGGACAAACCCTTGGAATAGACCCTGTCTTGATCCAATGGCACCCCTCTTGCAATACAAAGAAGGTGCAGCGCACGGTGCGCCGCTCATGTCCTTTTCATCGATTCAGGAGACTCCATGATTTACGCCCCCCCCGGCGCCCCAGGCGCCAAGATCCAGTACAAGCCTCGGTACGACAACTTCATCGGCGGCAAGTTCGTGGCGCCCGTCAAAGGCCAGTACTTTGACGTGATCACGCCCGTCAGCGGCAAGGTCTACACACAGGCCGCTCGATCAGACGCTGCTGACATTGAGTTGGCCTTGAACGCTGCCCATGCCGCTGCCGATGCGTGGGGTAAGACCGACGTGACCACCCGCGCCAACATCCTGAACAAGATCGCCGACCGCATCGAAGCCAACATCGAAATGTTGGCTTATGCCGAAACCGTGGACAACGGCAAGGCGATCCGTGAAACGCTCAACGCCGACCTGCCGCTGACGGTGGACCACTTTCGTTATTTCGCCGGTTGCTTGCGCGCACAAGAGGGCTCACTCTCTAACCTAGACGAGAACACCGTGGCCTATCACTTCCAAGAACCCTTGGGTGTGGTCGGTCAAATCATCCCTTGGAACTTCCCCATCCTGATGGCCGCCTGGAAACTGGGCGCGGCCTTGGGTACGGGCAACTGCGTCGTCTTGAAGCCCGCTGAGTCCACCCCCATCAGCATCTTGATCGTGGCCGAGCTGATCGCGGACCTCTTGCCGCCGGGCGTACTCAACATCGTCAACGGTTATGGCCGCGAAGCCGGGATGCCTTTGGCCACCAGCAAGCGCATCGCCAAGATCGCCTTCACGGGCTCGACCTCCACCGGTCGCGTCATTGCCCAAGCCGCTGCCAACAACCTGATCCCCGCCACGCTGGAGCTCGGTGGCAAGTCGCCCAACGTTTTCTTTGCCGACATCATGGACAAAGACGACGCCTTCTTGGACAAAGCCATTGAAGGTTTGGTGCTGTTCGCGTTCAACCAAGGCGAGGTCTGTACCTGCCCATCGCGCGCTTTGATCCAAGAAAGCATTTACGACAAGTTCATGGAGCGTGTGATGAAGCGCGTGGCCGCCATCAAGCACCTAAACCCACTGGACACCGACAGCATGATGGGCGCGCAAGCGTCCAAAGAGCAGCTGACCAAGATCTTGTCTTACCTGGACTTGGGCAAGCAAGAAGGTGCTGAAGTGTTGGCGGGTGGCGCGCAGGCCCATTTGGGTGGCGACTTGGAAGGTGGCTATTACGTTCAGCCCACCATGTTCAAAGGCCACAACAAAATGCGCATCTTCCAAGAAGAGATCTTTGGCCCCGTGCTGGCCGTGACCACCTTCAAGGACGAAGCCGAAGCCGTGGCCATTTCCAACGACACGCTGTATGGTTTGGGCGCAGGCGTGTGGACCCGAAACGGCAACTTGGCCTACCGCATGGGCCGTGCCATCAAGGCCGGTCGCGTATGGACCAACTGCTACCACGCCTACCCCGCACACGCCGCCTTCGGTGGCTACAAAGAGTCCGGCATTGGCCGCGAGAATCACAAGATGATGCTCGATCACTACCAGCAAACCAAGAACCTCTTGGTCAGCTACAGCGAGAACAAGCTGGGCTTTTTCTGATGGATTAAATAGGTCATCATCACAGGGGCGGAGCGATCCGCCCCTTTTTGTCTTGAGCCAAGGAGATGGACATGGTTGAACGTGTGGTGGCCACGCCCGAAGCGCTGGCCTTGATCGAGGAACTCAAAGCGCAATACGGCGAGCTGATGTTTCACCAAAGCGGTGGCTGCTGCGACAACAGCGCGGCCAATTGTTATTTGCCCACCGACCTGACGATCGGCGCTTACGACGTCAAGCTCGGTGAGCTTGGTGGGGTGCCCTTCTACATTGGTCAGTCGCAATACGGTTATTGGAAGAGCACCCAACTCATTTTGGATGTGATCGAAGGCTCGGGCGGCACCTTCTCTTTGGAGGGCAACACCGGCAAAGCCTTCCACACCCGTTCGCGTTTGTTCACAGATGACGAGTGGGCCGAGATTGAGCCGCAGGTCTTGAAGGACTTAGGCTCCCTATAATTTCCTTCCATGAATCTTTGCTGCGCACGGCATCCTTCACCGGTTCAAAGCGGCTCCAGCCGCTGCCTGCGCTAGCCATGGACAAGCAGCCCAACCCCCGGGGATTTTGGTCGCTTCGCTGGTACGGCAGTTTGCCCCTGTCCCAGCTGTTTTGGCGCGACATGCTTGGTTTGGGTACCCTCTTGAACCTGGTGTTTTTGTTTTTCACCCTCATGCTGTACGCGCAGCGCGCTGACCCGCTGTTGGCCATGGCAGTTCACTGGGCTGTGCTGCCCCTCAACTTGTTTTTGGTGGCTTCTGTGTGGCGCCACCACCAAGCCCATTCGGGTTTCAAAGCCGCCGCGGCGCTGTGGTTGGGCGTGACGTTTTTGGCTTGATGCACCCCACTGATTCGGGTAAACCCTAGATCTTGGTGGCTATCGTGGTGATTGGAAATGCCATGCGCATGCGATGAAAAAACTTCCTAAACTGAGCAGTCTTTCAACCAGACCTAATTGGAGCTCAACATGAATGCACGTATTCCTTCCGACACAGGAGGCTGTCCCGTGATGCACGGTGGCAACACCACCTCAGGGACATCCAACATGGCTTGGTGGCCCAACTCCTTGAACTTGAACATCCTGCACCAGCACGATACCAAGTCCAACCCCATGTCGGGCGTCAACTACCGCGAAGAAGTTAAAAAACTCGACGTGGCCGCCCTGAAAAAGGACATGGTTGCGCTCATGACCGACAGCCAAGACTGGTGGCCGGCCGACTGGGGTCATTACGGTGGTCTGATGATTCGCTTGGCGTGGCACTCGGCCGGTTCTTACCGCATCGCCGATGGCCGCGGTGGCGCAGGCGCTGGCAACATCCGCTTCGCACCCCTGAACTCATGGCCCGATAACGGCAACTTGGACAAAGCCCGCCGCTTGTTGTGGCCCATCAAGAAAAAATACGGCAACAAAATCAGCTGGGCCGATTTGTTCATTTTGGCCGGCAACGTCGCCTACGAATCCATGGGTCTGAAGACCTACGGTTTCTCGTTTGGCCGCGAAGACATCTGGCACCCCGAGGAGGACGTGTACTGGGGTGCGGAAAAAGATTGGATGTCCTCTTCCAACCGCTACGAGGGCTCGGGCGAGAACCGTGAATCGTTGGAAAACCCCTTGGCTGCGGTCCAAATGGGTTTGATTTACGTCAACCCCGAAGGGGTCATGGGCAAGCCGGATCCTCAGCGCACGGCGCACGATGTGCGTTTGACATTCGCTCGCATGGCCATGAACGACGAAGAGACTTGCGCACTGACCGCCGGTGGTCACACCGTCGGTAAGGCCCACGGCAATGGCCGCGCCGAAAACAATGGTCCTGCACCCGAGGGCGCAGAGATCCACGAGCAAGGCTTTGGCTGGCAGAACCACACCACCCGCAGCGTGGGTCGCGACACCGTGACCAGCGGCATCGAAGGCGCTTGGACCACCAACCCCACCAAGTGGGACAACGGGTACTTCCACCTGCTGTTGAACTACGAGTGGGAACTCACCAAGAGCCCCGCCGGTGCCAATCAGTGGCGTCCCATCAACATCAAGCCCGAAGACATGCCCTCCGATGTGGAAGACCCATCGATCAAGGTCATGCCCATGATGACCGACGCCGACATGGCCATGAAGGTGGACCCCGAGTACCGCAAGATCTCGGAGCGCTTCTACAAAGACCCCGAGTATTTCTCCAAGACCTTTGCCCGCGCTTGGTTCAAGCTGACCCACCGCGACATGGGTCCAAAGACCCGTTACATCGGCCCTGAAGTGCCCGCTGAAGACCTGATCTGGCAAGACCCCATCCCCGCTGGCAAAACCGGCTACGACGTGGCCGCTGTGAAAGCCAAGATCGCCGCCAGCGGTTTGAGCGTGAGCGAGATGGTGTCCACTGCTTGGGACAGCGCCCGCACCTTCCGTCAGTCGGACCTGCGCGGTGGTGCCAACGGTGCGCGCATCCGTTTGGCTCCCCAGAAGGATTGGGAAGGCAACGAGCCCGCCCGTTTGACCAAGGTCCTGAAGGTCTTAGAAGGCATCGCCAAAGACAGCGGCGCCAGCGTGGCCGACGTGATCGTCTTGGCCGGTAATGTGGGCTTGGAGCAAGCCATCAAGGCCGCCGGTTTGAACGTACCCGTGCCGTTCAACCCCGGTCGTGGTGATGCGACCCAAGACATGACCGATGTCGAGTCCTTCGCCGTGCTCGAGCCCGTGCACGATGGTTTCCGCAACTGGACCAAGAAAGACTACGTCGTCAGCCCTGAAGAAATGCTCTTGGATCGCGCACAGCTCTTGGGCCTGACCGCCCACGAGATGACCTGCCTGATCGGTGGCATGCGCGTCTTGGGCACCAACCACGGCGGCTCCAAGCACGGTGTGTTCACCGACCGCGTGGGTGCGTTGACCAACGACTTCTTCGTCAACTTGACCGACATGTCTTACCAGTGGAAGCCCACCGGCAAAAACTCGTACGACATCGTGGAGCGTAAGAGCGGCAAAGCCAAGTGGACCGCCACCCGCGCCGACCTGGTCTTTGGTTCGAACTCGATCCTGCGCGCCTACGCCGAGGTCTACGCCCAAGACGACAACAAAGAAAAGTTTGCCAAAGACTTTGTGTCCGCTTGGACCAAGGTCATGAATGCTGACCGCTTCTGATCGTCTGCATGCCTTCGGGCATGCCACTTCAGTTCTTCAACGCCACCTTCGGGTGGCGTTGTCGTTGGTGGCGCTGTGCCTGCCTAGAATGCAAGCATGACCCCCAACCGTGCCGATCACCCTTTGTTGCGCATCGCGACTTACAACATCCACAAAGGCGTGCAGGGTTTGGGGCCGGCCAAGCGTTTGGAGATCCACAACCTGGGCCATGCGGTCGAGCAGCTCGACGCCGACGTCGTGTGTCTGCAAGAGGTCCGCCACCACAACCGCCGCGAGCAACGCCGCTTTGAGCATTGGCCCGCGCTGTCGCAAGCCGAATTCTTGGCGCCTCCGGGTTATGAATCGGTGTACCGCACCAACGCCGTGACGCGCGACGGCGAACACGGCAACGCCGTTTTGTCGCGTTGGCCCGTGCTCGGGCACCGCCACGAAGACATCTCGGATCACCGCTTCGAGCAGCGCGGGCTCTTGCACACCGAGGTGCAGCTCGCCGGCGTCTGTGTGCACGTGATCGTGGTGCACCTTGGGCTGGTGCCGGCCAGCAGGGTCAGACAAGTCGAGCAACTGGGCCGCTACCTCGAACGCGAGGTCGACCCCCATGCACCGCTCTTGGTGGCCGGCGACTTCAACGACTGGGGCCAGCGCCTGAGCCGCATGATGGCCCACATGGGTTTGCACGAACACGGTGCGCGCACGCCCACCTTTCCCGCCCGTTTGCCCTTGACCCAGCTCGACCACGTCTATGCCCGTGGCCTCAAGCCTGTGAGCACCTGGGTACCGCGCGGTCGCATATGGCACCAAATGTCCGACCACCTGCCCTTGGTGGCCGACTTTACCTGGAAGGACTGAGCGTGCGCGCCCCGTCCACGGTCCACGGCGGCCATAGCTTGGCCTTGTTGGAGGGTGCTCAGGCCTGGTTTCCCGCGCTCATACGTGCATTGGATACAGCCCAGACCCAAGTCCAGATCGAAACCTACATTTTGGACGTCACGGGTGCGGGCGAGTCGGTGGTTCAAGCCTTGGAGCGAACCGCGCTGCGCGGTGTGCGCGTTTGGCTGTTGGTCGACGGGGCGGGTACGGGCGATTTGCCTGCCGAGTGGCGCGAGCGTTTGGACAGCGCGGGCGTGGTCTGGCGCGTGTTCGC
>CAMDCY010000009.1 GCA_945890705.1 Hydrogenophaga intermedia | reverse complement strand
CGCGCCGCGGCCAAGCTGCTCGGCGGCAGCCGCGACATCCCCGTCAAGCTGTGGGTCGCCCCACCGACCAAGATGGACGAGAGCGAGCTGATCAAAGAAGGCCATTACGCCAACTTCGGCGCCGCCGGTGCCCGCACCGAGATGCCCGGCTGCTCGCTGTGCATGGGCAACCAAGCCCAAGTGCGCGAAGGCGCTACGGTCGTGTCCACCTCCACGCGCAACTTCCCTAACCGTCTGGGCAAAAACACCAACGTGTTCTTGGCCTCAGCCGAATTGGCGGCGATTACGTCCAAGCTGGGTCACATCCCAACAGTCGCCGAGTACCACGAAGCCATGGGCATCGTGAACACGGACAACGCTGCCATTTACAAGTACCTGAACTTCAACCAAATTGAAGAGTACGTGGACAACGCGAAAAACGCGACGGTCTGAGCTTCGGCGCTGACCCCGTAAACAAAACGGCCCTTCGGGGCCGTTTTGTATTGAGGCGCTCTGATGCTGTGGCCAAGTGGGCATAAGATGGGCCCCAATGCGGCACTCTCAGCTTGGATCATGAAACGACTTCTCCTTTTGGGTGCCACCGGCCTTGTCGGCCAACAGGTGTTGACGCAAGCCTTGGCCGACCCCAGCGTGTTGCAGGTCGTGGCGCCCACACGGCGGTCGCTGGCAACTCACCCAAAGCTGCTGAACCCCATCGTGGACTTCAAAGCTTTGCCGCAGGCCGATTGGTGGGCGGCGGACGCGGTGGTGTGCTGCCTGGGCACCACGCTGAAGCTGGCGGGCTCACCCGCCGCGTTTCGCGAAGTGGACCACGGCCATGTGCTGGCCGCGGCGCGCCTGGCCCGTGCGGCAGGCACGCCGACCTTCGCCTTGAACTCGTCGCTGGGCGCATCGGCCGGCAGTGGCAACCTGTATTTGCGCACCAAGGGCGAGACGGAAGACGACCTCGCGGCACTGGGCTTTGCCTCGCTGACTTTGGTGCGACCGTCTTTGTTGGACGGCGGTCCTCGCCCCGACTCCAGGCCCGGCGAGGCGGTGGGCCTCTGCTTGTTTCGGCTGGCTCGGCCACTCATTCCGGCGCGTTACCGCGCTGTGCGCACCGATGCCGTGGCGCGTGCCTTGCTGCAAGCGGTGCGTCAGGCCAAGCCAGGCCGCAGCTGGGTTGAAAACGCCGAGATCACACCGCCTTGAGCCAGTCGGCCAACTCGGTCGCGACCGGCTTGCCATGCTCGGCCAGAAACGCGAGGAGTCGCTCTGGGGTCATCGATACCACCTGCTCCTCAGGAAATCCCAGGGCATCGATTTTGCTGAGCGCCACATCCACATCACCGATGGTGTAGTGCACGTGTGAATCGCTCGACAGCACCACTTTCCAGTCAAGGCGCATCACCGTCTCAAGAATTTCAACGCAATGGGGCTCACTGCCCAGTCGCGAACTGACGAACGATGAATTGTTGATCTCGATGAGCACGTTGTTGTCCCGTGCAGCGCGCACCACCTCTTCGATGTGGATCGGGTAGTTGGGGTTGCCCGTGTGCCCCAAGATCTGAATCAAACCGGATTCCATGGCGGCGATCATGGCGGCGGTGTGGGTGTTTCGGTCGCTGGGGGGATACACAGGCTCATGGAAACTCGCGATCCCAAAATCCATAAAGCCCATCAGGGTAGCGTTCACATCGAGAATGCGGGCGCTCGGCAAGATGTTCGCTTCGATGCCCCGCAACATCGCCACACCGTACTTGACCCTGGGCAGCACCCGCATATTGCCGAAATGCCAAGGGTGGGGCGAGTCGGGCATCTCTGGGCCATGGTCGGTAATGCTGAACAGCTGAAGCCCTTTGGCTGCGGCCTCTTTGAAATACTCATCGACCGTCGAAAACGCATGTGTGCTGGCGACCGTGTGGGCGTGGGTATCGGTCAAATGGCGCATCACCTCTCCTGTGGTTAAGCCAAGAGTGTAAGCAAGCGTTGTTGCATCGTTTTGACAGCCCATGCATTAAGAAGACCGATTGCTTTGAACATCTATTTTGCGTGCGTGTAGAAATCGGTTCACGGGCCAGCTCAAACTCGGGCGCTTGTGCGTCATAGGCTTGGCGAACGTTGGTGTTGGCCAGCATTCCTAGCTGTGCGGTAGTCCCCCAAGCTCTTCACATAAGCCAACAACTCCCCAAAAAACGGATGCCTGCACAGTGTGGACGAATCGCCCACCAGCAGCAGTTTGCGCCGTGCGCGGGTCATGCCCACGTTCATGCAGCGGGTGTCAGACAAAAAGCCGATCTCGCCTTGGGGCTTGCTGCGCGTCAAGGTGATGGCAATGATGTCGCGCTCTGCTGCAACGCAGGCTCAGCGTGGGCACCGTCGGTTCGTTTTAAGGCCAACGCAGCGAAGAGGCCGATAGCGCCATTCAAGCCGGCTTGCTTGACGCCGTGGCGTTCGGCACCGCGTTTTTGGCCAACCCCGATTTGCCCGCCCGCGTCAAGGCCGGCGCGCCCCTGAACTCGTCCGACGCCAGCACGTTCTACACCCCCGGCGCCAAGGGTTACACCGACTACCCGACGATGTAAGCGCCGCCCCTCAAGCGGGGTGGATCACCACCAACAAGCCCTTGGCCGGCTTCTTGGTGGGGTTGCGGATCTCGTGCGCTTGATCGACCGCATAACGCGCCGTGTCGCCCGGCGTGAGCCGCGTGCTCACACCGTTGGTGCTGACCTGCATTTCGCCCTCCAACACCGTGAGGTGTTCCTTGGAGCCAGGCTCGTGCGCTTCTGAGGCCAAGGCGCCTTGGGGCTGAATCACCAACTCGTACCACTCAAACACACCGGCCAATTCGATCGGCCCGAGGATGCGCAACTCGCACCGCCCGTCCGGGCTTCGCATCGAGGGTGTGGCGTGGGCGGCCACGGTGGTGAGCGGGGGCGATGGGGGTTTGTCACCGCCGAGCAAGTCGGCCATCGAAACACCCAGCGCATTGGCCAGACGCCATACAACGGCCACCGTGGGGTTGGCTTGGTTGCGCTCGATTTGAGACAGCATGGATTTGGACACACCCGCTTGTCTCGACAGCTCGTCCAGCGACAAAGCCTTGGTTTGCCGCAAGCTCGCCAAGGTTTGTCCGACTTTGGGCGGCGCAGCGCTGGGGGTGCGGGGCTGGTTCATGGGGCGGTCCATTCAAAAAAGACAAGCCAAGGGCTTGACGAACATCGATTCGTTCGAGATACTGCGTTTATGTTCAATATATCGAACTTATTCGGTATCAGTGAACGATTCCAATGAACCAGATCATCTCACAAGCCGCCAGGCCCGCCCACCATGCACACACCGACCGATTTTTTGGCCCATGTCCAAGCCGAACTGCAGGGTTTGAAGAACGAGGGCTTGATCAAGAGCGAACGCATCATCACCAGCCACCAAGGCGCTGAGGTCACCACGGCCGATGGCCGCCAGGTCATCAACCTGTGCGCCAACAATTACCTCGGGCTCTCCAGCCACCCCGCCGTGATCGAGGCCGCGCACGAAGCCTTGCGCACCCACGGTTATGGCTTGAGTTCGGTGCGCTTCATTTGCGGCACACAAGACTTGCACAAAACCTTGGAAGCCCGTCTGGCCCGATTCTTGGGAACCGAAGACGCCATCTTGTATGCGGCCGCCTTCGACGCCAACGGCGGCTTGTTCGAGCCCCTGTTGGGCGAGGCCGACGCCATCATCAGCGACGAGCTCAACCACGCCTCCATCATCGACGGCATCCGCCTGTGCAAGGCCCAGCGCTGGCGCTACCAACACAACCAGATGGCCGACTTGGAGCGTTGCCTGCAAGAGGCCGATGCCAAAGGCGCGCGCTTCAAGCTGGTGTTCACCGACGGTGTGTTTTCCATGGACGGCACGGTCGCGCAATTGGACCAGATCCGCGCCCTGTGCGACCGCTACGGCGCGCTCTTGGGCATCGACGAATGCCACGCCTCCGGCTTCATGGGCCAAACCGGCCGCGGCACGCACGAACACCGGGGTGTGTTCGGCCAAGTCGACCTCATCACCGGTACCTTGGGCAAGGCCTTGGGCGGGGCTTCTGGGGGCTTCACGGCCGGACGCAAAGACGTCATTGAGCTGCTGCGCCAGCGCTCGCGCCCGTATTTGTTTTCCAACACCGTGGCGCCCAGCATCGTGGGGGCGTCCATCGCCGTGCTCGACTTGCTGGAGGGCTCCACCGCGCTGCGCGACAAGCTCGAAGACAACACCCACTACTTCCGTCACGCCATCCAAGCCGCGGGTTTTGAGATCAAGCCGGGCAACCACCCCATCGTGCCCATCATGGTCTACGACGCGGTCAAGGCCCAGCAGCTCAGCGCCCGCCTGTTGGAGCTCGGTGTGTACGCCGTGGGTTTCTTTTTCCCCGTGGTGCCCAAGGGGCAGGCCCGCATCCGTTGCCAGATGAGCGCCGCACACGAGCGCCACCATTTGGAGCGCGCCGTGGCCGTCTTCACACAAGCCGGGCGCGAGCTGGGCTTGGTTGCTTGAGGAGCCGCACGCATGAGCCACCCAAGCATCCTCATCATCGGCGCCAATGGCCAGATCGGCACGGAGTTGGCCGAAACCTTGGCGCAACGCTGGGGCCCGCAGGCCGTGATCACCAGCGACGTTTCGCCCACAGGCCGCGTGCCCACGCTGCAGCACGAGACCTTGGACGTGACCGACATGCCCGCTTTGACGGCCGTGGTCGAGCGCCACCACATCACCCAGATTTACCACTTGGCCGCCGCGCTTTCAGCGCGGGGCGAGCAACACCCGATGTGGGCCTGGGACCTGAACATGAAGGGCTTGTTGAATGTGCTGGAAATCGCCCGCAGTCACCACCTCGACCGCGTGTTTTGGCCCAGCTCCATCGCGGCCTTTGGGCCCACCACCCCCCGCGACGGCACACCCCAAAAAACCATCATGGAGCCGACCACGGTGTACGGCATCTCCAAGCTGGCCGGGGAGGGCTGGTGCAACTGGTACCACCGCATGTACGGCGTGGATGTGCGTTCGCTGCGTTACCCAGGCCTGATCAGTTGGAAGACTCCGCCCGGCGGTGGTACCACCGACTACGCGGTCGAGATCTTTCACGCCGCGCTCAAAGAGCGCCGCTACACCAGCTTCCTCGGGCCCGAGACCGCCTTGCCCATGATGTACATGGACGACGCCATCCGCGCCACCTTGGCCTTGATGGACGCGCCGGCCGATGCGATCCAAGAGCGCACCTCGTACAACTTGGCGGGCATCAGCTTCAACCCCACCCAAATCGCCCAAGCCATCGCCGCGGAGTTGCCGGGCTTTGAGATCGACTTCGCCCCCGATTTTCGACAAGCCATTGCCGACTCATGGCCACGGTCCATCGACGAAAGTGCCGCGCAGCGCGATTGGGCTTGGTCACAGCGCTTTGACCTGAAGTCCATGGTTCACGAGATGTTGACCCAACTCTCTGCCACCGCACAGCCGCACTGAGCCAACCCAACGGTCAGCGCTTCACTGCGCGTACCCAGGCGACTCCTCATCGAGGATGGTTTTGATTTCCCGCAGGTGCGCTTCGGCGAAGCCGGGGTAGGCCTCCCATTCTTGGGCGGTTTTCTCGGCAATGGCGTCGGGCAGCACCCGCAGGGCTTGGCCAGTTTGCAGGGCGCGGATGTAGGTCTCGGCGGCGCGCTCGAAGTAGTACAGCCGGTTGAGGGCCTCGGCCACGGTCGCCCCGATCACCAGCACACCATGGTTGCCCATCACCAAGGTGCTGATCTTGGGGTCGGCCAGCATGGAAGCACAGCGCGCACCTTCTTCGGCGAAGGCCATGCCGCCGTAGTGATCGTCCACCGCATGCCGTCCAAAGAACATGGCGGTGTTTTGGTCAATGGCCGGCAGACGGCTGTCGGCCAGGCTGGCCAGCACGGTGGCGTGCATGGAATGGATGTGCAACACGCAGCGCGCATGGGGCAGGGCGCGGTGGATGCTGCCGTGCAAGCCCCACGCGGTGGGGTCTGGCGCATCGGGTCGTTGCATCGTGGTCGGGTCATGGGCGTCGATCTCCACCAAACTCGAGGCGGTGATGCGGCTGAAGTGACGCCCGTTGGGGTTGATCAGGAAGCGCGACCCCTCGGCGTTCACCGCCAAGGAAAAATGGTTGGCCACTGCTTCGTGCATGTTCAGCCGCGCGGCCCAGCGAAAGGCGGCGGCCATGTCCACGCGCTCGGTCCAGTGCGACACAGCGGGGAAGAGCTTTGGGGCAGGGGCGTTCATGGGGCATCTCCTTCAAAAGGCCATCGGCCTGCGGCCATGGATTTCAGCGCACACATTGTCGTGGCTGTGCAGCCCCCCGACGACAAAGCCGCCGCCGAGTAGGTAGATCACCACCGGCGCCGCGCCGGGGTAAACCCGGCAGGGCACGCCCACCACCCGCACGTCTTGCGAATGGACCCCTGGCGGGTAGCCTTGATAAAACACCCGGCACAGGGCGTCGTACACCGCACGCTGTTGCGTCACCGTCAAGGTGGCGGTTTCGGGTGGGTAGGCGGCATGGGTCGCATCGATAAAAGCCCGCGTCGCGGCGTCGATCGGGTTGGGGTCATCCACGGCGGTCATTTGGGGGGCGCAGGTTCGGGGCCTGGTGTTGGAGTGCCGCCATCATGGCGGCTCAATCCCGAAATGGCAATATTTCAGAAGATATAACGGGCAGATGCAGGGCATGCCGAGCCTCGTTGAGCAGAATTTGATGTACCAGCTGACATAATGAAATTGTTCAAGCTACATGCTTTTGAGCAACAGTCAAATTGGAAAGTAGTGCCCATGAACAGAATCGTTTCAACAGATGTGTTGGTGATTGGTGGTGGAAGCGCTGGCTTTGCGGCCGCCCATGCTGCGGCCAGCAGCGGTGCTCGGGTCAGGCTTTTGGAGGGAACCAGCAAGATCGGTGGTGTGATGGCCTTTTGCCCTGGTATGCCTTGGGGTGGTGGGTTTCCAGTGGGCAGGACCATCGGTGGGCTATTTGAGACCTTGACCGAGCGGCTGCGGCAGATGCACCCTCCCATGGCAAGAATCCGTCCCAGCATGCTCGAAAACTTTGGGGCTGAGGTGATTTATGACCACGAAGCGGCCGTCTTTTTGATGTTCCAAATGCTCGAGGACGTTGGGGTGGAGCTGCACCTGGGGGCCTATGCCGGTGCACCCGTGATGGAGGGTCAACGACTGAGCGCAGTGGAGTGTTTCGACCGATCAGGACCGTTCACGATCAAAACCGGTATGGTGATTGACTGTTCGGGGGATGGTGATATCTCAGCAAAGGCTGGAGTGCCATACACCTTGGGGGACGGACGAGGAAACATGATGGGCGTGACCTTGTCTTTTTCCATGCTCAACGCACCGTGGGACCAGGTGTTTTCTAACGATGACCCTTACTTCAAAGACCATGCCGCAGCAGGCATTGCGGCCGGGCGCTTGCACCCCGATTTGGCCAAGATTTATCTGATGCCAGCGTTTCATCCAGACACTGTTTTCTGCAACTCAGTCCACATCCGCGGCGTCAACGGCACCGATCCACAGCAAGTGGCTCGGGCCACTCAGGAAGGGCGGCGGCGTTGCTTTGCATTGGCGCAATTTTTGGTTGACTGCGTGCCAGGCTTCTCTCAAGCCAGACTCAGTGGACTGGGGCCAACCGTGGGTGTCCGGGAAACCCGCCGATTGGAAGCGATGCACCGAATTGGTTCACAAGAGCTGTCCTTGGCGACCAAGTTTTCCGATGGGATTGTCTGTTGCGATAACCCGATTGATGATGTGATGCGTGGCGATTCGGCCATGACCCACGATGCCGCTGTGGCCCAAGGCGATTACTACACCATTCCGTTCCGATCGTTGGTGCCACAACAGGTGGAGAACCTGATGTTCGCTGGCCGACTGGTTTGTGCTGATCCAGCAGCGTTTGCCTCTGTTCGCGGTATGCCGCAATGCATGGCCATGGGTGAGGCCGTTGGCGTGGCCGCGGTCATGGCTTTGGACGACGGGCTTAGTGTGCAATCTCTCGAACCTTCGCGGGTGGTCCATGCCTTGGTTGCGCGAGGCTTGAAGGGCATTGGCTCACAAAGCCTGATGGAGCAGCCGCTTGCCGAGATTTGATGGTTTGCGCAGCTTGCAAATCGACCAAGTAAATTGTGGACTTAGATCGGTATGACATACTCGTTTCATGCGATATCAATCCTCAAGCAGCCCATCAAATACCGCCCTTAGCACAAAGTTGCCAAGGTTCATTGGTCGATTCATGGGTCTGGGCACATGAGCCGCCGCGTCCTCATCACCGCAGGGGCAAACGGCATTGGTTTGGTGATGGCGCGCGCCTTTGCCGCCGACGGCTACCGAGTATGGGTGACCGACGTGGATGCAGGTCAGGTCGCATCCTTGCCGCCGGGAATCCAAGGCTCGGTCGCCAACGCCGCTGATGAGTCGGCGATGGTGGCGGTGCTCGCTGAGCTGCGTGCGGCATGGGGTGGGCTGGATGTCTTGTGTGCGAATGCGGGCATTAAAGGACCCACCGCGGCAATTGAGGACATGGCACTGGAAGATTGGCACCAATGCCTGCAGGTCAACTTGGACGGTGCGATGCTGGCGGCCAAGCACGCCGCTCGTTTGATGAAGCCGGCCGGGTCAGGGGTGATGATCTTCACCTCATCAACCTCAGGCCTGTACGGCACGCCCTTTCGAGCGCCCTATGTGGCGGCGAAATGGGGTGTGATTGGTTTGATGAAAACCGTGGCGATGGAGCTGGGCCCTCACGGCATTCGCGCCAATGCGATCTGTCCGGGCTCGGTCAACGGTCCGCGCATCGATCGGGTGATCGACGCCGAGGCGGCGGCCAAAGGCATGTCGCCCGATGCCGTTCGTCAAGGCTATGCCTCAGGTACGGCCCTCAAACGGCTGTCCGACCCCCAGGATGTCGCCGACCTGGCCCTGTTCCTCGCCTCGGACCGCTCACGCATGATCTCGGGCCAGGCCTTGGCGGTCGATGGCATGACGTACAACGTCGATCCTTGACCCCAGCGCCTACCCTTTTTGTATCTGGATTTGGTAATGGGCGCCGATGGCCCATCGCTGGCTAAGGCGCGACGACAAAATGCCTTGCAATGCCATACACATAAAGCATGGCATACAGCATGTTGATGTATTTCAACTGTCGTTCGTTGTGCAGCCAACCGCAATACATCCAGATGATGCAAAAGGGCAGGCTCAACATCATGGCGGCCAGCTGCCATCCTTGGACCAAACAAACCGTACTGACAACGCCCAGCAACACGGCGGCCCACTTCATTTGCTGTTCGTAAATAGAAAAACGCATCAAAAACATACCATTGACAGTTCAATTTATGCTCGCAGTTGACCCTGCGATTAACCCATTGATACTACATCAATGAAGGGTTCGTAAAGCGGCCCATTTGTGGTGTTTGCCCTTTCGGTTATTCGCCAGCCCGAATGAGCAGGTCATCCAGCGCCAGCTTCAATGCAGCGGTGTCGGCGGGCAGGTGGACCGTGTTCACGGCCACGCCCCGGGCCGAGAACAACACCACCGAACCATTGTCCAAATTGAAGCGACGGCCAAACGCTTCACCCTGCGGGGCCCCCAAAGGGGCTACCAAAAAGGCGATGCGATCGGCATATTCGCCACGCAAGTCGTCCATCATGCCCATGACCGCCATGCCCCCCATGGATTGGATGTCGTAGGCCAGCACCATCGCGGGTTGTCCTTGCCCGATGCGGCTCAGGTCGGTCGAGTAGGGGCTGCGCGGCAGTTGGCTCCAAACCAGCGCCAAAACGCCGGTGGTGATGGCCAAATAAATCAGCCATTTGCGCAGACGCGAAAAACCCTGTGGTGGCATGTTGGTCATGGTGGTCAATCTCTAGCAAAACGGGGGCCTTCAATCGGGTGTTCAGCCTTGGCCCGATGGGGTCAGGGGTCAATACAGGAGGGAACCTACAATCGACAAAAGCATCGGATAGCGAAACAAGCATGTTTGTTATTTGCACTCAGTACCCAAGGTATTGTTTCATGACTCGCCGATACCCCACCCATTTTGATGACTGACCCTGTGCTGACCCCCACCCTTTCGGTTCACGACCTCGCTTGCGAACGCAGCGAGCGGCTGCTGTTCAAGGGTCTGAATTTTGGCCTGAGCGATGCACAACTGCTGCTGGTGCAGGGGGGCAATGGCCAGGGCAAGACCAGTTTGTTGCGCTTGTTGACCGGTCTGGGCCGGCCAGACGAAGGTGAGGTGCGTTGGCGCGGCGAGCCCATCTCGCGTTGCCGAGACCGCTACCACCGAGAAATGGCTTACTTGGGCCACGCCAACGGCATCAAAGACGACCTCAACCCCGTCGAAAACCTGCGTTTTCACGGGACTTTGCACGGTCGGGCCTTTGAGCACGGCCCCGCGTTGGCCACGCTCAAGCGCTTGGGCCTCTCGCGATGCCTCGATTTACCTTGCCGCGCTTTGTCGTTCGGGCAGCGCCGCCGGGTGGCTTTGACGGCTTTGCTGCTCGCACAGGCTCATCTTTGGATAATGGACGAGCCCCTCACGGGTCTGGATGTTCTCGCCGTCGCCTTGGTGGAGGGGCTGATCCGTGAACACCTGAGCGCCGGCGGCATGGTGGTGGCCACCACCCACCAGGTGATGAACCTGGCTGGCGTCGATGTGCAGGGTTTGGTGGTGGGCCCATCGGCCGCACCGCCCGTTAACCCGCCAGAAAGACCCTGAGATGGGCTTGTTTTTTTGGAACGTTCTGTTGCGCGACCTGACCCTGGCGGGTCGGCGTCGCAGCGATTGGCTGATCGCAGTGTTTTTCTTTGTCATGGTCTCCAGCCTGTTTCCGCTGGGCGTGGGGCCCGAGCCCGAGTTGCTGCAGCGCATTGGGCCCGGGGTCTTGTGGGTGGCGGCGACCTTGGCTTCTTTGCTGTCTTTGTCGCGTTTGTTTGAAGACGACCACCGCGACGGCAGCTTGGAGCAGATGGTGCTTTCGCCCGCGTCCACCGTGCTGTTGGTGCTGGGCAAGGCCACGGCGCATTGGCTGATTTATGGCATTCCGCTGCTGCTGATAGCCCCGGTATTGGGCATACAGTTCAACCTCACGAATGACGCCATTGCCGTGTTGGTGTTTTCATTGATGTTGGGTACGCCCATTTTGTCTTTGTTGGGCGCTGCCGGTGCGGCGCTGACGCTGGGTTTGCGCGGCGGCGGCGTGTTGCTGACCCTGTTGATTTTGCCGCTGTACATCCCAGCCCTGATTTTTGGCGCGGGTGCGGTGGACGGCGTGATGGCGGGCACGGGTGCCGAGGCGCACCTGTCTTTGCTGGGGGCTTTTTTATTGGTGTCTTTGTTGGTTGCGCCTTGGATCGCAGCCGCTTCCTTGAGAGTGTCTTTGGAATGAAATTTTTTCACTTCGCATCCCCCTTCACCTTCTACCACTTGGCGGGTAAGGCCACGCCCTGGTTCGCATGGACGGCGGCCATTCTGACGGTGGTGGGCTTGTACATTGGTTTTTTTGTGGCGCCCACCGACTTCCAGCAAGGTGAGGCCTACCGCATCATCTTCATTCACGTGCCCGCGGCTTGGATGGGCATGCTGATTTACTTGGCCATGGCGTTTTGGGGGGCCATCGGTTTGGCGTTCAATGCGCGCCTGCCGTTCTTGATGATGCGCGCCTTGGTGCCCACCGGCGCCATGTTCACCTTCGTGGCGCTGTGGACGGGTGCGGTTTGGGGCAAACCCATGTGGGGCACTTGGTGGGTTTGGGATGCGCGCCTGACCTCGACCTTGATTTTGCTGTTCCTCTACATAGGCACCGTGGCGCTGTGGTCGGCGATCGACGACGTCAAACGCAGCGACCGCGCGGGGGCTTTGTTGACCCTAATTGGCGTGATCAATGTGCCCATCATCTATTTCTCCGTGATCTGGTGGAACACCCTGCACCAGGGGTCTTCGGTGGGCTTCACGCACGCGCCCAAAATGGCCGCTACCATGCTCCAAGGCATGATGACCATGACCTTAGCCGCTTGGGCTTACGCCATCGCAGTGACCTTGGTGCGGGTGCGACGGCTGATTTTGGAGCGCGAGCGAAAAACCGAGTGGGTCAACAACATCTTGAGTGAGGGTTCTTGATATGGAATGGGCCAGCTGGTCTGATTTTTGGAGCATGGGTGGGCGGGGCTTCTTCGTCTGGAGCGCCTTCGGCGTCACCGCGATGTGCGTGCTGATCGAAGTCGTTTGGTTGCGTCGATCGGTCGCGCTGTCTCGCCAACGACTCGCGCGCATGCAGCAATGGGATTCGTCACCAGAGGAAACACAGCCATGAAGTCTCGCTACAAGAAACTCTCCATCATTGCGGTGGCGTTGTTGGGTTTGGGCGGTGCCACGGCCTTGGTGCTCAACGCTTTTCAATCCAACTTGGTGTTCTTTT
This sequence comes from Hydrogenophaga intermedia, assembly GCA_945890705.1. Classification (GTDB taxonomy): domain Bacteria; phylum Pseudomonadota; class Gammaproteobacteria; order Burkholderiales; family Burkholderiaceae_C; genus Hydrogenophaga; species Hydrogenophaga miladensis. Next base: position 25,125 of record CAMDCY010000009.1, on the reverse strand, counting down.
TTTCGCCGACCGAGGTTCATCAGGGCAAAGCGCCAGATGACCGGGTTTTTCGCATCGGCGGTTTGGTGAAAGAGGGCAGTGTCCAACGTGAACCCGACGGCCTGACCACCCGTTTTATCGTGACGGATACCGTGCAGGTGATACCCGCCGTTTACACCGGCATCCTGCCGGATTTGTTCGCTGAGGGCAAAGGCGTGGTGGCCGATGGCAAGCTGGGCCCGGACGGGCTGTTCACCGCCAACCGCGTGCTGGCCAAGCACGATGAAAATTACATGCCACCGGAAGCCGCCCAAGCCTTGGAACAGGCCAAAAATGCCGGCAAAACCTTGAAGTCGTATTGACGCGATCAGCGCACTCGCGGCCCTTTTAGAAAGTTGTTCATGATCCCCGAAATTGGCACCCTTGCTCTTATTTTGGCCTTGTTGCTGGCCCTGACCCAGGCGGTGCTTCCGCTGGTGGGGGCGCAGCGTGGCAACCTGACCTGGATGTCGGTAGCGCGTCCAGCGGCCTTTGGTCAGTTCACCTTCGTCTTGATTGCCTACTTGTGCTTGGCCTATTCGTTTTTGACCAACGACTTCACGGTCATCAACGTGGCCCGCAACTCCTATTCCAACTTGCCGGCCTTTTATCAGCTGACCGCGACCTGGGGCTCGCACGAGGGCTCGCTGCTGTTTTGGTCGCTCATCTTGGCCGTCTGGACCAGCGCAGTGGCCATCTTCTCGCGCACCCTGCCCGAAGAAATGGTGGCGCGCGTGCTCGGTGTCTTGGGCCTGATTTCGGTCGGTTTCTTGTCCATGCTGCTGATCACCTCCAGCCCGTTTTTGCGTCAGTTTCCTGGCCCTGCCGATGGCAGTGACCTGAACCCCTTGCTGCAGGACTGGGGAATGATCATCCACCCGCCCATGCTCTACATGGGCTACGTGGGCTTCGCGGTGGCGTTTGCTTTCGCGGTAGCGGCCTTGTTGTCGGGCCGACTGGACGCGGCGTGGGCGCGTTGGTCGCGGCCTTGGGCCACGGTGGCTTGGGCGTTTCTGAGCTTGGGTGTGGCGCTGGGCAGTTGGTGGGCTTACCGCGAACTGGGCTGGGGCGGCTGGTGGTTCTGGGACCCGGTGGAAAACGCGTCCTTCATGCCTTGGTTGGCGGGCACCGCCTTGATCCACTCTTTGGCGGTGGCGGAAAAACGCGGCGCCTTCAAGGCTTGGACCGTGTTGCTGGCGCTCATGACCTTCTCGCTCTCGCTGCTGGGCACTTTCTTGGTGCGATCAGGCGTGCTGTCGTCGGTGCATGCGTTCGCGGTTGACCCGCAGCGCGGCGCCTTCATTTTGGGTTTCATGCTGGTGGTGGTGGGCGGCTCGCTCGCCCTGTTTGCTTGGCGTGCGCCGCGCATGGTGGCCGGTGGTGCCTTCACTTGGTTTTCGCGCGAATCGATGCTCTTGGCCAACAACGTCATGATGGTGGCCTCGGTCGCAGCCGTGCTACTGGGCACGTTGTACCCGCTGTTCATTGATGCCTTGGGCTTAGGCAAGCTCTCGGTGGGTCCACCTTACTTCAATGCGGTGTTCGTGCCATTGATCACGCCAGCGCTCTTCTTGATGGGCGTTGGCCCCTTGATGCGCTGGAAAGGCGATGAGGTGCCCGATCTGGTGCAAAGGCTCAAGTGGGCGCTGGCCATTGCCGTGGCCACGGGCTTGCTGCTGCCGCTGACCTTGGAGGGCTACAAGCCTTGGGCCGTGCTGGGCTTGGGCTTGTCGGCTTGGATCGTGTTGACGGTGCTGATCGCCTTCCGTGAGCGCGTCAAAAGCGTCAACCAGTTGTTCACCCTGCCGCGGGCCTTTTGGGGCATGCATTTGGCCCACTTGGGCTTGGCCATTGGTGTGGCGGGCATCACCATGGTGGTCAACTACGAACAAGAACTCGACGTACGCATGAACGTTGGCGACCAAGCGCAGATCGCTGGTTACACCTTGACCTTCAAGGGCACCGAAAACTACTCCGGTCCCAATTACGAGGCCACCCGTGGCACCGTCGTGGTGTCCAAGAATGGCGTGGATCGGTTCACGCTCTACCCGGCCAAGCGCGTGTACAACCGATCGGGCTCGGTGATGACCGAGGCCTCGGTTCGCCCCAGTTTGACCAGTGACCTCTACGTTTCGCTGGGTGAGCCCTTGAACAACGAGCTCACCAGTTGGGCGGTGCGCTTGTACCACAAGCCCTTCATCAACTGGCTGTGGTTGGGTGCCTTCTTCATGGTCGTGGGGGGCTTCTTGGCCGCGTCGGATCGGCGCTACCGCATCGGCGCCAAGGTGCGCGTGCCCGCGGCGGCTGCGAACACCCAAGGAGCTTGACCCATGAAAAGGTGGCTTCCGCTGGTTTTTTTCTGTGTGTTGGTGGGCTTCTTCGCCAAGGGTTTGTTCCTCAATCCCCGCGAAGTGCCTTCGCCCTTCATCGGCAAGGCCGCGCCCGTGTTCACCTTGCCCGTGGTGGGCCAGGCCGATAAGGCCTTCAGCACCACCGACATGAAGGGCCAGGTGTGGCTGCTCAATGTCTGGGCGCCGTGGTGCGTGTCCTGCAAAGTCGAACACCAATTGCTGATGGCCTTGGCCGACAGCCAAAAAGCGCCGCCCATCGTGGGGCTCAACTGGAAAGACAAGAACCGCGAAGCCGAGCGCTTGCTCATCCAAACCGGCAACCCCTATGTGGCCGTGCCCGACGACCTGTCTGGGCGGGTGGGGATCGACTGGGGGGTGACCGGCACCCCAGAGACCTACCTGATTGACCAGTTGGGTACCGTGCGGCTCAAACACGTGGGTCCTATTGACATCGATGTTTGGCGCAACAAATTCGTACCCAAACTCAAGGAGTTGGGCGCATGACGGTCCGTTTTATGAAGCATGTGTCCGTGGCCGTGGTGCTGGCCGTCTCTGCGGCCCAGCCTGTGTGGGCCAACCCGACCCCGCAGCCAGACCCTCCGGCGGCACTTATTGCGCAGCCGATGTTCGCCGATGCGGCAATCGAGTCGCGCCTCATGCTGCTGTCGCGCGAGTTGCGTTGCGTGGTTTGCCAAAACGAAGCCTTGTCCGAGTCCCCAGCCGAGTTGGCGGGTGACATGCGCCAAGAGATTCGCGAATTGATGAAGGCGGGTAAGACCGACCAAGAGGTGCTGGATTTCCTGACCTCGCGCTACGGCGACTTTGTCTTGTTCCGTCCCCCCTTCAAACCCTTGACCTATCTGTTGTGGGTCGGTCCGTTTGTGTTTTTGGGTTTCGGTGTGTTGATTTGGTTCATGGCCCTGCGCGCGCGCCGCACCTTCAAAAGTGCACCGGTTTCCCATGAACAGATCGCCGCTGCGGCCCGCCTGCTAGAAGAAAAACCATGAATTCGTTTTGGTCCGTCACCCTGTTTTGGGCCGCTGCAGCGGCCGCTGTTGCTCTCGCCTTGGCGTTTGTGTTGCCATTCCTGATGCGCAGCAGCACTGTGGAGCGCAGACAAGCCGCTCGCCGGGACATCAACTTGGCCGTTTACCGCGACCAGATGAAAGACCTCAACAACGAGCTCTCCAACACGCAACTCACGCCAGAACAGTTTTTGGCCAGCAAGCTGGAGCTGGAGACGCGCGCCGCCGAAGATGCCTTGGCACAAGAAGAGCGCGTGGCCGCGCCCGTGGCCAGCCGTCGACTCGGTTTCGCTCTGGCCCTGGTGTTGCCCGTGGCCGCCATCGGCCTTTACGCTTGGCTGGGCAACCCCAACGCGCTCACCGCCATGGCGGGAGGGCAGCCGAACACCGAGTTGAGCGAACAACCAAGCGAAGCGGATATGCTGCAAATGATTGAGCGCATGGAGGCGCGCGCCCAAGCCAACCCCAACGACGCCGACATCTGGGAAGCGATGATCACCGCCAACGCCATGGTGGGTCGCTGGCCTGAGGCGCTGAAGGCGGCTGAAAAGTCCTTGGCACTGTCGCCCAACAAACCCGCGGTGATGACGGCTTACGCCGAGGCCCTGGCCATGAGCACCGACATGGTCATGGCGGGTGAGCCCATCGCGATGGTCAACAAGGCCTTGCAAGCCGATCCGAACGACCCCAAAGGTTTGGAGTTGGCGGGCATTCACGCTTTTCAAAACGAGCAATACGCCGAAGCGGTGGCGTTTCTTGACCGACTCCAGCGGCTGATGCCACCCGATACCTTTTATGCGCAAGAGATCTTGCGCATGCGCAACGAAGCCCAGCGCTTGGCCGGCTTGAGCAATGGGCCAGCAGGCCCAGCGGCCTCAGCGGCCAGCGTGGGCGGCAGTGTGGACGTGGCCCCTGCGCTCAAAGCCCAATTGAATGCACAAAGCACCATCTACCTGATCGCTCGCGCTGGCGAAGGTGGTCCACCAGTGGCCGCGGCGCGCGTGGCCTTGGGCGCGTTTCCGTTTCAATTCCGGCTGGACGACAGCATGGCCATGAGCCCCGACAACACGCTGTCCAAGCACAAAGAGGTGGTGTTGTTGGCCCGCATTTCGGCGTCGGGCAACCCCATCGCGCAGCCCGGTGACATGGAAGGCCGGTTGGTGGGGGTGGCGGTGGGGTCGCAGGACGTCAAGTTGGTGATCGACCGCGTGCTGCCTTAACGCCCCGACCCTTCTTGATGGCACTTTCCCCACCAGGCACGCTCGGCATCGATTTCGGCACCTCCAATTCCGCCGTGGCTTGGCGCAGCCATCAAGGTGCCGCCCAGCTCATTGCCTTGGAGGATGGCGCCTTGGCCATGCCCACAGCGGTGTTCTTCAACTCGGAGCAGCAACGCACCCACTTTGGGCGCGATGCGGTGGCGCAGTATTTGGAGGGCACCGAGGGCCGCTTGATGCGCTCGCTCAAAAGTTTGTTGGGCAGCCCGCTCTTGCATGAGACCACGCAAATCGGTCACGAACAGATCAGTTTTCAGGACATCATCGGCACCTTTTTGGCCACTTTGCGCGAACGCGCCACACAGCAACTCGGCCAGATACCACGGCGCGTGGTGATGGGCCGCCCAGTGCACTTCGTGGACGACGATCCGCTGCGCGATGCGCAGGCCGAGGCCTCACTGCGAGAAGCGGCGCAAGCGGTGGGCTTTGACGAGGTGTCGTTTCAGCTGGAGCCCATCGCCGCGGCACTCGACCACGAACAGCGCTTGACGCGTGAGAGCACCGTATTGGTGGTCGATTTGGGTGGTGGCACTTCGGACTTCACGGTGGTGCGTTTGGGGCCTGATCGCATGAGGCGCGCCGAGCGCAGCAGCGACATCTTGGCCACCACCGGCGTGCACATCGGTGGTACCGATTACGACCGGCAATTGAATTTGTCGCAGGTCATGCACTTGTTGGGCCACAAGCACCAAGGCCCCGATGGGCGCGAAGTGCCCAGCCGCGTGTTTTTTGATTTGGCTTCGTGGCACTTGATCCACTGGCAGTACCAGCCGCGGGCCATCTCCCACGCCAAGACCCTGCGCAGCAACTACAGCGACCCGCATTTGCACGAGCGCCTGATGCGTGTCTTGACCGAGCGCCATGGGCACCTGATGGCGCACGAGGTGGAGCAGGCCAAGATCCGTTGTTCGGTCTCGAGAGCCGAGACGACCATCAACTTGTCCTTGCTGGAGCCTGGTTTGCAAGCGCTCATGGGCGTGAACGACCTGCAACTGCAACTGCGCGAGCTGTTGGCACGCACCGTGGCCTGCGCGCGCGAATGTGTTCGGGCCGCTGGTTTGGGCAATGCCTCGCTGGATGCGATCTACCTCACCGGTGGCTCCTCGGCGCTCAGCACCTTCCAAGTCGCCTTGCAAGCCGAGTTCCCTGGGGTTGCACTGGTTGAGGGTGATTTGTTTGGCGGTGTGGCCATGGGCTTGGCCGTCAGCCGCTAGTTCACGGCGATCACCACGACCACCGCCAACAGCGCAATGGCCACCCAGATGGCGCGGTTGTTGCGCTCGATGAATTTGAGCACCACGTCCTCTAAGCTTTTGGACTGGTGATTCGGTTGCGGTATTTTCATGCGATGTCCCCATCCCAAAAGCTGTCGTCGGATAGACCTTGCAGCAACCAGCCGCCGGCCACCACCCCTGCAGTCACCCCCAGTGCCGTGCCGCCGACTTGCGTCAACAGTCCTCGCGCCCAGTCGTTGGGTGTCGCGCTGGCCGTTGAGGCCTCACCCGACGCCAACGAACCATTGGCTTGTGCGGTGGCGGCGTCCAAAGCCAGTTGCAAGGCCATGCAGCGCTGCACCAGTCGGTACAGGGCGTCGGGTTGCTGCGCCAGCGCGTCCCGAATCAGCGCATCGGCCACAGGGTCTTTGGAATGACCCCTTTGTTGGCGCAAGGTTCTCAAAAAGTGCGTCAGTTGGTCGCGTTCGTCAGCGGTCATGGAGCTTCTCCGACGTGGGCCGAGGGTTTGGTGTACAAACATTATGGATGTTTAATCACCCCATCGCATCCTGATCGGTCACTGCAAAACCCCCATGCAAATCCACCAAACCACCCTCATGATCAGCGTTTTCGCGGCTGCGTTGCAGTGGCCTGTGCCCGCCAACGCCAACCAACCCAACACCGGCCAAGCCGCGATGTTGTGCGAAGCGGTGTACATGCCCGCGCAAACCGTGTGGCCCCGAACGGTGGCCATTGAGTACGACCAGCGGCGCATCAAGGCGGTCAGCATCGACGGTGTGAAGGTCTATACCTTTGATGTGCGCGACACCTGGATCCTCACCGCCTTGGACAACGAGCGCATCCAAATCAACACCGCCACCTTGGCTTGGACCAGCGACTTTCGCGGTTTGGCTTCCGCGCAGGGCCGCTGTGATTGGATTCAGCCTTGATGCATGGGTGAGCGCAAGCGGCACAATGGCGCCATGACGGGCGAGTTGTTCATTGCAGGTGGGGGTATCGGAGGCCTGGCCGCGGCCTTGGCTTGCGCGCGCCAAGGCGTGCCGGTCACCGTGGCCGAACAAGCCGCCGTGCTCAGCGAAGTGGGGGCGGGCGTGCAGCTAGGGCCCAACGCCACGCGCCGCTTGCAAGCCTGGGGCTTGGGAGAGGCTTTGGCGCAGGTGGCGTTTTTCCCCATGCGCTTGCAGAGTTTCGACGCCCACAGCGGCGCCCTCTTGGGCACGCTGCCATTGGGTGAACGCGCCATCGCGCAATACGGTGCGCCTTACGCCACCATTCACCGCGCCGATTTGCACGGCCTCTTGCATCGCGCTGCGCTAGCGGCAGGTGCGCAGCTGCGCTTGGGCCAAGCGGTGACGCATTGGCATGAGCATGCCCAGGGGCTAGACGTGGGCTTGGCCAACGGCGAGCGCATCGCGGTCGTGGCCTTGGTGGCGGCCGATGGGGTGTGGAGCCCGCTGCGCCAGCAGTTGCTCGCCGATGGGCCGGCCCGCTTCAGCGGCCACTTGGCCTACCGCGCCTTGGTGCCGCAAGCCGATTGGCCCGCGCACCTGCGCAGCGATCAGGTCAGTGTGTGGATGGGGCCGCGCTTGCACGTGGTGCATTACCCGGTGCAGGCCGGTCGGGCCTTGAACCTGGTGGCCATCGTGCACGGCGAACGCCCCGAGCAAGCCAACAGCTGGGACCACGCCGGTCACAGACAGGCTTTGCTCAGCGCCATGGGCGCGGTGGCGCCCGCGCTGCGCGAGCGCTTGGAGGCCGTGTCCGAATGGCGCTTGTGGGCCTTGCACGACCGCGCACCCATGAGCCACGCCAGCCAAATGGCCCAAGGCCGCGTGGCTTTACTCGGCGACGCGGCGCACCCGATGCGGCCGTATTTGGCGCAGGGCGCGGGCATGGCCATTGAAGACGCTGAGGCCTTGGCGCAGTGCCTGAGCCTGTCGGGCGCCACCGTGCCCGAGCAACTGCAACGCTACGCCGAACAACGCTGGGCGCGCAACGCCCAAGTGCAAGCCCGCGCCATCCGCAACGGCCAGATCTTCCACGCCCAAGGCGTGGTGGCCCTCGGCCGCAACGTGGCCTTGCGGCTCATGGGTGAACGGCTGATGGACCAGCCGTGGTTGTATTCAGCCTGACCTTAAACCACGAAAGGTAAAGCCCGCGCACGTTTGCCGGTGAGGGCGAACAGCGCGTTGCCTACGGCAGGGGCCAGCGGCGGCACGGCCGGTTCGCCCACGCCTGCGGGGTGGCGGGTGCTGGGCACGATGTGGGTTTGCACCACCGGGGTTTGCGCCAAGCTCAGCAAGCGGTAGTCGGGGAAATTGCTTTGCTGCACCACACCACCGACGATGTCGATCTGCCCGTACAGCGCGGCGCTCAGCGCATACACCACGCTGCTTTCCATTTGCTGCGCCACAGTGTCGGGGTTGACCACCGTGCCGCAGTCGATCGCACACACCACGCGGTGCACACGGACCTCGCCTTGCTCCAGCGAGACCTCGGCCACTTGCGCCACGATGGACCCAAAGGACTTGTGCAGCGCGATGCCTTGGGCACGGTCCGCTGGCATGGGTTTGCCCCAGCCCGCTTGGTCGGCCGCCAATTGCAGCACCGCCGCGTAGCGCGGCGCGTCCTGGAGCCACTTCAAGCGAAAGGCCAGTGGGTCTAGCTTCGTGGCCGCGGCCAGTTCATCGATGAAGCTCTCTGAGAAAAATGCGTTGTGTGAATGGCCGACCGACCGCCAAAAACCCACCGGCACGCCCGAGTGAGTGGCCACGTGGCTCATGTGTTGGCTCACAAAACCGTAGGGCAGGTCGAACAGGCCTTCGGAGGCGGTTTTGTCGGGCATATCGACGGGGCCCGAGAGGTGCGGCGCGGCCCGCGCCATCCAGCGCGGCGTGATGGCGTCGCCAGCCGACTTGATGCGCAAGCTGTTGACCTCGCCTTGTTCGTCCAGCGAGGCTTGGAACTTGGCCAGGTGCATAGGGCGGTAGAAGTCGTGGGTGGTGTCTTCTTCGCGAGACCACACCAACTGCACGGGCGCCCCGTTGCAAGCCATGGCCACTTGCACGGCTTGGCCCACGAAGTCCACTTCCAAGCGGCGGCCAAAGCCACCGCCGAGCAGCGTGACATGCACAGTCACGTCGTCTTCATTCACGCCCGCCACTTGGGCGGCCATGGCGCGCGCCAAGGTTGGCACTTGGGTGGGCACCCAGAGCTCGACCTTGCCGTTGATGACCTGCGCGGTGCAGTTCATGGGCTCCAAGGTGGCGTGGGCCAAGTAGGGCGCTTGGTACAGCGCGTCGATGCGCGTGACCGCGGCGCGCTCGGCCAAGGTGGCTTTGCCTTGTTCGTGGAAGGTGTGGCCGCTCTCGGTGTTGAGCGCTTGTAGCAACTCGGTTTGGATGCGTTTCGTGTCGGGCGCGGTGGCGTCGGCGGCGGGCCACTGCGGCTGCAAGGCTTGGGCGCCTTGGCGCGCTTGCCAGGTGTTGATGGCCACGACGGCCAAGCCACCGGTCCCGCCACCCCAAGCGTCCAAGGGCACGACCCGGCTCACGCCGGGCAAAGCCAGAGCGGGCGCCGGGTCGATGCTGGGGGCGGCGCCACCCAGCACCGGGTTCATTCGTACGGCGGCGAACAGCATCCCGGGCCGGCGCACGTCCAAACCAAACACCGCTTGGCCGTTCACCTTGGCGGGAATGTCGCTGCGTGGGGCGCGTTGGCCAATCAGCTGCCAGTCTGCGCGGGCTTTGGGCTGCACGTCATTGGGCGTTTGGCCCGCGGCGGCGGCACCCATCAGGCCGAAGTGCGCGCTGCGGCCCGAAGCGTGTTGCATCAGACCCTCGCGCACGGTGATCTCGCTGGCGGGCACTTGCCAAGCAGTGGCGGCGGCTTGCACCAAGCTGGCGCGCGCGGTGGCTGCGGCCATGCGCAGCGGGTCCCACAAGTCGGCGATGCTCGACGAGCCGCCTGTGGCGTTGATGCCGAGCTCGCGCGCGATCTTGCCCACGATCCATTGCGCGGCTTTGATCTTCACGGGTTTGTGTTCGCCCTCGCTGTCCAGCGGGTGAAGCGGCAGGCTGGCCACCAGCATGGCCACGTTGCCGTAAATGCTGTCGGGCCCGGCTTGCTCCAAGCGCACGCGGCCCAGCGGCACGTCCAGTTCTTCGGCCACCAACATGGCCAGCGCGGTGTGCACGCCTTGGCCCATCTCGCTGCGCGGCATGGCCAGCACCACCGAACCGTCGGCGGCGATTTTGATCCAACCGTTCAAGGCCACATCGCCTTCGGTGGGCAGCATCAGTTCGGGCGACCCCATTCGCGAGCGCGCGGGCAGGGCGCTCCAGCCCACCACCAGCGCGCCGGTGGCGCCCAGTGCACTCAAGATCCAGGTGCGGCGCTTCATGCGGCACCGCCTTTCTTCATCTCGGCCGCCGCTCGGTGGATGGCGGCGCGCACGCGTTGGTAAGTGCCGCAGCGGCACAGGTTGGTCATGGCCTCGTCGATATCGGCGTCGCTGGGCTCGGGCTTATTTTTGAGCAAAGCGGCCGCGGCCATCAACATGCCGCTTTGGCAATAACCGCATTGCGGCACCTGCTCGGCGATCCACGCGGTTTGCAGCGGGTGGGGATTTTCCGCTGTGCCCAAGGACTCGATGGTGAGGATGTTTTGGTTCGCCATGGCAGACACGGGCATCACGCAAGAACGCACAGGCTGGCCGTCCACATGCACCGTGCAAGCTCCACAGGCCGCGATGCCGCAGCCAAATTTGGTGCCGGTCAGGTTCAGCTCATCGCGCAGCACCCACAGCAGCGGGGTGTTGGGGTCGGCCTGGGTGGTTTGGCTTTGGCCGTTGATGTTCAGTTGCATGGGAAAGGGCTTTCAGGTGACAGCGTGTTGCCGCGCAAAACGGGCATCTTGCCACTCGCCGCTGTGCAGCACCTGGCGCAGGTGTTCCACCGCGTTCCACACGTCTTCAAAGCCGATGTACAGCGGCGTGAAACCAAAGCGCAGGATATCGGGGTGACGCCCACCGTCGCCCGCGCGGAAGTCGCCCACCACGCCGCGCGCGATCAGCGCTTGCACGATGGCGTAGGCGCCTTCTTGTCTACTCAGGCACACCTGCGATCCGCGCTGCGCGTGTTCGCGCGGTGTGGCCAAGCCCAAGCCGTGACCGTCGCAACGTTCTTCCACCAATCGGATGAACAGGTCGGTGAGCGCCAACGACTTGGTGCGCAAGGCGGCCATGCCGCCCAGCGCCTCAGTGGCCAGCAGCGTATCCACGCCGCAATCCAGCGCAGCCAAGCTGATCATGGGCTGCGTGCCGCATTGGTAACGGGCGATGCCCGCGGCGGGCTGGTAATCGGGCGTGAAGGCAAAAGGCGCGGCGTGGCCCCACCAGCCGGCCAGCGGTTGCCAACAACGGTCGGCGTGTTGGGGGTTGACCCACACAAAGGCCGGCGCGCCGGGCCCGCCGTTCAAGTATTTGTAGCCGCAGCCCACCGCGAAGTCAGCCTTCGCGCTACGCAAATCCACCGGCACTGCACCTGCGCTGTGCGCCAGGTCCCACACGGTCAAGATACCTTCGGCGTGCGCGGCGGCCGTCACAGCGGCCATGTTGTGCATGGCGCCAGTGCGGTAGTTCACGTGCGTGAGCATCAGAACCGCCACGTCGGCGCTCAGCGACTCAGCGATGTCTTCGGTCTCGACCAGCACCAGTTCCAGGCCGTGTTGCTGGCACAGCGCCTCGGCGATGTAGAGGTCGGTGGGGAAGTTGCTGCGCTCGCTCACGACTTTCGTGCGCTGCGGCGCGTCGGCTTGCGCGATGTGGATGGCCGCGCTCAGCACCTTGAACAGGTTGATGGACGTGCTGTCGGCGGCCACCACCTCACCCGCGCCGGCACCAATCAGGCGAGCGATTTTGTCGCCCACCGCCAGCGGCATGGCAAACCAGCCGGCCTTGTTCCAGCTTTGGATCAGGTCTTGGCCCCATTCGCGCGTGACCACATCGGCCACGCGCTCGGGCGTGGTGCGCGGCATCATGCCCAGCGAATTGCCGTCTAGGTAAATGGTGCCGTCGGGCAAAGCAAACAAGTCGCGCAGCGAGCGCAAGGGGTCTTGGGCGTCCAACGCCTGGCAGTCTGACAAAGTGGTCATGGTCGGTGTGGGGTTCAAAGTGCACGCAGGATGGCGCGCACCGGCGAGGCGTCGGCGGTGGTGAGTTTGAGGGGCAGGGCGATCAGCTCGTAATCGCCCTCGGGTACCTCGTCGAGCCAGAGGTTTTCCAGCACGCGCAGGCCGCGCTGGCGCAGCGCCTGGTGGCTGTCCAAGGTTTTGCTGTTCGCGGGGTCCACGCTGGCGCTGTCGGTGCCCACCAGCACCACGCCGCGGTCGGCCAGCCAGCGGATCGTCTCGGGCGCGAAGGCGGGCAGATCAAGGTCGAAGTGGTCTTGCGGCATGCGCGTGTACATGCGCACGAGCACGCGCTCGGGCAGACCGGTCATGGCGTGCGCCAAATGCTCGGGCCGAACCAAAGGCCCGCAGCCCATGGCATGGATGACCCTGCAAGGGCCGATGAAGGTCTGCAGGTCCACGGCCCCAATGGCCGCGCCCGTGGGGTCGTAGTGCAGCGGTGCATCGGCGTGCGCGCCGACGTGGGGCGACAGGGTGATGGCGCTCACGTTGACCGGACAACCCGGCTCGATGCTGGCGACCCAGTGCTGTTGGTAAGCCGTGTCACCCGGAAAGACCGGGGCGCCAGCGTGAACGGGAGGGGAAATGTCCCAAATCGTTTTCATTTGCCTGAAACGATAGCACCGTTGGGCAAGGGAGGAGCGCGCACCACCAAGACCTTCAGCGCCCGGTCGGGCGAGACGTCGGCGAACACCGCGGGGTTGGGCAGGCGTTGTTCCACCACCAACTCCGGCGCTTCGGTGGCGAGCAGATTGCGCAAAAATGATTCGGGCAATTCGGGGGCGTTCAAACAGAGCAAGGCCCGTCCATCCGGGCGCAACAAATCGGGCATCCGTCGCAAGAGGCGAGGCCAGTCTTTGGCCGCCACGAAGCTGCCTTTCTGAAAGCTCGGCGGGTCGGCGATCACCAAGTCGTAAGGTCCTGAGCGCGAGACCTTGCCCCACGAGCTGAACAGGTCGTGGCCGAGGAATTTTGCGCCTTGGGTGATGCCATTGAGTTGGTGGTTCTGTTGGCCCGTCGCCAGAGCGGGGTGGGCCATGTCGATGTTGACCACCGATTTCGCACCGCCGAGCAAGGCCGCCACCGAAAACGAGCAGGTGTAGGCGAACAGGTTGAGCACGCGGGCTTGGCTGGCGTTGGCTCGAACCCAACGCCGACCCTCGGCCATGTCCAAAAACAAGCCGTGGTTTTGACCGCGCAGCAGGTTGACGCGGTAGCTCGCGCCGTCTTCACGCACCACGTGCGGATCGGGCACTGTGCCGGCCAGCACCTGCGTGTGGCTGCCACCGGCCACGCGGCTTTGCAGCACGGCGTTGAGTGGCTGATCGGGCGCGAGTTGTTGTTGGCGCGCTTTCAGTGCTTGTGTCAGTTCGACCTGTTCTTCCGCCGAGGCCTCACCGAATTTGGTGAGCAGCCACACGGGCGCGTACCAGTCGAGCAGCCAGTCTTCGCAGCCGGGGAACCGGCCACCTCGGCCGTGGAAGAGGCGCTGCGCCTCGGTGCTGGGCGTGGCGTGGGCGATGGCGTCGAGCAAGGCGTTCATGTCAGTTGCCCAACCATTCGCCCAGGGGCGGCAAGCCGTGTCGAACACGGGCTTTGTTACAGCCATAACTGCCTTCTTCGAGCTCGGTACAAGGGCACGGGCGCTGCTCATAAATGCGGCACAGGGTCAGCTGGCCCAGTTCGCCCTCCAGGGCGGTGCAACGAATCGGCACCACGCCAGTGCCCTTCATGCGACAGGTCGATCCGTTGACCACCTCGGTCATGGCTTCGGGCACTGGCCCACCCAGGCTGTCGAGTTCGTAGACCGAAAACTCAACGCGGTAGCTGTGGCAGCAGGCTCCGCAGGTGGTGCAAGCGCTCATGGTTGTGGGGTGTGCAAAGCGGGCAAACCGTGGCGGCGCCGGGCTTGTGCGCACGCGTCGCTGCCTTCTTCGAATTCGCGGCAGGGGTTGGGGCGCCATTCGTAAATGCCGCAGATCGCTTTTTCGCCAGTCTTGCCGTAGAGCGCCGCGCAGCGCGGTGGGCTGTGGTCGGTGCCGCGCAAGCGGGCGGTGCTGTCGGTCACGGGCACGCACAAACCGTCTGGCACGTTGCCGCCTTCGGCTTGGGTTTCAAACACCGAGAAGTCCACACGGAAGCTGGCGCAGCACGCGCCGCAGGTGGTGCACGCGCTCATAGGGGTAGGGCTCAGGCCAGCTTGCCCAGCAGCAGGTATTCCATCAGGGCTTTTTGCACGTGCATGCGGTTTTCGGCCTCGTCCCAGACCACGCTTTGTGGGCCGTCGATCACCTCGGCGCTGACCTCTTCGCCGCGGTGCGCGGGCAGGCAGTGCATGAACAGCGCCTGGGGTTTGGCCACGGCCATCATGGCCTCGTCTACACACCATTGTTTGAAGGCGGCGCGGCGCACCTCGTTCTCGGCCTCATACCCCATGCTGGTCCAAACATCGGTGGTCACCAGATCCGCACCGCGACAGGCGTCTAGGGGTGAATCGAACACTTGGTAACAGTCGTTGCCAGTTATGCCGGCCAACGCAGGGTTGACTTCGTAGCCGCGCGGTGTGCTGATGTGCACCTTGAAGCCCAAAATTTCGGCGGCTTGCAACCAGGTGTTGGCCATGTTGTTACCGTCGCCTACCCAGGCCACCACCTTGCCTTGGATCGAGCCGCGTTGCTCGATGAAGGTGAAGATGTCGGCCAAGATTTGGCAGGGGTGGAATTCGTTGGTCAGGCCGTTGATGACCGGCACGCGCGAGTGCGCGGCAAAGCGCTCGATCTTGGTTTGTTCGAAGGTGCGGATCATCACCAAGTCGACCATGCGGCTGATCACGCGGGCGCTGTCCTCGATCGGCTCGGCGCGGCCCAGCTGGCTGTCGCCGGTGGTCAGGTGCACCACCGAGCCGCCCATTTGGTACATGCCGGCCTCAAAGCTCACGCGGGTGCGGGTGCTGGCTTTTTCAAAAATCATGGCCAGCGTGCGGTCGGGGTCGGCAAAGGGTTGGTACTTCTCGACCGCCTTGAACTTGGCTTTGATGAAGGCCGCGCGTTGCAGCAGGTAAGCGTATTCGTCGGTGCCGAGGTCTTTGAATTGCAGGTAGTGACGGATGGACATGGTCAAAGGGCTCACTCGCTCAGGAATTGTTGGATCAGGGGCAGCAAGCGCTGCGCCGCTTCGTCGGCCTCGGCCATGGTCATGATCAGCGGGGGCACCAAGCGAACGACGCTGTCGGCGGTCACGCTGATGAGCAGACCCGCATCGGCGGCGCGCTGCGTGAGCACGCCGCAGGGGCGGTCGAGTTGCACGCCGATCATCAGGCCCAAACCGCGAACCTCCACCAGCCCGGCCACGCCCTGCAGGCCTTGGCGCAAAGCCTGTTGCAGGTGTTCACCCACAAGCTGGGCGTTGGCCAACAAACCGTCTTCTTCCATGATGCGCAGCGTCTCCACACCCGCGCGCATGGCCAAGGGGTTGCCGCCAAACGTGGTGCCGTGGTTGCCTGGCTGAAAAATCGTGGCCGCTTTGGGTCCGGTGACGACCGCGCCCACCGGCACGCCCGAGCCCAGGCCTTTGGCCAGCGGCATGACGTCGGGCACGATACCCGCCCACTGGTGGGCAAACCATTTGCCGGTGCGACCGATGCCGCACTGCACCTCGTCCACCATGAACAGCCAATCGCGCTCGTCGCACAGGGCGCGCAGTTCGCGCATGAAATCCATGGTCATCGGGTGGATACCGCCTTCGCCTTGGATCGCTTCAAAAAACACGGCGGTGATGTTGGTGTTGCCTGCCGTGGCGCGTTTGAGCGCTTCGATGTTGTTGCGTGGCACGCGCACAAACCCTTCCATGAGGGGCGTGAAGCCAGCGTGGATCTTGGGGTTGGCGGTGGCGCTGAGTGTGGCGATGCTGCGGCCATGAAAAGCGCCTTCGAACACCACCACCTCGGGGCGATCGATGCCTTTGTCGTGGCCGAATTTGCGCGCGAGTTTCAAGGCCGCCTCGTTGGCCTCCAAGCCGCTGTTGCAAAAGAAGACGTTGGTCATGCCCGAGCGCTCGACCAGCATCTGCGCCAAGCGCTCTTGGTCGGGCACGTGGTAGTAATTGCAGCAGTGGATCATGGTTGCCACTTGCTCCTGCAGCGCGGGCACCAGCTTGGGGTGGGCGTGCCCCAAGGTGTTGACCGCGATGCCGGCCAAGGCGTCGAGGTATTCGCGGCCTTCGGTGTCCCACACTCGGCAGCCTTGGCCGTGCGTGAGCGCGATCGGCAAGCGGCCATAGGTGTTCATGACGTGGGGCGAGGTAGGAATGCTCATACAAAGACTCCGGCAAGGCCAACAAAAGAAATCGGCTCAACGAAAGTTGAGCCGCTGAGGCGTGATTTTAGGGCCAGCGCGACGGTGCCCATACACAGCGGCATTGAGTGCCTTAACTCTTATATAAGATACAATACCAGAACCCCGCCGCTGACCTGCGATCCCGGCTCAGCGGTGCGTGTTCAACCCAACCCGAGCCTTTCACCCAAAGGCCTGCGACGATGGTTTCTCCGACCGCACAGCACGTGTACATCCAAGGGCTAACGCTCGATGGCCGCACGTTTCGCCCCAGCGATTGGGCCGAACGGCTGGCCGGTGTGATGAGCCAATTCCGCCCCGGTGGCGCCCAACCCGGCAGCCACCTGAGCTACTCCCCTTGGTGTGTGCCCAACACCATCGACGGGGTCAAGTGCGTCATCGTCCACGTCGACCTGCGCGAAGCCGAACCCATGGCTTGGGACTTCGTCATGCACTTCGCACGCGACAACCAACTCCAAGTCAAGTAACCGTCACTGCGAGGCACGAAGCAGTTCACAGACGAAAAAAAGCCGCTCCTAGAAGCGGCTTTTTGGGGTTTTGCTGGCAGCGCACCCGGTTCAAACGGCGGGCCGTGAGGCCCGGGCGGGGTTAGGCGGCAGCCAAACCCTTGACTTTGGCCGACAGGCGGCTCTTGTCGCGTGCGGCTTTGTTCTTGTGGAAGATGCCTTTGTCGGCGATCGTGTCCACGACCTGTTGCATTTTGGCAAACAGTTCGGTGGCTTTGGCCTTGTCGCCGCCCAGAACGGCTTTTTCGACGTTCTTGACAGCGGTGCGGTATTTGGAGCGCAGCGAGGTGTTCGCAGCGTTGATTTTGATGTCCTGGCGGACGCGTTTACGACCGGAGGCCAGTCGTGGGTTCTTTTTCTTCGGCTTGGTTGCCATGATGAATATTCCTTAAATGTTTGGAGATGTTGCCAGCAAAGCCGACGATTTTAGCACGGCCGTGGGCCCTTGAACAGGGGCTACACTGTGCGGCGTGTCGCTCTTCAAATCCGCCTCTTTGGTCTCAGTCCTGACCCTGGCCTCGCGCATCACGGGTTTGGTGCGCCAGTTGCTCATGGCCACCATGTTCGGCGCCACACCCATGACCGACGCATTCAACGTCGCGTTCCGTATTCCCAATATGTTTCGCCGCCTGTTTGCCGAAGGGGCGTTCAGCCAAGCCTTTGTGCCTGTGCTCGCGGGCTTGCGTGCCACCGAGGGCGATGACGCCACCCGCGTGTTGGTCAGTCAAATCGCCACGGTCCTGTTCTGGGTCTTGTTCCTCACCTGTATCGCCGGTGTGGTGGGGGCTCCTTGGCTGGTTTGGGCCATGGCCAGTGGCTTGCAGCAAAGCCCAGAGGGCTACGACGCCGCGGTGCTGCTCACGCGCTGGATCTTTCCCTACATCGGTTTCATGTCGCTGGTGGCGCTGTCGGCCGGCATTTTGAACACCTGGAAGCATTTCGCCGCGCCCGCGGCCACGCCGGTTTTGCTCAACCTGTCCATGATCGCCGCGGCTTGGCTGGGCGCACCGGCGTTTGAGTCCATGGGCATTGAGCCGATTTACGCCATGGCCGTGGGGGTGATGGTCGGTGGCCTGTTGCAGTTGGGCGTGCAAATCCCCATGCTCAAACGCATCGGCATGTTGCCTCGCGTGGCTTGGCGCTGGTCCGAGATCCGCGCCGCCTGGGCCCACCCGGGAACCCAGCGCGTGACCCGACTCATGTTGCCCGCCCTCTTGGGCGTGAGCGTGGCACAGCTGTCTTTGCTCATCAACACACAAATCGCCTCACACATGACACCCGGCAGCGTGAGCTGGTTGTCGTATGCCGACCTCTTGATGGAATTCCCCACCGCCATGCTGGGGGTGGCGCTGGGCGTGGTCTTGCTCCCCCAGCTCTCGGCCGCCCAAGCGGCCCAAGAGGGCGATCGCTACAGCGCCTTGCTGGATTGGGGCTTGCGTTTGGTGGTGGTCTTGGGCGTGCCTGCGGCCTTGGCGCTCTTGGTGTTTGCCGAGCCCTTGGTGGCGGTCCTCTACCACTATGGCGCTTTCACCGCGCGGGATGTGGTGCAGACTTCGCACGCGCTCATGGGCTACGGCGTGGGTTTGTTGGGCTTGGTGGCCATCAAGGTCTTGGCCCCTGGTTTTTACGCCCGCCAAGACATCCGCACCCCTGTGAAAATCGCCATCGTGGTCTTGGTGCTCACGCAGCTGCTCAACCTCTTGTTGGTGCCGCATTTTGCGCACGCCGGTTTGGCTTTGGCCATTGGCTTGGGAGCTTTGGTCAACGCCAGCTGGCTCTTGGTGGGTTTGTTGCGCCGTGGGGCTTTTGTGCCGTTGCCGGGCTGGGGCCGCTTGCTCTTGCAGGTGGTCGTTGCCAGCGCGGTCATGGCCGGGGGCTTGTGGTGGGTCGAACAATCCTTTGATTGGGTCGACGCCGACGGCCGCCGTTGGGCTCGCGTGGGCTGGGTCGCTGCCAGCGTGGTCGGCGCGGTCGTGGTTTACTTGGGTTTGTTGCGCGCGCTGGGTGTGTCTTGGCGTGCCTTGATTCGAAAGTGAGCCATGGCCATGCAATTTGACGCCCCCACGCCTTTGCAGTACTTCGACAGTTTGGTGGCCGAGGACGAGGGCTTCCCGCTGCTCGAAGCCGCGGCCAGCTTGGCCCAAGACGAATACCCCGACGGCGATGTGCAGCAGGTGCTCGACTCGGTCGATCAGCTCGCCCAGCGCCTGCGCCGACGTTTGAGCCCCGACGCCGACCCTTTGCACCGCTTGCGCATGCTCAACCAGTTTTTCTTCAAAGACCTGGGCTTTGCGGGCAACGTCAACCATTATCACGACCCCGACAACAGCTACTTGCACGTGGTGCTTCGCACGCGCCGAGGCATTCCCGTGAGTTTGGCCGTCCTGTGGTTGGAGCTTGCACAGGGTTTGCGCCTGAAGGCGCGCGGCATCAACTTTCCTGGTCACTTTTTGGTCAAAGTCAACTTGCCCGCGGGGCAGGTGGTGATCGATCCCTTCAGCGGTGAGTCGCTCAGCCGCGAGGCCTTGTCCGAACGCTTGCTGCCTTACCAGCAGAGCCAGGGCATGGTGGGCGAGTTCGAGGTGCCCATGGGCTTGTACCTGCAGTCGGCTGCGCCGCGCGACATCTTGGCGCGCATGCTGCGCAACCTCAAAGACCTGCACCGCAGCCAATCCGATAGCTCACGCCTGTTGGCCGTGCAAGAACGCTTGGTCATTTTGTTGCCCGAGCACTTGCCTGAGCGGCGCGACCGGGGCTTGGCCCACGCTGCTTTGGGCAACACCCGCGAGGCCGTGGCCGATTTGGAGCACTACTGCGCGCACACCGACGACACCCTCGATCGCGAGCTCATGCAGCAGCGCCTCACGGCCTTGCGCCGTGAGATGAGCTGAACTCAGGCAACAACCACGGCCGCGCCGCTGCCTTGTGGGGCAATGCGGCCAATCGTGTGCACCGTCTCGCCGAAACCGCGCAGCGTGGCCGCACAGGCTTCAGCCTGTTGGGCGTCGATGACCACCACCATGCCGATGCCGTTGTTGAAGGTGCGGTTCATCTCGACGTCGTCAATGCCGGCGGTGGCCTGCAGCCAAGCGAAGAGCTCGGTTTGCGGCCAGCTGCCTTTGACCAAATGCGCGGCCATGCCTTCGGGCAAGACGCGGGGAATGTTCTCCAGCAAGCCGCCGCCGGTGATGTGGGCCAAGGCCTTGATCGGGTGTTGGGCCAAGGCGGCCAACACGTTTTTCACGTACAGGCGGGTGGGGCGCATGATGGCTTCTTTGAAGGGCATGCCGTCCAAGGTGGCGGGGGCGTTGGCGCCGGCGCGTTCGATGCACTTGCGCACCAAGCTGAAACCGTTGGAATGCACGCCATGGCTGGCCAAGCCCAGCACCACGTCGCCAGGCTGCACGTTGGCGCCGGTCAGGATCTTGCTCTTTTCGACCGCACCGACGCAAAAGCCGGCCAGGTCGTATTCGCCCGCGGGGTACATGCCGGGCATCTCAGCCGTTTCGCCGCCGATCAAGGCGCAGCCGCTCATCTCGCAGCCCTGGGCAATGCCACCGACCACGGCCGCGGCGGTGTCCACGTCCAACTTGCCGCAGGCGAAGTAGTCCAAGAAAAACAGCGGCTCGGCGCCTTGCACCAGCACGTCGTTGACGCTCATGCCCACCAAGTCGATGCCCACGGTGTCGTGCATGTTCCATTCAAACGCCAGCTTGAGCTTGGTGCCCACCCCGTCGGTGCCGCTGACCAGCACGGGTTCTTGGTAGCGCTTGGGCACTTCAAACAGCGCGCCAAAACCGCCAATGCCAGCCAAGACGCCTTCGCGCATGGTTTTCTTGGCCAGGGGTTTGATGCGGTCGACCAAGGCGTCGCCGGCCTCGATGTCAACGCCAGCGTCTTTGTAGGAAAGGGGGGTGTTTGTGTTCATGCGGGTCGTCGCTTTGGGGCGGTGTATCGTCGAGGGGCGGAAAAATGCGGGCGCACCCAGTGCGCCCGATAGAATTTGCCTTAGATTTTAAGGGTTTACACCGCCCATCCCAATTCAAGCACCCATGACATTCACCCCCACCCAAATTCGCCTCACCGCTTGGACTGCGCTGACCGTGGCCGCTGTGCTGGTGCTGGCCCTGCTCGCGCCGGTGCTCTCGCCCTTTGTGCTGGGGGCGGTGCTGGCTTACGCGTTGCTGCCCTTGGTGGATCGCTGGGCGCGCTGGGGCGTGCCCCGCTGGGCCGGGGCTTTGTTGGCCTTGGGTTTGGTGGCGCTGCTGGTCTTGGCGGTGGTCTTGCTGATCGTGCCGGTCATCACGCAGCAAATCCCTTTGCTGCGCGAACAGGTGCCGACCTTGCTGGAGGGGGCCAATGCCGTGATGGCGCCATGGGCGCATCGCATGGGCGTGCCCTTGCAAATCGATGTGGCCATGGTGCGCGAATGGTTCTCGCAGTTGGTCAGCGGCCACGAATCCGAATGGTTCGAGCGCGCTTTTGCTTCGCTGCGCATCGGCGGCAGTGCCTTGTTGGCCTTGTTGGGCAATGTGGTGTTGGCACCGATGGTGGCGTTTTATTTGCTGGTCGATTGGCACGGTCTATCCGCGCGTTTGCGCCATCTGCTGCCCCCCCGCTGGCTCGCGGGGGTGGACGCGTTTTTGGGCGAGACCGATGCCATCTTGGGCGAGTACCTGCGCGGCCAAATGTTGGTCATGCTGGTGTTGGCGGTTTTGTATTCCGTGGGTTTGGCTTTGGTCGGACTGAACTTGGCCGTGGCCATTGGCGTCTTCACAGGCCTGGCCGTCTTTGTGCCTTACATCGGTTTTGGCGTGGGCTTGGTGTTGGGTACCTTCGCCGCCTTGCTCGAATTCCAAAGCTGGACCGGCGTGTTGGCGGTGTGGGTGGTGTTTGGCGTGGGGCAGTTCTTGGAGAGTTTCGTGCTGACCCCGCGTTTGCTGGGTGAGCGCATCGGACTGCACCCACTGGTGGTGATTTTTGCTTTGATGGCCTTTGGGCATTTGTACGGTTTTGTGGGCGTCTTGGTGGCCCTGCCGGTCAGCGCGGTGCTCTTGGTGGTCTTGCGCTTGGCGGTGCGGCGTTACCGCGCCAGCGAGCTCTACACAGACGCCCCACCCCAGGACAGTCAACGGTGAGCCCACCTCGCATGCAGCAACTCGCGCTGGACATTGGGCTGGCGCCGGTGCCGACCCTGGAGAACTTCATCGATGCGGGCAACGAAGCCGCCGCCGAACACGTGCGCTTGTGGGCCAACAACCCCTTGCGCTCGCCCGTGCCCACCTTGCTCTGGGGTGACAGCGGCAGCGGTAAAACCCATTTGCTGCGCGCCGTGGCCGAGGCGGTTCGCGGGCAGGGCGGTCGTGTCGGTTGGCTCGACCCCCAAGTCATCAACCCCAGCGACTTCGATGAGCGCTGGGACGTGGTCTTGCTCGACGATTGCCACCTGTTCACCGCCAGCCAACAGGCCGCGGCCTTCAACTGGTTCATCAACGCACAAACCCCAGTGCAAGGCGCGGGTCGTTGGGTGTTGGCCGCCTCTGCTTTGCCGCCCGCCGATTTGGTCTTGCGCGAAGACTTGCGCACCCGACTGGGCTGGGGCCATGTGTTCGCATTGCAAACCTTGGATGAGTCCGAGCGCCGCGCTGTTCTGCGCCGCGAGGCCGATGCGCGGGGGGTGTTTTTGAGCGACGAGGTCATGGACTTCATGCTCAAGCGCTTCTCGCGCGACCTCTCCAGTTTGATGATGATCCTGCACGAGCTCGACGCTTACGCTTTGCGAACCCAACGCGCGATCACCATCCCTTTACTCAAAACCATGCTGGAGAACGAATGAAGCTGGCCCTGTTTGACCTCGATCACACCTTGTTGCCCTTGGACTCCGATTTTTCTTGGGGCCAGTTCACCGTGGATATCGGCTGGCGCGACGCGGTGACCCACACCCAAACCAACGAAGCCTTCTACGCGCAATATTGCGCTGGCACCCTGAACATCGCCGACCACGTGCGCTTCAGCACCGAAGCCCTGCGCGAGCAAGGCATGCCAGCGGCCCACGCGGCCCATGAGCGTTTCATGCGCGACGTCATCCGCCCCGCCATTCGCCCCGTGGCCTTGGATTTGGTGGCGCAGTACCGCCAAGCGGGTTACGCCACCTTGTTGGTCACGGCCACCAATGCTTTTGTGACCCGTCCGATTGCCGAGGCCTTTGGCATGGACGAACTGATCGCCATCGATTTGGCGGTGGACGCCAGTGGCACCCCCACTGGGGAAATCCATGGCACGCCCTCGTTCCGGGAGGGCAAGGTCGCGCGTGTGGAACAATGGCTGTCTGAGCGGTCTCTCTCATGGGCCGACGTGAAGCACAGCGTGTTTTACAGCGACTCCATGAACGACCTGCCGCTGCTCGAGCGTGTGCACGAGCCGGTGGCCACCAACCCCGATGCCCGATTGCTCGACATCGCCACCCAGCGTGGCTGGCGCATCCTGAACCTCTTCGAATGATCAAAAACTTCATCGACAAGCTGCTGGGCAAAACCAGCCCCACCAGCCGCGGCGCGGCCAGCGACGAGTCCACCTATGGTCAGCGCCAAGACGTGCCCGCCAAGGTGCACCGCATCGACCCCGACTTGGTCGACGACCGGGCGCTTGACGTGGTCCAAACGCTCAAAGACGCGGGCTTTGAAGCCTACATCGTGGGCGGCGCGGTGCGCGACCTCTTGCTGGGTTTGCGTCCCAAAGACTTTGACGTGGCCACCGACGCCACGCCCGAGCAAGTCAAACAGCTCTTTCGCCGCGCCTTCATCATTGGGCGGCGCTTTCGCATCGTGCACGTGGTCTATGGCCGCGGCCGCGAGAACGAGGTGATCGAAGTCTCGACCATGCGCGCCTACCTCGACAGCGCCGACGCCGAACAGGTCTCGGGCAATGAGCGAACCAGCAAAGGCGCCTTGGCCAACATGAAGCACGCGGTGGACGCCAGCGGTCGCGTCTTGCGCGACAACGTCTGGGGCCCGATCGAGCAAGACGCGGCGCGCCGCGACTTCAGCATCAACGCGATGTACTACGACCCGGAAACCCAGACTGTGGTCGACTTTCACAACGGCATCCGCGACGCCAAAAAACGCGTGCTGCGCATGATCGGCGATCCGGCCACGCGCTACCGCGAAGACCCTGTGCGCATCATCCGCGCCGTGCGTTTTGCCGCCAAACTCAGCCCCTTGGGGTTCAAATTTGACGCGGGCACCTTAAAGCCCTTGGCGTCTTCGCGCCGCTTGCTGCTCGACGTGCCGCAAAGTCGCTTGTTCGACGAAATGCTCAAGCTGCTGCAAACCGGTCACGCCATGGCCAGCGTGGAGCAACTCAATGCCGTGGGTTTGGACTCGGGCATTTACCCCTTGCTCGACGTCGTGGTGCAGCGCGCCGCCGACCCGTTTGTGCGCACCGCATTAGAAGATACCGACCGCCGTGTGGGCGAAGGCAAGCCCGTGGTGGCGAGCTTTTTGTTGGCCTGTGTGCTGTGGTCCGATGTGCGCCAAGGCTGGGCCAAGCGTCTCAAAGCCCGCCCCAACCAACGCCCCATGCCCACGTCTCAAGCCCTGCAAGAAGCGGTGGACGAGGTGTTCGAGTCGCGCATCGGCGATGTGTCGGGGCGCGGCAAACTCGGCGCCGATATGCGCGACATCTGGATGATGCAGCTGCGCTTTGACAAACGCGTGGGTAACGGCCCGCACAGCTTGGTCGAGCAACCGCGCTTTCGCGCCGGTTTTGACTTCATGCGCTTGCGCGCGAGCACGGGCGAGATCGACGCTTCTTTGGCCGATTGGTGGGAAGACTTCCAACACGCCAGCGTCGACGAGCGCGACGAGATGATCGAAGCCCAACGCCGCCAGCCCGCCCCCAAAGGCGGTGCTCGACGTGCTTCGGCTTCCAAAGCCCGTGACGACGAAGCCGATGACAGCACCGAGCCGAACACGGACGAGCGGGCCGACGGCGAGGCCGATGCGCCCGCCAAAAAACGCCGCCGCCGTCGCCGCAAGCCCGGCGCGGGCGGTGACGCGCCAGCCGCAGCGGAATAAACATGGGCTTGGCGCCAAGCCCCAACGCGTCAGCGCGTGAGCCGGTCTTGGCTTATGTGGGTTTGGGCGCCAATTTGGGTGACGCGGGTGCCGCGCT
>CAMDCY010000008.1 GCA_945890705.1 Hydrogenophaga intermedia | reverse complement strand
ATGACGCCCACGCGGCCGGTGCGCGTGAGTTGCGCGGCGGGCTTGAGTGCGGGCTCCAAACCCACGATGGGCAGCTGCGGGTAGGTGCTGCGCAAGGCGGCGATGGTGGCGGCGGTAGCGGTGTTGCAGGCCACGACCAGCGCTTTGATACCGTGCGCCTTCACCAAGTGTTCGGTGATGGCCAAGCTGCGCAGGCGCACGAAGTCGTCGCCTTTTTCGCCGTAGGGGGCGTGGGCGCTGTCGGCCCAGTAGAGCAGGTGCTCGTGGGGCAGGGCGGCACGCAGCGCCGGCAAGACGCTCAGGCCACCGATGCCGCTGTCAAAAACGCCGATGGGCGCGTTCACGTTCAGCCGGCGTTGACGCCGATGCCTTTGAACTCGCCCGTGGCGATGCGTTTTTTCCATTCGGCTGGGCCTGTGGTGTGGGCGCTGGTGCCGCCCGCATCGACCGCCACCGTGACGGGCATGTCGACCACGTCGAATTCGTAAATGGCTTCCATGCCCATGTCTGCAAAGCCCACGACCTGGGCGTGTTTGATGGCTTTGGACACGAGGTAGGCCGCGCCGCCCACGGCCATCAGGTAAGCGCTATTGTGCTTTTTGATGGCCTCGATGGCGACGGGGCCGCGTTCGGCCTTGCCGATCATGGCGATCAGGCCGGTTTGGGCCAGCATCATCTCGGTGAAGCCGTCCATGCGGGTGGCGGTGGTGGGGCCGGCGGGTCCGACGGCTTCGTCACCGACCGGGTCCACGGGGCCAACGTAGTAAATGACGCGGTTGGTGAAGTCCACGGGCAGTTTCTCGCCTTTGGCCAACATATCTTGGATGCGCTTGTGTGCGGCGTCACGGCCGGTGAGCATCTTGCCGTTGAGCAACAGCGTTTGGCCGGGTTTCCAAGCGGCGACCTGCTCGGGCGTGACCTTGTTCAGGTCCACGCGCTGGCTTTTTTCGGTGTCGGCCGTCCAGCCCACGTTGGGCCACAGGTCCAGCGAAGGTGCTTCAAGGTAAGTGGGGCCGGAGCCGTCGAGCACGAAGTGCGCATGGCGCGTGGCGGCGCAGTTGGGGATCATGGCCACGGGCTTTGAGGCCGCGTGCGTGGGGTATATCTTGATCTTGATGTCCAGTACGGTGGTCAGGCCACCCAAGCCTTGTGCACCAATGCCCAAGGCGTTGACCTTGTGGTAGAGCTCCAGGCGCATTTCTTCGACCTGGTCGAGCTTCTCGCCTTGGCTGGATTTTTCGAGCAGCTGGTACATGTTCAGGTCGTCCATCAGGCTTTCTTTGGCCAAGAGCACGGCTTTTTCGGCGGTGCCGCCAATGCCGATGCCCAGCATGCCGGGTGGGCACCAGCCCGCGCCCATGGTGGGCACGGTCTTGAGCACCCAGTCGACGATGCTGTCGCCGGGGTTGAGGATGATCATCTTGGACTTGTTTTCGCTGCCGCCGCCTTTGGCCGCCACGGTCACGTCGACTTTGTTGCCGGGCACGATCTTGGTGAAGATCACGGCGGGCGTATTGTCTTTGGTATTTTTGCGGTTGAAGTGCGGGTCAGCCACCACGGAGGCGCGCAGCATGTTGTCCGACTGGTTGTAGCCGCGGCGCACACCTTCGTTGATGGCGTCTTCCAGGCTGCCGCTGAAGCCGTCGAATTTCACGTCCATGCCCACTTCGAGGAAGACGTTGACGATGCCGGTGTCCTGGCAGAGCGGACGGTGGCCGATGGCGCTCATCTTGCTGTTGGTCAGGATCTGCGCGATGGCGTCCTTGGCGGCTGGGCTTTGTTCGCGGGCGTAGGCGCTGGCCAGGTGCGAGATGAAGTCGGCGGGGTGGTAGTAGCTGATGTACTGCAGGGCGGCGGCGACGGATTCGATCAGGTCGGCTTGTTTGATGAGGGTGGTCATGGGTCAATCCTAGGGAAACGGGCCAAGCCCAAACGTGGGGTGGTTTTCCCCCGATTTTAGGGGGCTGTTCAGTCAGTGCTTTGTAAGAGGGGCAAACGACATTCAGGGGTGTAGATACCTAATCCGTTCCGTCAATAAGGAGACTTTCCGTGAGCAACAATGCCGTTTATCAGCCCAGCGAAGCGTTCGTGAAAAACGCCCATGTCAGCGGCATGCCCGCTTACCAAGCCCTTTGCAAAGAAGCCGAAACCGATTACCAAGGTTACTGGGGTCGCTTGGCCAAAGAGCTGATCACCTGGAAAACCCCCTTCACCAAGGTGCTCGACGAGTCCAACGCACCTTTCTTCAAGTGGTTCGAAGACGGCACCTTGAACGTGTCCTACAACTGCTTGGACCGCAACATCGAAAAAGGCTTGGGCGACAAAACCGCCATCATTTTTGAAGCCGACGGCGGCGAAGTGACCAAGGTCACCTACAGCCAACTGCTGGCCAAGACCTGCCAATTCGCCAACGCCTTGAAGAGCCTGGGCATCAAAAAAGGTGACCGCGTGGTCATCTACATATCCATGTCCATCGACGGCGTGGCCGCCATGCAAGCCTGCGCCCGCATCGGCGCCACCCATTCGGTGGTGTTCGGTGGTTTCTCGGCCCAGTCGCTGCGCGACCGCATCGAAGACACCGGCGCTGTCGCCGTCATCACCGCCGACAATCAGGTGCGCGGTGGCAAGTTGCTGCCCCTGAAGTCCATCGTGGACGAAGCCATTGCCTTGGGTGGCTGCGGCTCCATTAAAAACGTGCTGGTCGTCAAACGCTCGGGTGCAGAGATCTCCATGACCGCCGGCCGCGACGTGTGGATGGCCGACTTGGCCGACAAGCAAGCCACCACCTGCGAGCCCGAGTGGGTCGGTGCCGAGCACCCCCTGTTCTTGCTCTACACCTCCGGCTCCACCGGCAAACCCAAAGGTGTGCAACACAGCACCGGCGGCTATTTGCTGCACGCCGCACTGACCACCAAGTGGACCTTTGACTTGAAGGCCGACGACGTGTTCTGGTGCACGGCCGACATCGGTTGGGTCACCGGCCACACCTACATCACCTACGGCCCCTTGGCTTTGGGCGGCACCGAAATCGTGTTTGAGGGCGTGCCCACTTACCCAGACGCTGGCCGCTTCTGGAAGATGATCCAAGACCACAAGGTATCGATCTTCTACACCGCACCAACCGCCATCCGCTCGCTCATCAAGGCCGCGGAAGCCAACGATGCTGTGCACCCCAAGAGCTACAACCTCAGCAGCCTGCGCTTGTTGGGTTCGGTCGGCGAGCCGATCAACCCCGCCGCCTGGGAGTGGTACCACAAGCACGTGGGTGGTGGCAATTGCCCAATCGTCGACACCTTCTGGCAAACCGAAACCGGTGGCCACATGATCACCCCACTGCCGGGCGTGACCCCCATGGTGCCCGGTTCCTGCACGCTGCCATTCCCCGGCATCCAAGCGGCCATCGTGGACGAAACCGGTAAAGACATGCCCAACGGCCAAGGCGGCATTTTGGTCGTGAAAAAGCCATGGCCTTCCATGATCCGTACGATCTGGGGCGACCCTGAGCGCTTCAAGAAGAGCTACTACCCCGAAGACTTCAAGGGCAAGTACTACTTGGCCGGCGACGGCGCGATCCGCGACGAGAAAACCGGTTACTTCACCATCACCGGCCGCATCGACGACGTGTTGAACGTCTCGGGTCACCGCATGGGCACGATGGAAATCGAATCCGCTTTGGTGAGCTGCACCGAGCTGGTGGCCGAAGCCGCCGTGGTGGGTCGTCCCGACGACACCACGGGTGAAGCGATTTGCGCCTTCGTGGTGCTCAAGCGCTCCTTGCCCAACTCCGAAGAAGGCAAGGCGATTGCCAAGCAGTTGCGCGACCACATCGCCAAGGAAATTGGCCCGATCGCCAAGCCTAAGGACATCCGCTTCGGTGAGAACTTGCCCAAGACCCGTTCGGGCAAGATCATGCGCCGCCTGCTGCGTTCGCTGGCCAAAGGCGAAGCCATCACGCAAGACACCAGCACGCTGGAAAACCCAGCGATCCTGAGTCAGCTGGGCCAGGCCTACTGATCGGCCGAAAGCCCCAACGAAAAA
Source organism: Hydrogenophaga intermedia (assembly GCA_945890705.1). Lineage (GTDB taxonomy): Bacteria > Pseudomonadota > Gammaproteobacteria > Burkholderiales > Burkholderiaceae_C > Hydrogenophaga > Hydrogenophaga miladensis. The sequence continues at coordinate 35,115 of CAMDCY010000008.1, read as the reverse complement.
GCCACCCTAACGGGTGGCTTTTTTCTTGCCGGGTGAGCCGTGAGGCTCACGCCCAAGATCACTTGATGCTCAAGACCCACTGAGCCAATTTCTTGGCGTCGGCGTCGTTGATACCGGGGTTGGCGGGCATGGGAATGGCACCCCACACGCCGGAGCCGCCTTTTTGGATTTTGGTGCCCAGCTGGGCCACAGCGGCGGCGTTACCAGCGTATTTTTTGCTGATGTCTTTGTAAGAAGGACCGACCAATTTTTTATCGGCTGCGTGGCAAGCCATGCAATTCTTGGCTTTGGCCAAGGCTTCATCGGCCATGGCGGGGGTCGACAGTGCGGCGAATGCGGTCAACACGAGGGCGAAGCGTTTCATGTGCGTCCTTTGACGGTTGGGTTGAAAAAGCGGTTGGATTCTAAGGCGTTTTGATTGGTTCCTGCGCCAGCTCAATAAGCGTCCAAGACCGCGCCCTTGCTGGCGCTGGAGGCGTTGAAAGCAAATTTCGCCTGCACGCCACGGGTGTAGCGTGGCGCTGGGGCCGTCCATGCGGCGCGGCGTTTGGCGATTTCGGCCTCGGGCACGTGCAGTTCCAAGATGAGTTGGTGCGCGTCGATGGTGATGCTGTCGCCTTCGTGAACAAAGGCGATCGTGCCACCCACGGCGGCCTCTGGAGCCACATGGCCCACGACCATGCCCCACGTGCCGCCAGAAAAGCGGCCGTCGGTGACCAGGCCCACGCTTTCGCCCAAACCAGCGCCAATGAGCGCGCCGGTGGGGGCCAGCATTTCGGGCATGCCGGGGCCGCCTTTGGGGCCGAGGTAGCGCAAGACCATCACATCACCGGCCTTGATCTTACCAGCCAGAATGGCTTCCAGCGCCGATTGCTCGTCGTCGAACACACGGGCGGGACCGGTGATGACGGGGTTCTTCAAGCCTGTGATCTTGGCCACCGCGCCCTCGGGCGACAGGTTGCCTTTCAGGATGGCCAAGTGGCCTTGCTTGTACATGGCTTGGTCGATGGTGTGGATGACGCTTTGCTCGGGTGGCGCGTCGGGCACGTCTTTGAGCACCTCGGCGATGGTTTTACCCGTGATGGTGATGCAGTCACCGTGCAACAAGCCAGCGTTGAGCAAAATCTTCATGACTTGAGGTATGCCACCAGCTTTGTGCAGGTCCACCGCCAAGGCTTTGCCGCTGGGCTTGAGGTCGCACAGCACGGGGGTGCGCTTGCGGATGACCTCAAAGTCGTCGATGGTCCACTCCACGCCCGCACAGTGGGCGATGGCCAAGAAGTGCAGCACGGCGTTGGTCGAGCCACCGGTGGCCATGATGACGGCCACGGCGTTTTCGATGGATTTCCGGGTGACGATGTCCGTCGGTTTGAGGTCCATCTTGATGGCCTCGATCAGCACCTTGGCCGACTCTTTGGCCGAGTTGACTTTTTCGTCGTGGGGGTTGGCCATGGTCGACGAGTAGGGCAGCGAAATGCCCAAGGCCTCAAAGGCCGAAGACATGGTGTTGGCGGTGTACATGCCGCCGCACGAGCCAGTGCCGGGAATGGCGCGCATCTCAATCTCACGCAGGTCTTCATCGCTGAGTTTGCCGGCGGCGTTTTCGCCGACGGCCTCAAACACGCTGACGATGTTGAGGTCTTTGCCCTTGTAGTGACCGGGCAAGATGGTGCCGCCGTAGACGTAGATGGAAGGCACGTTGGCGCGCAGCATGCCCATCAAGCCACCAGGCATGTTTTTGTCGCAGCCACCGATGACCACCACACCGTCCATCCACTGGCCTTGCACGCAGGTTTCAACGCAGTCCGAAATCACCTCTCGGCTGACCAGCGAGTACTTCATGCCTTCGGTGCCCATGGCCATGCCGTCGGAGATGGTGGGGGTGCCAAAAATCTGGGCGTTGCCACCGGCTTCTTCGATGCCCGCCACCGCCGCATCGGCGAGTTTTTGCAAGCCGCTGTTGCAAGGCGTGATGGTGCTGTGGCCGTTGGCCACCCCGACCATGGGTTTGCCAAAGTCGCCTTCCTTGTAGCCCATGCCGTAGTACATGGAGCGGTTGGGCGCGCGAGATTTGCCTTCGGTGATGTTGGCGCTGCGGCGGTTGATCGGCTGGATCGGGATGACTTTGTTGTCGGCCATGGTGTGCTTTGCGGTTGGGTGGAAAACAGGAGAGGTATCTAAATATACCAAGGCACAATAGTGTCCATGCTCATACATCCTCAGATCGACCCCGTGGCCTTGGCCATCGGCCCCTTGGCCATCCATTGGTACGGCCTGACCTATTTGGCCGCTTTTGCCCTGTTTTACGCGCTGGGTTTGCGCCGTTTGCAGCACCCACCCTATGCGGCCTTGAGCGCACAAGGCGTCTGGCAGAAAAAAGATGTTGAAGACATTTTGTTTTTTGGCGTGATGGGCGTGATCGCGGGTGGGCGGCTGGGCTACTGCCTGTTCTACCAACCCGGCTACTACCTGTCGAACCCTTTGGAGATCTTTGCGGTTTGGCAAGGTGGCATGAGCTTTCATGGCGGTTTGCTGGGCGTGATCGTGGCTTTGCTGTGGTTTGCCAAGAGCCGCCAGCGCCAAGCGCTGCAGGTGCTGGACTTTGTGGCGCCTTGTGTGCCCACCGGTTTGGCCGCGGGGCGCATGGGTAACTTCATCAACGGTGAGTTGTGGGGCCGTTTGGCCGACCCATCGTTGCCTTGGGGCATGGTGTTCGCCAACGCGGGCGCTGCGCCGCGCCACCCCTCGCAGCTCTACCAATTTTTGCTCGAGGGTTTGCTGCTGTTCGTGGTCTTGTGGTGGTTTGCCCGTCGGCCGCGTCCGCTGGGGCAGGTCAGTGCGGTGTTTGCCATGGGCTACGGGGTGCTGCGCTTCATCGCTGAATTCTTCCGCGAACCCGATGCGCACCTGGGCCTGCTCTCGCTGGGCATGAGCATGGGGCAGTGGTTGTGTGTGCCCATGGTGCTGGGCGGCGCTTGGCTGTGGCGCTGGTCGGCACGGCGCGCTGCGGCTGCATGAGCGGGCAGGTTCGTTGGACGAACCACGGCCATTGGGCCGAGGTGGTGCTGTCCAACCCGGCCAAGTTCAACGCCATGAGCCGCTCGATGTGGCGGCAATTGCGTGAGGTGTTTGAAGCAGCGCAAGCCCAGAGCGCGTTGCGCGTGGTGCTGCTGCGTGGCGATGGTGCGCATTTTTGTTCGGGCGGCGACATCAGCGAATACCCCAGCTTTCGTTTTGACGAAGTGGCCTTGCGCGACTTTCATGAAAACGACGTTTGGGGTGGCTTGTCGGCGATCCTGAGCCTGGACGTACCCGTGGTGGCCGACATCCGGGGCAACTGCATGGGCGCGGGTGTGGAGATCGCGAGTTGTTGTGATGTGCGCTGGGCGCATGTGGAAGCGCGTTTTGGCGCACCCATCGCCAAGCTGGGCTTTCCCATGGCGCCGCGCGAAGCGGCTCTGGTGGGCTCGGCCTTGGGTGAGATGACGGTGCGTGAAATGCTGTTGCTGGCGCAAGTCTTGGACGCGCCCACGCTGGTACAGCGCGGTTTTTTGAATGCCTGTGACGACACGCCGGCCTTGGACGCTCGCTGCGCCGAGGTGGTGCAAGGCGTGCTGGCGCTGAGCCCACAGGCCGCGCGCTTGAACAAACAAACCCTGCGGGCTTTGCGCGAGGGCGTTCGCCCCGACGTTGGGCCGCAGGCTTATGCCTACGCCAACAGCCCCGAGCACCGCGAAGGCATCGCGGCGTTTTTGGACAAACGCGCGCCCCGCTTTTGATCGGCATGCCCCACCCGGACACGAAGATGAGCCCCTCCCACGCCAACGCTTTTTCGGTTTTCCGTGCGGGCTTCCCCGCCGATCTGGACACCACGGCGATCGAAACCGACACCGGTTTGCGCTACAGCTGGCGCGACTTGGACCGAGCCACAGCCATGGTGGCGAATCTGTTCGTGGATCGCGGCGTTTCAGCCGGGGCGCGAGTCACCATTCAGCGTGGGCCTTCGGTGGAGGCCGCGATACTGCGGTGGGCGTGTTTGCGTGGCGGCTGGATTGCTGTGCCCATGGATGCCAACGCCCCCGAAGACGGGCTGGTGTCGGTCATCCAGTCGACACAAGCCGAGGTCTTGGTGTGCAGCAGCGCCACCATGGGCGTTTGGAGCAAACGCGCCTTTCAAGCGGGGACACGCCACGTGTTCACCCTCAACGACGACCGCCGAGGGACTTTGCTGGACCGCGCCAGTCACTGCAGCGATGTCCATGAGCCAACACCATGTCAAGGGCAGGCCCCAGCGATCTTGGTGCCGGGTGCCGCGGGCGACAGCGTTTGCGTCACCCACGGCCAGCTCATTGAAACGCTCTCAGCGCAAGACCAAGACCGGGATGGTCGAGTGGGTCAAGACCTGCTGCGTTTCGCTGCCCAGTAACAAGCGTTTGAGGCCTTTGCGACCGTGAGAGGCCATGATGAGCAGGTCGCACTTGTTGCGTTTGGCCGTGGCCATGATGGTCTTAGCGATCAAATCCGACTTCACGGTCACGGCTTTTTGGGAGAGTTTGGAGCCGTCGGTGGCAGCCAAGATGCGTCGCTACATGGTGTTCTCCTGGGTGGGTCAAAACACCAGACTGAGCCTTTTGGCGGCGCCGGGTTTGATATTGATCAAGCTTTGCGTCAGTTTCTTGGGGTACCCTTGGCAGTATGAACAGTGCCGTCCTTGCGCCTTTTGCCGACCACCGCGGTCCGCTGACGGTTGAGGATGACTTTCTTGTCTTGGACGATCCGGTCGAGCAAGCCGATTTCACTCTGCCCCTGACGGACGACGTTGCGGGTGTGCGGGAGTCGGTCTTGTTGGTCCAAGGCATGTACTGCGCCGCCTGCGCCGACACGGTCGAAACCGCCTTGCAAGGCGTGGCAGGCGTTCGATCGGCCCGCGTGCACGCCGCCACGCGGCGTTTGGTCTTGCAGTGGGACCCCAGCGACACACCGCTGTCCCGCTTGGCCCAGACCGTGGGCGCCAGCGGCTACCGCCTGCTGCCCCTGAAGCAAGCTTTGTCTATCAGCGAGCGACTGGCCGAAACCCGCAAAGCCTTGTGGCGCTTGTTCGTGGCCGGTTTTTGCATGATGCAGGTGATGATGTACGCGTGGCCCGCCTACGTGGCCGAACCCGGCGACATCCCCGCCGACATTGACCAGCTGCTGCGCTGGGCCAGCTGGGTCTTGAGTTTGCCAGTGGTCTTTTTCGCCAGCGGACCGTTTTTTCAAAGCGCTTGGCGCGACCTCAAGTTGGGGCGTATCGGCATGGACACGCCCGTGTCCGTGGGCATCATCGTGACCTTCGTCGCCAGCTCAGCCGCGACCTTCGACCCCACGGGGCCGTGGGGCGATGAGGTCTGGTTCGACTCGCTCACCATGTTTGTGTTCTTTTTGCTCGGGGGGCGTTATTTGGAACTCAAGGCCCGCGACCGAACGGCTGGGGCCCTGGACCATTTGATGAACCGCTTGCCCGAGGTTGCTGAGCAGCAGCAAGCCGACGGCACGTTCAAAACCGTTTCGGCGCGTCGATTGGTCGTGGGCGATGTGGTGCGGGTGCCCGCGGGCCAGGTGTTTGCGGGCGACGCCGAGCTGCTCAGCGAGAGCGCCTCGGTGGACGAGGCCTTGCTCACCGGAGAATCGGAGCCCGTCACCAAGCTGCGCGGCGAATCGGTGGTGGCCGGTAGCTTCAATTTGGGTGGGCCGGTGTTGGTGCGCTTGAGCGTGTTGGGCAAACAAACCCGCTTTGGGCAAATCGTCAGCCTGATGGAAAAAGCCTCGGTCGATAAACCGCGATTGGCCATTTTGGCCGACCGCATCGCCGCACCTTTTTTGGTTTTGGTCATGTTGGCCGCAGCCGGTGCGGCGCTGTATTGGTGGCCGATCGATCCCTCGCAAGCCTTGTCGGTGGCGGTGGCGGTGCTCATCGTCACCTGTCCCTGTGCCTTGTCTTTGGCCACGCCCTCAGCCATGTTGTCCGCCGCGGGTGCTTTGGCCCGTGGGGGCGTGCTGGTGCGGCGATTGCAAGCCTTTGAGTCGCTCTCGCAGGTCAGTGCTGTGGTGTTTGACAAAACCGGCACCTTGACCCACGACCGCTTGGTGGTGCGCGACTGGCAGCGACGCGACGGTGTCGAGGCGCTGTGGGTTCAAGGCCGTATCGTGGCCATGGCCGCAGGGTCGCTGCACCCGGCCTCTCAGGCCCTGGTGCGGCATTGGGCCGACGTGGCCCCCGCGGCGCTGGAGCGTGTGCGCGAGGTGGCCGGTCAAGGTTTGTGGGCACATTGGCCCACCGGTGAGGTGTGGCGCTTGGGGTCTTTGGACGCTTGTGGCTTGACCGCAGCGGATGTGCCGCCTTCGGGGGAGCCCAGTCCGCGGGTGTACTTGGCGGATGAGCAGGGTTGGTTGGCCACGATCGAACTCGCAGAGGCGGTCAGAGAAGACGCCGCGGCCGCCGTGGGCGCGCTGCATGCCTTGGGCATCGCCACGCATTTGCTCAGCGGCGACCGCCAAGCGGCCGCACAGCGCGTGGCCGATCGCATCGGTGTGGGGCATGTGGTGGCGCAGGCCTCACCCGAGGACAAATTGGCCCACGTCAAAGCCCTGCAAGCCCAAGGTTGGCGGGTGGCGATGGTGGGTGACGGCTTGAACGACGGCCCCGTGCTGGCCACCGCCGACACGTCCTTCGCCTTGGGTCACGCCGCGCCCTTGGCACAAGCCCAATCGGATTTTGTGATCCAAGGCGGCTCGGTCATGGATGTCGTCAACACCTTACACATGGCCCGCAGGACCCTGCGCATCGTCAAGCAAAACCTCATGTGGGCCGCCGCTTACAACGCGGTGTGTGTTCCCTTGGCCTTGGTGGGCTGGATGCCGCCTTGGTTGGCGGGCGTGGGCATGGCGGGCAGTTCACTGTGGGTGATTGGCAATGCCATGCGCCTGACACGGGCCCCAAACCCTTCAAAAGGTTGATATGGATATTTTGTATGTACTGATACCTGTCTCCATCGTGGTGGTCTTCGCCATCATTGGGGTCTTTTGGTGGGCTTTGCAAGGCGGGCAGTTCGACAGCATCGAACGCGAAGGTGAGCGGGTTTTGCGCGACGATTGATTTATATCAAGGTCTTCAAGGATTCTTTCAAGGACACTCAAGCGAGTGACATTATTGAGGAGTCCTGTATGTCGGTTTTAACCCAGGCCAGTCAAGCGACGGTCTACAACGACAAAGTCGTTCGGCAATTCGCCATCATGGCCATTGTGTACGGCGTGGTGGGGATGTTGGTGGGCGTGATCATCGCTGCCCAACTGACTTGGCCTGCGCTGAATTTGGGCATTGAGTGGTTGAGCTACGGCCGCTTGCGGCCTTTGCACACCAATGCGGTGATTTTTGCGTTCGGTGGCTGCACCTTGTTCGCAACCAGTTACTACATCGTTCAGCGCACCTGCCAGACGCGCTTGATTTCCGACAAGTTGGCCGCTTTCACCTTCTGGGGTTGGAACGCGGTCATCGTGGCGGCGGTGGTCACCTTGCCCATGGGCTTGACCCAAAGCAAGGAATACGCCGAACTCATTTGGCCCATCGACTTGCTGATCGCCGTGGTGTGGGTGGCTTACGCCTACGTGTTCTTTGGCAGCGTGGGCATCCGCAAGGTTCGCCACATCTATGTGGCCAACTGGTTCTTCGGCGCTTACATCATCGCCGTGGCCTTGCTGCACATCTTCAACAACATCCAGATCCCCACCAGCATGACGCACAGCTACTCGGCCTACGCCGGTGTGCAAGACGCGATGATGCAATGGTGGTACGGCCACAACGCCGTGGGCTTCTTCTTGACCGCCGCTTTCCTGGGCATGATGTACTACTTCATCCCCAAGCAAGCCGAGCGTCCGGTGTACTCCTACCGCCTGTCGATCGTGCACTTCTGGGCGCTGATCTTCACCTACATGTGGGCCGGTCCTCACCACCTGCACTACACCGCCTTGCCCGACTGGACGCAGTCCGTGGGCATGGTCTTCTCACTCATCCTGTTGGCGCCCAGCTGGGGCGGCATGATCAACGGCATCATGACCTTGTCGGGTGCCTGGCACAAGCTGCGCGACGACCCCATCCTGCGCTTCTTGATCGTGTCTCTGTCGTTCTACGGCATGTCGACCTTTGAAGGTCCGATGATGTCCATCAAGACCGTCAACGCTTTGAGCCACTACACCGACTGGACCGTGGGCCACGTGCACTCCGGCGCTTTGGGTTGGGTGGGCTTGGTGTCCATGGGCTCGCTCTACTATTTGGTGCCACGCCTGTTTGGTCAGAAGAAGATGCACTCGGTGCCCGCCATTGAGTTGCACTTCTGGATGGCCACCATCGGCATCGTGCTCTACATCGCTGCGATGTGGATCGCCGGTGTGATGCAGGGCCTGATGTGGCGCTCCATCAACCCCGACGGCACCCTGACCTACACCTTCGTGGAATCGGTCAAGGCCACCTTCCCCTTCTATGTGATCCGACTGGTTGGCGGGGCTTTGTACCTCGGCGGCATGGTGGTGATGGCTTGGAACGTTTGGAAAACAGCGACACAAGGCCGCATCGAAGACGTGCGCATCCCCGCTGTCAACCCAGCCCACGCCTGAGGAGTAATTGAACATGGCTCAACATGAAAAGGCCGTCGGCCACGCACGCATCGAAACCAACAACTTCCTCATGATCGTGCTCATCACGCTCGTGGTGGCGGTCGGTGGTTTGGTGGAAATCGTTCCTTTGTTTTTCCAAAAGTCCACCACCCAACCGGTGGAGGGCTTGAAGCCTTACACCGCGCTGCAGTTGGCCGGTCGTGATGTCTACGTCAAAGAAGGTTGCTACAACTGCCACTCGCAGATGATCCGCCCCTTCCAGTCCGAAACGCTGCGCTATGGCCATTACTCCTTGGCTGGCGAATTCGTTTACGACCGCCCGTTCCAGTGGGGCTCCAAGCGCACCGGTCCGGACCTGCACCGCGTGGGTGGCCGTTACAGCGATGAGTGGCACCGCATTCACCTGTTGAATCCGCGTGACCTGGTGCCCGAGTCCAACATGCCGGCCTACCCCTGGCTGGAAAAGAAGACCGTCGATGCCCAGAGCATGCCCAAGCGCATGAGCGTTTTGCGCACCTTGGGCGCGCCCTACACCGATGAGGAAATTGCCCAATCGGTTCAGGACGTCACAGGCAAAACCGAAATGGATGCGGTGATCGCTTACTTGCAGGTGCTCGGCACCGCAGTTAAGTAAACCCAGGAGACCTTATGGACATCAACGACCTGCGCAGCACCGTCACCGTGGTGAGTTTGCTGACTTTTTTGGGCATCATCGTTTGGGCTTGGTCCAAACGCAACAAAGCCAGTTTTGATGAAGCAGCCGAGCTGCCTTTCAAAGACGAATAACCCTGGCACGACACTAGAGAAACACCATGAGCGACTTCACAAGTGATTTTTGGCACCTGTACGTGGCCGGCCTGACGATCGTGAGCATCTTGGCTTGCTTGGTCTTGTTGTGGATCAGCGGCACCACCAAGGTCAAAGCCTCGGGCGACAACACCACGGGCCACACCTGGGACGAAGACTTGAAAGAAATGAACAACCCCCTGCCGCGCTGGTGGGTGTATTTGTTCATCATCACCGTCATTTTTGCCTTTGTGTACGGGGCTTTGTACCCCACCTTTGGCAAGTTTCCAGGCCTGCTGGGCTGGTCCTCGACGGGCGCACACCAAGCCGAGGGCGACAAGCTGCAAGCGGCCATCGCCCCTTTGTATGCCAAGTTCAAGGACATGAAGGCCGAGGACTTGGCCCAAGACAAGCAAGCGATGGCCATTGGTGAGCGCTTGTTCATGAACAACTGCGCCCAATGCCATGGCTCCGACGCTCGCGGCAGCCGCAGCTTTCCCAACTTGGCCGACAAGGACTGGTTGTGGGGTGGTGACCATGACGCCATCAAAACCACGCTGGTTCAAGGTCGTATGGGCGTGATGCCGCCCATGGGTGCGGCTGTCGGAACGGCTGACGACGTACTCAACGTTGCTCACTACGTCATGAGCCTATCCAAAACGCCGCACGACCCTGTGCGAGCAGTGCAGGGAGCACCGAAGTTCGCCACTTGCGCGGCATGTCATGGCGCCGATGGCAAAGGCAACACCGCCATGGGTGCCCCCAACTTGAGCGACGAAACTTGGTTGCACGGTTGGGGTGAAGAGGCCATCGTGCGCGCCGTCAACGTTGGCTTCACGAACCAGATGCCCGCTCAAGCAGACAAATTGAGCGAAGACCAAATCCACGTGTTGTCTGCCTACGTTTGGGGCCTGTCTCAAGCCAAAGCCGCGCCCTAAGCTGTGACCAAAATCATCCCCATCGTGCCCGCGAGCAGCGACGACGAGATCGAGGTCTCGTTGTACGCGGCACAGCAAAGAATTCACCCCCGCTCGGTGGCGGGCTTTTTTTCTGCGTGGCGTTGGGTAACGGTGTGGATCACACAGCTGGCGTTTTATGGTCTTCCGTGGTTGCAGTGGAACGACCGACAGGCGGTGCTTTTTGATCTGGAAGCCAGGCGTTTTTATATTTTTGGTTTGGTCTTGCACCCGCAAGACTTCATTTATCTGACCGGTTTGCTGGTCATTTCCGCGTTAGCGCTGTTTTTGTTCACCGCCATCGCCGGCCGTTTGTGGTGCGGCTACGCTTGCCCACAAACCGTCTACACCGAAATTTTCTTGTGGATTGAAAAGAAGATCGAGGGCGATCGTTCGGCCCGTATCCGTTTGGATGAGGCTGGATTTTCTTTCGGTAAGCTGGGCAAACGCTTGGGTAAACACAGCGCTTGGATCGCAGTGGCTTTGTGGACTGGCTTCACTTTTGTGGGTTACTTCACCCCCATTCGCGAGTTGGCTGCACTCACCGCAGCCTTGGCCTTAGGCCCTTGGCAGACCTTTTGGGTCCTGTTTTATGGCTTTGCCACGTATGGCAACGCGGGCTTTATGCGCGAGCAGGTTTGCAAATACATGTGCCCGTACGCGCGTTTTCAAAGCGCGATGTTCGACAAAGACACGCTCATCGTGACCTACGACGAAGAGCGCGGCGAGCCCCGTGGCCCGCGTTCGAAAAAGGCCGATCCCGCGGCTATGGGTTTGGGGGCTTGCGTGGACTGCAGTTTGTGCGTTCAGGTGTGCCCCACGGGCATCGACATCCGCAACGGCTTGCAATACGAGTGCATTGGCTGTGGCGCCTGCATCGATGTTTGCAACGACGTCATGGACAAGGTGGGTTACCCCCGCGGTTTGGTGAAATACGCCACGCAAAATGGCATGGTGAATCACTGGACCAAAACCGAGATGCTGCGTCGTGCCATGCGCCCGCGCGTGCTGATTTACTCGGGTATTTTGTTGCTCATTACTGCCACGGTCTTCATCAGTTTGTTCTTGCGCACGCCGCTCAAAGTCGACGTGATCCGCGACCGTGGCGCGTTGGCGCGCATGGTGGAGCAAGGTCGCATTGAAAACGTGTTCCGTTTGCAATTGATGAACATCACCGAAACCCCACAACGCTATACCGTGTCTGTTACTGGCCTGCCGGGCATCAGCTTGGCGTCGGAACACGAATTCGAGGTCTTGCCCGCTGAGGTCCGTTCGGCGGTGGTTCGCGTTCAAATTCCCCCAGGCTCGACACCGGGCTCATACCCAATCGACTTTGACATCCAAGCCGTGGGCAACGAAGATGTTCGTGTAAGAGAAGCGGCAGCATTTTTGGTCCCGCGTTGATTTTTTCAGGAGTCTTCCATGACAGTTACTTCATCACCGGTTTCAGAGGCTTGGTGGCGCGTGCCCCAGATGTGGCTGGTCGTGGGTGGGCCGCTGGTGGTGGTGGCGGCGTGTGTGGTCACGGTGTCAATCGCCTTCTCCATTCCCGACCCCGTGCTGGACAAGGCCGCTTACCAGCGCGATTTGGCATTTGCCAATCAACTCGAGGGGCAAGCCCGCATCGACGCCTTGGCCAAGTTGCAGCCAGCCCATCAGGCCCGCAACCACGCGGCCTCGCCAGTGGTCCCCGACAAAGCCCATTGACGCGCCCGTGTCGCTCGGTCTTTCACTCCAACGCTTTGCACGAATAGGATTCCAATGACCAACCCGCGCTGGATGTTGATTGCATGGCCCGCTTTTTTGGTGGCCGGCGTGATGGAGATGACGGTGTTTGCGGTGGCCGATCCCGCCGATTTGCAGTGGTTTGGCTCTTCTTTGAATTGGTCTCGCGAAGCCGTCTACACCGTGGCGTTTTTTGTGTTTTGGGTGTTGGCCATGGTCTCCAGCGCATTGACCATGGTGTTGGCGATGACGCCGCACGAGGTCAATCAAGGGTCTGCTGTTCCCGCCGCCGAGTTGGCCTCAACACCATCACGTGACCCCTTGGCCTAAAGCCCATGGGGCTTGCGCTCAGTCGCAGTTGGGTAGGTTCACGATGGCCTTGAGGGCTTCGTTGTCCTTGATCATGACGTAGCGCTGTTTGACCTCGATGATCCCGTCGTCGACGAACTTGGAGAAGGTGCGGCTCACTGTCTCCAATTTCAAACCCAAGTAGCTGCCGATTTCTTCGCGCGTCATGCGCAACACCAACTCGGACTGCGAGAAGCCGCGGGCATGCAAACGCTGAACCAGGTTCAGCAAGAACGCAGCCAAACGTTCTTCGGCCCGCATGCTGCCAAGCATCATCATGACGCCTTGATCGCGAACGATTTCGCGGCTCATGATTTTGTGCACGTGGTGCTGCAGTGAGGTGAATTCGCGCGAGAGTGCTTCCAATTTTGCAAAGGGCATGATGCACACCTCCGCGTCTTCCAGCGCCACCGCATCGCAGGTGTGTTGGTCGGTGACGATACCGTCCAAGCCAATGATCTCACCCGTCATCTGAAAGCCCGTGACCTGGTCTCGACCGTCTGGGGTGGTCACGCGTGTTTTGAAGAACCCCGATCGAACGGCAAACAAAGAGCTGAAGCGTTCGCCTGCACTGAACAGCGCTTCACCGCGTTTGATGCGCTTACGGTTGGAGACGATGGTGTCGAGTTTTTGCATCTCATCGGCCTTGAGGCCCATGGGCAAACACAACTCTCTGAGGTTGCAACTGGAGCAGGCGACTTTGATGCTGGGCAGGTCCATGGCAAAACTTTCAATACGGTTTGAGCATACCCCATGGGGGTATGTGACTGCAGTAAACCCCACCACTTTGTCTTAGACGTGGCAGATACGACTTTGTTTGACGCACGTCAAATCGTTGGGCGCGAGAGTCGATACAGTGAAAGTTCGATCAGGAGTTTTCTGTGAGCCACGCCATTTCCGATGAATTGTTGAAGCGATACGACGTGCCAGGGCCGCGTTACACCTCGTACCCCACCGCTGACCGTTTCGTGGAGGCCTTCGGCGAGACCGACTATATCCAAGCCTTGGAACAGCGGCGCACCGCCTCCTTGGGCTCCCCGCTGTCTTTGTATGTGCATGTGCCGTTTTGTGATTCGGTGTGCTACTACTGCGCGTGTAACAAAGTCATCACCAAGCACCACGAACGTGGGGCCGAGTATTTGCGCTATTTGGAGCGGGAGGTGGCCTTGCAAGTGGCGCACTTTGGCGAGGGGCACAGCGTCTCGCAACTGCACTTGGGTGGCGGCACGCCCACGTTTTTGAGCGACGACGAATTGCGTCAACTCATGGCCATGTTGCGCCGATTTTTCAATCGGGTGCCCGGTGGCGAATACTCGGTGGAGGTGGACCCGCGCACGGTCACACCCGCGCGTTTGCAAGCCTTGTTTGACATGGGCTTTAACCGCTTGAGTTTTGGCGTCCAAGACTTCGACCCAATGGTGCAAAAAGCCGTGCACCGCGTGCAGCCACCTGAGCAGGTGTTTGAATTGGTGGCGGCGGCACGGCGCATCGGCTTTGAATCCCTCAACGTGGACTTGATCTACGGTTTGCCGCTGCAGACCGCCGAGTCGTTTGCACGCACCTTGGCGCAGGTCAGCGAGTTGCGACCCGACCGCATTGCTTTGTATGGATACGCCCATTTGCCCGAGCGCTTCAAGCCTCAGCGACGCATCCACGCCGCCGAACTGCCCAGCGGCAGCCAGAAACTGGCCATGCTCTCGATGTCCCTGGACGCCATGAGCGAAGCGGGTTATGTGTATGTGGGTATGGACCACTTTGCCTTGCCCAACGACGCCTTGGCCGTGGCCAAGCGTCAGGGGCGTTTGCATCGAAATTTTCAAGGCTACAGCACCCAACCCGATTGCGACCTGATCGCATTGGGTGTGTCGGCCATTGGCCGCATCGGGGCAACCTACAGCCAAAACGCCAAGACCTTGGAGGCGTATTACGACGCGCTCGATCAAGGCCGTTTGCCCATCGTGCGCGGCTTGGCCTTGTCGCGCGACGACATCCTGCGCCGATCGGTCATCATGGCCTTGATGTGCCAAGGCGAGCTGTTGTTTGAGTCCATTGAGCTCGGGCACCTCATTGCCTTTCAGCGCTATTTCTCGCGCGAGCTGGCGCTCTTGCGCGACTTTGAGCAAGAGGGCTTGGTGCGCATCAGCCAGACGGGTGTCCAAGTGACCGACACCGGTTGGTATTTGGTGCGGGCCATCGCCATGGTGTTCGACAAAAACTTGCAAACCGATTGGGATCGCGCCCGCTTTTCCAAAATCATTTGAGGCCTCGCAGTCTGGCTATCCGTTAGCATTCGAACATGCAAACTTCGATGGCCTTGACGGCCTTGTTTATGGGCTTGGTGGGTGGGCCCCACTGCGTGGCCATGTGCGGTGCTGCTTGCGCTGGCATCAGCCGAGCCGCCGGTACGCGCAGCACACAAGCCTTGCTGACCTTTCAATTCAGCCGAATGCTCGGCTACGCGGCCTTTGGCGCATTTGCCGCAGGCTCGGTGCAGGGTTTGGCTTGGTTGGGCACGAACACCGCGGTAGTCAGGCCTTTGTGGACCATGTTCCATGTGGCAGCCTTGCTGATGGGCTTGGCCTTGCTTTGGCGTGCCCGCCAGCCGGCATGGATGGAGCATTGGGCACAGGCCGTGTGGCGACGCGCCAAACCCGTGCTCACCCGCATGGGTGCCAAAGCGCCGGTCATGCTGGGTGTGGCTTGGGCGCTCATGCCTTGTGGCTTGTTGTATTCGGCCCTGTTGGTCGCGTCTTTGTCGGCCAGCGCGTGGGATGGCGCTTTGATCATGGCCTTGTTTTCCATCGGCACTTCGGTGTCCTTGACCTTGGGCCCGTGGTTGTTGTTGCGCTTGAACGGTGCGCGATCCGGGGCTTGGGGCATCCGATTGGCGGGCGTGGCCTTGGCCTTGACCTCGGGTTGGGCCTTGTGGATGGGCATCACCCAGCCCACTGGCTTGTGGTGCTGACGGTGTTCAGCGAGAGGCGGGCCAGGTTGCAGCAACCAAGCCCAGCAAAGACAAAGCAAAGCCCAAGGTCTGCCAACCGTTGATCGGCTCGCCCATGACCAGCACGCCGACCGCAGCGGCGCTGATGGGCAGCATCACCGTGAAGACGCCGGCTCGGTTGGCTGGCACGTGTCGCATGCCCGTCATCCACAGCCACACCGTCCACACGCTGGCGGCCAAGCCATAGAAAACCAACAGCGCCCATGTGCCTGACGACACTTGGCCAAAATCAAAATGACTGGCGGCCCACCAACCCAGCGGGGTGACCAGGGCCAAGCCCCACAGGTTGATCAGCGCAGCGATGCGCTTGGGTGAGACCTGCCCACTGAGCTTTTTGCCAATCACCACATACGCCGCTTCACACACCACGGCCGCGAACACCAGCGCATTACCCAACCACGCCAAGGGCGTGCTGGTCGTCTCGGGTTTGCCCCAGGAAAACAAGGCCATGCCCAAGGCGGCAAAGCCGATCGCCACCAAAGTGGCGCCGTTCAAGCGCTCGCGCAAAAAGAGGGCACTGAGCACCGCGACCACCGCAGGGATGGTGGACATCACCAAGCCCGCCGCAACCGCACTGGTCAAGCTCACACCGTAGAGCATGCAAATGGAAAACAAAAAATTGCCAAAGAAGGACTGCGCAAACAACCAACGGCGCGTGGTGGGCGTGGTGGGGGTCTCATCGTCCGGGCGTTTGAGCCAGTGCAGCATGGCCAGTGCGCCAATGCCAAAACGCATCCAAGCGAGCAAGAACACCGGAAAAATCAAAACCAAGGGCTTGGACAGTGCCACGTAAGTGCCCACCAAGGCCATGCTCAACGCCAAGCTGGACCAAGCCCACCACGGTGCGTTGGTGTGAGGGTGGGGAGGGGCAGCGACTGGGGTCATCAAGCGATTATTCCCGACTCGGCCAACCCCATTTCACGATGGCCGACAGTATTCCATCATGTGATATTAAAAATGGTGCACCGCGACAATATTTTTCAATATAAAAAACTGTTTTTCGCATTGAGAAATATAAATGATAAACATATGATTTATATAGGAAAAATATTTATCTTATATAAGACATAAGAGCTTCACAAAGTCTTCTATAAGACTTAAAGTAGAGGCATCGGTGACGCAAAGCCTGTTGGCCCACACCGACCTTTTTTTAACCCTCTTGGAGTTCACCATGCCCCAATCCCTGAACGAGCAACTCAGCCGTCAACAACAAATCGAAGCCCTGGAAAAAGACTGGGCGACCAACCCCCGTTGGAAGGGTGTCAAGCGCGGTTACACGGCCGCTGACGTCGTGCGTTTGCGCGGCAGCATGCCCATCGAGCACACCTTGGCCAAGCGCGGTGCAGAGAAGCTCTGGGAAAAGGTCAACGGCGGCGCCAAGAAAGGCTACGTCAACGCCTTTGGCGCGATCTCTGCAGGTCAAGCCATGCAGCAAGCCAAAGCCGGTTTGGAAGCCGTGTACCTGTCGGGCTGGCAAGTCGCCGCTGACGGCAACACGTCTGAGACCATGTACCCCGACCAGTCGCTGTACGCGTACGACTCGGTGCCCACCATGGTTCGCCGCATCAACAACACCTTCAAGCGCGCCGACGAAATCCAGTGGGGTCGTGGCATCAACCCCGGCGACAAAGAGTTTATCGACTACTTCTTGCCCATCGTGGCCGACGCTGAAGCCGGTTTCGGCGGCGTGTTAAACGCCTTCGAATTGATGAAGAACATGATTGCCTCCGGCGCAGCTGGAGTGCATTTCGAAGACCAATTGGCTGCCGTGAAAAAGTGCGGTCACATGGGTGGCAAAGTCTTGGTGCCTACCCAAGAGGCATGCGAGAAGCTGATTTCGGCCCGTTTCGCGGCCGACGTCATGGGCACCTCCACCATCGTGTTGGCGCGTACCGATGCTGAAGCGGCCAACTTGATCACCTCCGACCACGACGCCAACGACAAGCCTTTCTTGACCGGTGAGCGCACCCAAGAAGGTTTCTATCGTGTCAAGAACGGTTTGGAGCAAGCCATCAGCCGCGGCGTGGCCTACGCGCCTTATGCCGACTTGGTGTGGTGCGAAACCGGTGTGCCAGACATCGGCTTTGCTCGCGAATTCGCCCAAGCGGTGCACGCCGCTTGCCCCGGCAAGCTGCTGTCGTACAACTGCTCGCCATCGTTCAACTGGAAGAAAAACCTCAACGACAGCCAGATCGCTTCTTTCCAAGAAGACCTGTCCGCCTTGGGTTACAAGTACCAGTTCATCACCTTGGCTGGTATCCACATCAACTGGTACAACACCTTCCAGTTCGCCAATGCCTACGCCAACGGCGAAGGCATGAAGCACTACGTCAACATGGTGCAAGAGCCTGAGTTCGCTGCACGCGACAAGGGTTACACCTTCGTGTCGCACCAGCAAGAAGTGGGCGCCGGTTACTTCGACGACGTGACCACCGTTATCCAGGGCGGCTCGTCCTCCGTGAAAGCCTTGACCGGCTCGACCGAAGAAGAGCAGTTCCACTGATCGGCGCAGGGGCCTGCCTTAGGGCAGGCGTCAAGTGACCACAAAAAAGCCACCTCTCGGTGGCTTTTTTGCGTTGGGGGCTCACCCTGAGGTGAGTAGACAAGAGCCTCAGATGGACTTGAGGGCTTCGTTGAAGGTTTTGCTGGGGCACATGATGGCTTGCAGCTTCTCGGGGGATGGGTAGTAGTAACCACCGATGTCCACTGGCTTGCCTTGCACCGCGTTGAATTCGGCCACGATGGCTTTTTCTTGGGCGGTGAGGGTCTTGGCCAAGGGTTCGAATTGTTTGGCCAATTCGGCGTCTTCGGTTTGAGCGGCCAATGCTTGGGCCCAGTACATGGCCAAGTAGAACTGGCTGCCGCGGTTGTCGAGCTGACCGGTTTTGGGCGAGGGGTTCTTGTTGTTATCCAAGAGCTTGCCGGTGGCCGCATCCAAGGTTTTGGCCAAGATGCCGGCTTTTTTGTTGCCCGACTTCAGACCCAGGTCTTCCAGCGACACGGCCAAGGCCAGGAATTCACCCAGAGAGTCCCAGCGCAGGTGGTTTTCTTCCACCAATTGCTGCACATGCTTGGGGGCCGAGCCACCCGCACCGGTTTCGTACATGCCGCCGCCCGCCATCAAAGGTACGATGGACAGCATCTTGGCCGAGGTGCCCAGTTCCATGATGGGGAAGAGGTCGGTGAGGTAGTCGCGCAGGATGTTGCCGGTCGCGCTGATGGTGTCAAAGCCACGGACTACGCGCTCCAGGGTGTAACGCATGGCGCGCACCTGGCTCATGATGTGGATTTCCAGACCGGCCGTGTTGTGCTCGTGCAGGTACATCTTGACCTTGGTGATCAGCTGGGCTTCGTGAGGGCGGTACTGGTCAAGCCAGAACACCACGGGCATGCCGGAGTTGCGAGCGCGGGTGACGGCCAGTTTGACCCAGTCGCGGATAGCGGCGTCCTTGACCTGGCACATGCGCCAGATGTCGCCTTCTTCCACGTCTTGGCTCAGCAGCACCTCACCGGTGTTGATGTCGGTGATGTTGGCCACGCCGTCTTCTTGAATTTCAAAGGTCTTGTCGTGCGAGCCGTACTCTTCGGCTTGTTGGGCCATGAGACCGACGTTGGGCACCGTACCCATGGTCTTGGGGTCGAACGCACCGTGCCACTTACAGAAGTTGATCATCTCCATGTAGATGCGTGCGAAGGTCGACTCGGGCATCACGGCCTTGACGTCTTTCAAGCGGCCGTCGGCGCCCCACATCTTGCCGCCGTTGCGGATCATGGCGGGCATGGAGGCGTCCACGATAACGTCGTTGGGCGAGTGGAAGTTGGTGATGCCCTTGGCCGAATCCACCATGGCCAGCTCGGGGCGGCCTTCGTGGCAGGCGTGCAGGTCACGCTTGATTTCGTCTTGCTTGGACTGGGGCAGCGTGGCGATCTTGGAGTACAGATCGGCCATACCGTTGTTCACGTTGACGCCCAGTTCCTTGAACAAAGCACCGTGCTTGGCAAACGCATCTTTGTAAAAAATCTTGACGCAGTGACCAAACACGATGGGGTGCGAGACCTTCATCATGGTGGCCTTTACGTGCAGCGAGAACATCACGCCGGTTTTGTGCGCGTCTTCGATCTCTTTTTCGTAGAACTCAAGCAAGGCTTTTTTGCTCATGAACATGCTGTCGATCACTTCGCGGTCGAGCAAAGAGACTTTGGGCTTGAGGACGATGGTTTTGCCACTCTTGGTGATCAGCTCCATCTTCACGTCACGAGGACGGTCCAAGGTCATGGACTTTTCGCCGTGGTAGAAGTCGCCGGCGTGCATGTGCGAGACGTGTGAGCGCGAAGCTTGGCTCCACTCGGCCATGCTGTGAGGGTTTTTGCGAGCGAATTCTTTGACGGCGCGCGGCGCACGGCGGTCCGAGTTGCCTTCGCGCAGCACGGGGTTCACGGCCGAGCCGATGCACTTGGAATACCGGGCCTTGATGGCTTTTTCTTCGTCGTTCTTGGGCGCGTCTGGGAAGTCGGGCAGGGCGTAGCCCTTACCTTGCAACTCTTTGATGGCGGCGGTCAACTGGCCCACCGAAGCACTGATGTTGGGCAACTTGATGATGTTCGCTTTGGGGTTGAGCGTAAGCTTGCCCAATTCGGCCAAGTTGTTCGGCACGCGCTGGTCGGCGGGCAGCAAATCGGAGAACTCGCCCAAGATGCGAGCGGCCACCGAGATGTCGCTCGTTTGAATGTCGATGCCAGCGGGTTTGGCGAAGGTGCGGATGATGGGCAAAAATGCTGCGGTCGCCAACAAGGGCGCCTCGTCGGTCAGGGTGTAAATGATTTGGGATTTGTCAACAGCCATGGTCTCGCCCTTAATCGTTATGTTGGATTATGAAATTGCGTTTCAGCGCTCTCCATCTTAAACGAGCAGTGCCACGGCAAGCTGACAAAGTGGAGGGTAACGCTGGGCTTGGATGCCTCCACAGGACTTTGGTTCAGCGAGCTCAGGGCGTTTGTCGTTTGTGTGAAAATCACCTTATTTTTTTTACGAGATTCCATGGTCAACATCACGCTACCCGACGGTTCTCAACGCCAATTCCCCGGTCCGGTCACGGTGGCCGAGGTCGCCGCTTCGATTGGTGCCGGTTTGGCCAAGGCCGCTTTGGGCGGCAAGGTCAACGACCACTTGGTCGACGCCAGCCACACCATCACCCAAGACAGCCGTTTGTCCATCGTGACCGCCAAGGATGCCGATGGTTTGGACCTGATTCGCCACTCCACGGCCCACCTCTTGGCCTACGCCGTCAAAGAGCTGTTCCCCGATGCGCAGGTGACCATCGGCCCTGTGATCGACCACGGCTTTTATTACGACTTCTCTTACAAGCGACCGTTCACCCCAGACGATTTGGCCGCCATCGAAAAGAAAATGGCCGACTTGGCCGCCAAAGACGAGCCTGTGGTGCGCCGCGTTTTGCCGCGCGACGAGGCTGTGGCCCACTTCAAGGGCATGGGCGAGCACTACAAGGCCGAGATCATCGCGTCCATTCCCGCCGGCGAAGACGTCAGCCTGTACCGCGAAGGTGGCTTTGAAGATTTGTGCCGCGGCCCTCACGTGCCGAGCACCGGCAAACTCAAGCATTTCAAGCTCATGAAGGTGGCGGGTGCGTATTGGCGCGGCGACCACCGCAACGAAATGCTGCAACGGATTTACGGCACTGCCTGGGCCAACAAAGAAGACTTGCAGCAGTACCTGACCTTGTTGGAGGAGGCCGAGAAGCGCGACCACCGCAAGCTGGGCCGCGAGCTGGACCTCTTCCACATCGATGAGTACTCACCCGGCACTGTGTTTTGGCACCCCAAGGGCTGGACGGTGTGGCAAGAGGTGGAGCAGTACATGCGCCGCGTCTACCGCGACAACGGCTACTTGGAGGTCAAGGGCCCGCAAATCTTGGACAAAACCCTGTGGGAAAAAACCGGCCACTGGGACAAGTACCGCGAGAACATGTTCACCACGGACTCGGAGAAACGGGAATACGCGCTCAAGCCGATGAACTGCCCCGGCCACATCATCATCTTCAACCAAGGCATCAAGAGCTACCGCGACTTGCCCTTGCGTTACGGTGAGTTTGGCCAATGCCACCGCAACGAGCCCTCGGGCGGCTTGCACGGCATCATGCGTGTGCGCGGCTTCACCCAAGACGATGGCCACATCTTCTGTACCGAAGAACAAATTCAGGGCGAAGTGATTGCCTTCACCACCTTGCTGCAAAAGGTCTACCGCGATTTTGGTTTCACCAACATCTTGTACAAGCTGTCCACGCGTCCCGAAAAGCGCATCGGCTCGGACGATAGTTGGGACAAGGCCGAGGCCGCTTTGGCCGAAGGTTTGCGCGCTTCGGGGTGTGAATTCGAGTATTTGCCGGGCGAAGGCGCGTTTTACGGGCCGAAGATCGAATACACGCTCAAAGACGCTTTGGGCCGCCAGTGGCAATGCGGCACCATCCAAGTCGACCCCAATTTGCCCGAGCGCTTGGGCGCCGAGTACGTGGGTGAAGACGGTGCGCGCCACCGCCCCATCGTGCTGCACCGCGCCATCGTGGGCAGTTTGGAGCGTTTCATCGGGATTTTGATCGAACAGCACGCTGGTGCGCTCCCCGCGTGGCTGGCGCCGACTCAAGTTGCGGTGCTCAACATCACCGACGCCCAAGCCGATTACTGCAAAGAAATTGCGAAATCGATGCAAAATCAAGGGCTTAGGGTCGAAACAGACCTGCGCAACGAGAAAATCACGTATAAAATACGGGAGCACGCGTTGCAAAAGCTCCCTTATATCTTGGTCGTGGGCGACAAAGAGAAGGCGGCCGGCGAGGTGGCTGTGCGGGCCCGAGGCAACAAAGACTTGGGCGTCATGTCGGTGGAAGCGTTCTCGCAACTCATCGCTCAAGACGTGAAGACCCGGGCTTGATGCCCTGCTCATCCCAGCACACCCCGTTCCTACGCATGCGTTCGGGGTGCCGTGTTGGCGCCTTGTTTTTTTTGATGAGCCCACACAAAGGAATTCACCATAGCTACCAATTTTCGTGATCGCCGCCAACGCGATGAGCGCGCGCACCGTTTGAACCGTGAAATCATGGCCCCCGAGGTTCGCCTCAACGGCCCCGAAAACGAGTCCTTGGGTATCGTCAGCCTGCAAGAAGCCTTGCGCATGGCCGGCGAGTTGGACGTGGACTTGGTGGAAATTGCCGCCACCGCCGTGCCGCCCGTGTGCCGTTTGATGGACTACGGCAAGTTCAAATACCAAGAACAAAAGCGCGCGGCCGAGGCCAAGGCCAAACAAACGGTCATTGAAATCAAGGAAGTGAAGTTCCGTCCAGGCACCGACGATGGCGACTACAACATCAAGTTGCGCAACATCCGCCGGTTTTTGGACGATGGCGACAAATGCAAGATCACGCTGCGGTTTCGCGGTCGTGAGATCACCCACCAAGATTTGGGTCTGGCTTTGCTCAACCGCTTGCGCGATGACCTGGCCGACTCGATCGTGGTGGAACAGTTTCCCAAGCTGGAAGGGCGTCAGATGATCATGATGATCGCGCCCGGCCGCAAAAAGCCCGGTTCGGGGCCTGCCAAATCGGCAGAAGCCGCCGGCACCACCGCTGACGCGGTGGAGTGAAGCGAGTAGTGGGTTGGTCGGTACGGTCACCGACGGACCTGAGGTGCGGGGCGAAAGTCTGGCGCCAAATCTGAACCGCTGAAAAGTGGTTCATCAAAAGTGGCTCGGGGCCAACAAGTCTGCGGAAGGTTCGCAGCGCCTCACGAGCACAAATGAAAAGGAGCATGAGAATGCCCAAAATGAAGACCAAGAGCAGCGCGAAGAAGCGATTTCGCGTTCGTCCCGGTGGCACCGTTAAACGCGGTCAAGCCTTCAAACGTCACATCTTGACCAAGAAGACCACCAAGAACAAGCGCCACTTGCGCGGCGCAGTGACTGTTCATGAGACCAATATGGGTCACATGGCACAGATGCTGCCCGGCATGGGTATTTGATCAACGACGAACAAGGAGTAACTCATGCCTCGCGTCAAACGTGGTGTCACGGCTCGCGCCCGACACAAAAAAGTACTGGCTCTGGCCAAAGGTTTCCGCGGTCGTCGCGGTAACGTCTTCCGCATCGCCAAACAGGCGGTGATGAAGGCAGGTCAATACGCTTACCGTGACCGCCGTAACCGCAAACGCGTGTTCCGTCGCTTGTGGATTGCGCGTATCAACGCTGCGGCTCGCGCCTGCGGCTTGACCTACAGCCAGTTTGCCAACGGTCTGAAGAAAGCAGCGATCGAAATCGATCGCAAGATGCTGGCCGATTTGGCCGTCCACGACCAAGCTGCGTTCAGCAGCATCGTTGAACAAGTCAAAGCCAAGCTGGCCGCTTGATTCGCGATGGGCGGCCGAGCAGATCCGTTCTGCTCGGTGTGTCCGGTTGCTCAAAGGGGTTGATTCTTGGTGGGTATTGCCCGTCAGGTCTTGGCCCCTTTTTTTCAGCACGTATTGCACCGAATCGATATGAACGCACTCGACGACATGGTCAGCTTGGCGCGATTGGCTTTTGAACAAGCCCAGACGCCGACCGAATTGGAAAACGCCAAAGCCCAGTTTTTGGGCAAATCGGGGCGCATCACCGAGCTCATGAAGGGCTTGGCCACGCTGTCCGTCGACGAAAAAAAATCCCAAGGCGCGGCCATCAACGTGGCCAAACAAGCGATTGAAGCCGCTTTGCAAGAGCGCCGCGCCGCCTTGGCCGAAGCCGAGTTGCAGGCCCAGCTCAAGTCCGAAGCCTTGGACGTGACCTTGCCCGGGCGCGAACGCCCCGCGGGCGGTTTGCACCCCGTGAGCCTCACGCTCGAGCGCATCGAAGCCATTTTTGGCTCCATGGGTTTTGACGTGGCCGATGGCCCCGAAATCGAATCCGACTGGTTCAACTTCACCGCATTGAACACGCCCGCCGATCACCCCGCGCGTTCGATGCACGACACGTTTTACGTGGAGGGCGGCAGCCCCGAGGCGCCCAATTTGCTGCGCACCCACACCAGCCCCATGCAAATCCGCCACGCGGTGCAGCACGTCAAGCGCCACCGCGCCACGTTGGACGCGGGGCAGGGCATGCCCGAGATCCGCGTCATCGCGCCGGGCCGCACCTACCGTGTGGACAGCGACGCCACCCACTCGCCGATGTTCCACCAGTGCGAAGGCCTGTGGATCGGCGAGAACGTGAGCTTCAAAGATTTGAAGCACGTCTTCACCGATTTTTGCCGCACCTTCTTCGAAAGCGACGACCTGGTTCTGCGCTTTCGCCCGAGCTTTTTCCCTTTTACCGAGCCCAGCGCCGAGATCGACATCCAGTTCCAAAGCGGCCCCTTGGCTGGGCGTTGGTTGGAAGTCGCCGGTTCGGGCCAGGTGCACCCCAATGTGGTGCGCAACATGGGCCTGGACCCCGAGCGCTTCATCGGTTTTGCCTTCGGCATGGGGCCGGACCGCCTGACCATGCTGCGCTATGGCGTGAACGACCTGCGCCTGTTCTTCGACGGCGATGTCCGTTTCTTGTCGCAATTTCGCTGAGGCCTGAGCATGCAATTCCCCGAATCTTGGTTGCGCGAATTCTGCAACCCCGACCTGAGCAGCCAGCAACTGGCCGACACCCTGACCATGGCCGGTTTGGAGGTCGAAGAACTCGAGCCTGTGGCGCCGCCGTTCACCGGTGTGGTGGTGGGCTTGGTGCTGAGCGCCGAGCAACACCCCGATGCCGATCGCTTGCGGGTGTGCCAAGTCGATGTGGGCCAAGCGCAGCCTTTGCAAATTGTTTGTGGTGCGCCCAACGCGCGCCCTGGCATCCGTGTGCCTTGTGCCACGGTGGGCGCGGTTTTGCCGCCTGGCGCCGATGGCCAACCCTTCAAAATCAAGCTGGGCAAGCTGCGCGGCGTGGAAAGCCAAGGCATGTTGTGCTCGGCCAAAGAGCTGGGTGTCAGCGAAGAGTCCAATGGCTTGTTGGAGCTCGGCGATGCGGCCACCGTGGGCCAAAACATCCGCGAACACCTGGCGCTCGACGACATGCTCTTCACCCTCAAGCTCACGCCCAACTTGGCGCACTGCTTGAGCGTGTATGGGGTGGCGCGTGAAGTGTCGGCCCTCACGGGTGCTCCGCTGAAGGCCCCCGCGATCCAGCCGGTGTCGGCGGGCCATCAAGACCGTTTGCCCGTGCGCATCGTGGACACCGATTTGTGTGGACGATTCAGCGGCCGCGTCGTGCGCGGCGTCAACACCCAGGTCCAAACCCCCGCTTGGATGGTGGCGCGCTTGGCCCGTTGCGGCCAGCGCAGCGTCTCGCCCTTGGTGGACATCTCCAACTACGTGATGTTCGAGTTGGGTCGCCCCACCCACATCTTCGATTTGGACAAGATCCACGGCGCCTTGGAAGTGCGATGGGCCCGCAGCGGCGAATCGCTCGAATTGCTCAACGGCCAAACCGTGTCGCTCGACGCTCAGGTCGGTGTGATCGCCGATGCGCAGTCGGTCGAGTCCTTGGCCGGCATCATGGGTGGCCAAGCCACGGCCGTGAGCGACGCCACCACCAACGTTTTCATCGAGGCTGCTTTTTGGTGGCCGAAATCCATCGCCGGCCGTTCGCGCCGTTTCAATTTTTCGACCGACGCCGGCCACCGTTTTGAGCGTGGCGTGGACCCCTCCACCACGGTGGAGCACCTGGAGCGCATCACCGAATTGGTGCTGTCGATCTGCGGCGGCCAAGCCGGCCCCATCGACGACCAATCGCCCAACGTTCCAGTGCCCGCACCGGTGACACTGCGCGTGTCGCGCGCCCAGCAAGTCATTGGCATGCCTTTGACGGTCTCGCAGTGTGAAGGCGCTTTGACCCGCTTGGGCTTGCCGGTGGCGTTGCAGGGCGATGTGCTCACCGTCACGCCACCCGCGTACCGTTTTGACCTTCAGATCGAAGAAGACCTGATCGAAGAGGTGGTGCGTGTCGTCGGTTACGACCACCTGCCCGACACCCCACCCAAGGCCCCGATCACGGCGCGTTTGCGTGCCGAGGCACAACGTGCGCCTTACGCTGTGCGCCACCACTTGGCGCACCTGGGTTACCAAGAAACCATCAACTTCAGCTTTGTGGAAGAGCGCTGGGAGCGTGAGCTCGCGGGCAACACCGACCCGATTCGTTTGCTCAACCCGATTGCCAGTCACATGAGCGTCATGCGCTCATCCTTGCTGGGCTCCTTGGTGGCGGCCTTGAAGTTCAACTTGGACCGCAAAGCCCCACGGGTGCGCTTGTTCGAAGTGGGCCGTGTGTTTTTCAAAGACCCTTCGGTGGCGTCTTCGGACACCACCGTGGCGGGCTTTCACCAGCCCATGCGCGTGGCCGGCATCTGCCAAGGTTCGGTCGATGCGCTGCAATGGGGCGTGAGCGAGCGCGCCGTGGACTTCTTCGACGTCAAAGGCGATGTGCAGGCCTTGTTGGCTCCGCGCGTGGCAGAGTTCCGTGCGGCCGAACACCCCGCCATGCACCCCGGCCGTTGTGCCGCTGTGTGGCTTGACGGCCAATGCATCGGTCACTTGGGTGAGATGCACCCACGCTGGCGCCAGCAATACGACTTGGCCCAAGCCCCGGTGTTGTTCGAACTCGATTGGGCCGTGGTGCTGCAGCGTCCTGTGCCCGAGTTCAAGCCCGTGAGCCGCCACCAAGCGGTCGAGCGCGATTTGGCCATCGTGGTGCAAGAATCGGTGACACACGACGCCGTCAGGCAAGCCATCCGCGCCATCGACAGCGCTTGGCTCAAAAGCGCGACTTTGTTCGACGTCTACCGACCCAAAGTCGCGGACGGTCAGAACGAAAAAAGCCTGGCCGTGCGCTTGGTTTTGAACCGAGACGATGCCACCTTGACCGATGAGGCTATCGAGTCGACCATGGCGGCGGTGTTGCAGTCTTTGACCGAGCGCGTGGGCGCACGTTTGCGCGCTTGAACGGGAGCGATTGACATGAGCACCCCCTTGATGGAGTTGGCGGTTGAGACGCTGGAGACCCCGGCCCTGACCAAAGCCCAGTTGGCCGATCTGCTGTTCGAGCAAATCGGACTCAACAAGCGCGAGTCCAAGGACATGATCGACGCGTTCTTTGATTTGGTGACCGACAGCCTGGTCAGCGGCACGGACGTGAAAATCTCGGGTTTTGGCAACTTCCAAATCCGCACCAAAGCCCCTCGGCCTGGTCGAAACCCCAGAACGGGTGAGCCGGTGGCCATTGAGGCCCGCCGCGTGGTGACGTTTCACGCCAGCCCCAAGCTCAAAGACCTGGTTCAAGACAGCGCCGACGCTGCCTGAGTCGCCCATGGGCGACAGTCCTGAAAAAAACTTCGCTGGTTTGCGTCAATCCCCCCAACTTAGAGTAAATTCCATGCTCCGGTTCATACCGGCTTGATTTACATGGAAAAAATGCTCCCCCCCATCCCCGTCAAACGCTACTTCACCATCGGTGAGGTGGGCGAGCTTTGCGGTGTCAAACCGCACGTGCTGCGCTATTGGGAGCAAGAATTCACTCAGTTGCGCCCCATGAAGCGAAGGGGCAATCGCCGCTATTACCAACACCACGAAGTGCTGATGATTCGGCGCATCCGCGACCTGCTCTACGACCAAGGCTTCACCATCAGTGGGGCTCGCAACAAATTGCAAGAGTTGGTCTCGGCCGATCGGGGTAAAGCTGCTCTGGGCGATGTCGATCCACCGACCGCCTTCGTTGAGGGCATCGAGGTGGTCGATGAACCCACCGATGAGGGCCTGGTGGACTTGGGTCGATCGGCGGTGCCGGCCAGCGCTTTGCGCAACGAACTGTTGGCCATCCGTCAACTGCTCACCCTCGGATAAAAAACACTGGGCCGCGGCGAGAGCGGTCTTTTCGCAAGGTATAATTTAAAGCTTCGGCGTGTAGCGCAGCCTGGTAGCGCACTTGCATGGGGTGCAAGGGGTCGCGAGTTCGAATCCCGCCACGCCGACCAAATTGCTGATTCAGCCGACAAGGGGCCACACTTTCACGAGTGTGGCCCCTTGTTCGTTGTGCGCTCAAACGTTGGACTTTTGCTCTTTCAGCATGATCTCCATCAGCGAGAACACAATTTTTTGGTTTGAAGTGTTCAGCAGACGGTAGTCCTGCATCACTGCCTTCTCCATGTTTTCAACCGGTTGGGGCTCATTCAATGCGTAAATGACGCCGGCACGGCTTGGATGTTGAGTGGACGTACGTTTTTCATTTCCCCAGCGCAACCAGTCAGTTGTCACGCCGAGCATGTTGGCCAACACTTCCATTTTGTCCATGGTTGGCATGCTCTCGCCCTGTAGCCATTTGCGCACCGCGTTGCTGGTGACAGGCACACCTCTCCAGCGCAAGTTGAACTCGCGCGCAAGAGTGGTGGGGCTGTCTTTTTTACCTTTCAATTGCAAGTTATACCGCAACCGACTGGCAAACGTTATACCCCCATAGGTAAACGCTTTGCTGCTCATGGATAAAACTTTACAACCAATTCCAACCCGTTAATTAACCATAGTTAGTTTTATAAAAAACTTCAGTTATGATTCAATGAATCAAATCAACGCTGAAGTTCGTGCCAGTTAGTCAAAACACGTTTCCAAAACACAAAAGTGCATGGCCACTTTCAGGAAGCCGCACGTCCACAGTTTCTAACCCTGCGCTTGTGCAATTGCGCGAGGCGCAAGTGGTGTTGCTCATGCAAGGCCCTGTCGGGCCATTGCTTGCCAAATTGGCACTGAAGTTATCCCGCAAAGGAAAATTGGTTCACCGTGTTGTGTTCAATGGCGGCGACCGTCAAGGCGCACGGGGCCATCCCAAACATCTCTTGCATCGGTTTAACTGGCCCATGGACACACTCCCCAAGTGGTTCAAGAGCCTGTGCTTGCGGCACCGTGTCGACACGGTGGTGTTGTTTGGACTGTCAAGGCCTTGCCATGCGGCTGTCATTCCCGTGGCAAAGGCCATGGGAATCAAGGTGGTGGTCATGGAGGAGGGTTACTTCAGGCCCGGCTTCATGACGATGGAGCTCGATGGTGTCAACGGGAATTCAAAAACCCTAGACCGCTTCGAATGCGATCCCTCACCGATAAAAGCCCCAACACCCCATCCAGATGTGTGCAAACACCACTTTTTCAAGACCGTCGTTCACGCCATGCGCTATTACTGGGCCATGGCGTGGCATCGGCGAGCCTTTCCTAACTACGTTCACCACCGAGAAACATCGGTCATTTGGTATGCCCGCTACTGGATCAAATCTTGGTTTACCAAGTGGCGTCGATACAAAAAAGATCATGCGCTTCATCAATGTTTGGTGAAGATGGGTCCCCCTTATTTTTTTGTGCCACTGCAGCACGAAGGCGACTCACAGATAACCGAGCACAGCGGGTACGAGAACAACCAGCATTTCATTGAGGAAGTGATCTGCTCGTTTGCCGCACACAGCAACAGCGGTCATGTGCTTTTGTTCAAAGAGCACCCCATGAGCCGCGGTGGTCAGCTCAGCCAGGCTTGGATTGAGCGCTGCGCGCTGGAGCGCGGTGTGGATTTGCGCGTCATGCATGTTGTTGAGGGACACAACCCCACGCTGATTTCTCAAGCACAGGGCGTGGTGGTGATCAACAGCACCATGGGCCTTCAAGCCATTCAGAAACACAAACCCGTCAAAACCATGGGCCAGTCTTTGTACGACCGTCCTGGTGTGACTTTCCAAGGCTCCTTGGACGAATTTTGGAAAACCCCCACGGCACCCGACCCTGCCGTGACCGACGAATTTTTAAGCCGACTCAAGCGCCTCACCCAGGTGCCGTGCTCGGTGTACGCCAACGCTCACGAGCCTTGGCCAGCCCTCTCCAGACTCTGAACTGTCCGCCGCAAGGCGGTCGTTGGAGGCGAGGAGGGTGATCCATTCGGTGTGCTCATGTGCACCGAATGGCGGTAGCGTGGAGAAAACACTTTTGATCACGAACGTTCCAGCACAGCAATCGCGCAGCGCCACCGAGGTCACCCTCTCGGTCTGGCACGCGCTGATCTTGCGCGAATCGCTCAGCCGTTTGTTCTCGAGCCGGGGGGCTTGGGCTTGGTTGTTGCTGGAGCCCATGTTTCACATCGGCTTCATGGCGTTCGTGTTCACCGTCATTCGCGTGCGGACCGTGGGCGGTATCGACACCGTGCTGTGGCTGATTCTGGGTTTTATGGGTTTCTTTTTGTTTCGCCGCACCGGTAACCAAGGGGCCAACGCCCTTAAAGCCAACCAATCGCTGCTGGTTTATCGCCAGGTCAAGCCTGTGGACACGGTGGGTGTTCGTTGCTTGCTGGAGGGCCTGTTGATGATGGTCCTCATGGCATTTGCCTTGACTGCCTGTGCACTCATGGGTTTGCCATGGTGGCCCGATGAACCGCTGACCGTCATGGGCGGTTTGCTGGGTTTGTGGTGTTTGGGCTTGGGCTTTGCTTTGGTGGTGTCGGTGGCGCAGCAGTTGGTGGATGAGCTGGGTAATTTGGTGGACATGGCCATGCTGCCCATGTATTTGCTGTCAGGCGTTATTTTCCCCTTGTCTGCCGTGCCTTATCCCTACCGCGAATGGCTCATGGTCAACCCTGTGGCGCACGCCTTGGAGTTGCTGCGATCGGGGTTCTCCAGCTACTACCACGCCACACCCGAGACCGACATGGGCTACCTGCTCGCCTGCGCTTTGGTTTTGTTGTGGCTGGGCTTGGCCTTGCACGTGCGTTTTCAGAAGAAGTTGGTGACCCAATGATCGTCATCGAAGACGTGCACAAGCGTTACCAAACCGACTACGGCCCTGGGCCCTGGGTGCTCAAGGGTGTGAACCTGACCATTCCACCCAAAGTCAGCGTGGGTTTGGTGGGGGCCAACGGCGCTGGCAAGTCGACCCTGCTCAAAATCATCGGCGGCATTGACCATGCCACCAAAGGCCGCGTGACCCGCCATTGCCGAGTCAGCTGGCCCATGGGTTTTGGCGGTGGGTTGCAAGGCTCGCTCACCGGCCGCCAAAACGCCAAGTTCGTTTGCCGCGTGCACGGTCACGAAAGCCACATGGCCGAACGGGTGGCTTCTATCGAGGCCTTTGCCGACATCGGGGTGGCTTTTGACGAACCCATCAAAACCTATTCCAGCGGCATGAAGTCGCGCCTGCAGTTTGGTTTGTCGCTCGCGTTTGATTTCGATGTGTACATCTCCGACGAAGTCACATCGACCGGTGACGCCTCATTCAAAGCCAAGGCCGCCAAGGCGTTCAAAAGCATCGCCGATCGCGCCAGCGTGATCATGGTGTCGCACAGCCCGGGCACCCTGAAGCAGTTTTGCCAAGCGGGCATTTGGTTGCACGAAGGTCAAGCCATTTGGTTTGACCGCCTTGAAGACGCCTTGGCCCAATACGCCCAATCCAACCAGCAGGTGCCCGCATGAAGCATTGGGCCGCCCTTCAACAGCTTTTTCACAAGAACCCCATTTGGTTCACGGCGCTGGCTTCCATCATCATCGTCAGCACGTACTGGTTGGTGGTGGCGTCGGACCGCTATGTGTCTGAAGCCCGTGTGGTGGTTCAGCGCACCGACCTATCGAGCGGTGGCGCCATGGACATCTCCAGCCTCATCGGTGCTTCGGCTGGGGGCAACCGATCAGACCAATTGCTGTTGCGCTCGCACCTGCAGTCCATCGACATGCTGCTGCAGCTGGATAAGCAGCTGGACCTGCGCCAGCACTACAGCCAGTGGCGGCGTGACCCCATCTCTCGTCTCTGGTCCGCAAGCCCAGACATGGAAGTTTTTCACCAGCACTACCTGGACCGTGTGAGCGTGGAATTGGACGAATTCACGGGCGTCTTGGTGATCCGCGCACAGGCCTATTCGCCCGAGGTGTCGCAAGCCCTGGCGCAGCGCATCGTGGCCGAGGGCGAAGCCTTCATGAACCGCTTGGCCCACCAGCTCGCGCAAGCGCAGGTGACGTTTTTAGAGACCCAAGTGCAAACCATGGCCAGTCGAGCGCAGCAGTCGCGCAAAGCCGTGCTGGACTTTCAGGACACCCAAGGCGTGGCCGCACCCAAAGAGGCGGCCGAGAGCTTGGTGGCCATCGTCGGCAAGCTGCAAGCGCAGCGCAGCGAACTGCAAACCCAGCGTGGTGCACTGTCGGCGTATCTGGTGGCCCAACACCCCAACATCGTCATGCTGGACCAACAAATCCAAGCCATCGACCGACAAATCGCCCAAGAGCAGGCCCGGTTGGCCTCTTCGCAAGGCACGCCGCTCAACCGCAAGCTTGAAGCCTTTGGGCTGTTGGAGCGCCAAGCCCAGTTTGATCAAGCCCTGTACGAGACCGCGCTCACCGCACTGGAACGCGGCCGGGTCGAGGCCACGCGCACCATCAAAAAACTGTCGGTCATTCAGTCACCGAGCTTGCCCGACAGGCCCACCGAGCCCCGTCGGCTCTACAACACCTTGGTCTTTTTGCTGATCGCGGCCTTGTTGGCCAGCGTCGCGCAACTGGTTCACGCCATCGTTCGCGACCACCAGGATTGATGCCATGAAACACCCACAAGCAATTCCCCACCCCTTGGCCCGTTGGCTGATGCTGCTGGCCTTGACGGTCAGCACGAATGCGGCGCAAGCCCAAGCACCGCAAGCCGCAGTGCCAGCAGCGCCACCTGCCAGCCCATCGGTCGCCAGCGTACCCAGCGATGTGATGGGTGCCAACCTGTTCACCGGTGCGTTTTCCAAGCAGGGTGCCAGCCACTTCAACCCGGACTACAAAATCGGTATCGGCGATCAAATCCACATTCGCGTTTGGGGCGCTGTCACCTTGGATGCGATCGTCCCCGTTGACCCCCGTGGTCAAATTTTCATACCCAATGCAGGCCCAATTGGCGTGATGGGTGTCAAGAACGCCGAGCTGCAGCAGCACGTTGAACGTGCCTTGGCCCAAACCTTCAAGTCCAATGTGCACAGCTACACCAGCTTGGCCAGCGCCCAACCGGTGCGGGTGTTTGTGGGCGGCTTTGTACAACGCCCCGGCCTGTACAACGGCACCAGCCTGGACAGCTTATTGCACTTCCTGGACCAAGCCGGGGGCATCGACCCCGAGCGCGGCACATTCTTGGGCGTGCAGGTACGACGGGGTTCCAACACACGGGCCAGCGTCAGCTTGTATGACTTTGTGTTTGGCGGTGTCATGCCCTTGGTGCAATTGGCCGATGGCGACGTGATTTTTGTGCCGCCCCGTCAATCCACGGTGCGTGTGAGTGGATTGGCTGCCAACGCCAAGCGCTTTGAATTCACCGGCCAGCAGCACAGCTTGGGTCAGCTCAAAGCCATGGCCAAGCCCCGTGCCGAAGCCACCCACGTGCGCATCACCCGCAACACAGGGCCGGTGCGCAATGTGGAGTCTTACCCCTTGAACACCGCCACCGACGTGGCTTTGCACAACGGTGACGAAGTGGAATTCACCGCCGACAAAAAGCCCGGCACCATCACCGTGCGCGTGGAGGGTGAGCACAGCAACCCGCAGGAATATGTGTTGCCTTACGGTACCCGCATGCGAGCCTTGCTGGACAAGATCGAACCTGGCCCCAACGCCGACACGGCCAGCATTCAGCTGTTTCGCCAAAGCGTGAAGCAGCGCCAAAAAGAATTGCTGGCCACCAGCCTGCGCAGCCTAGAGACGGCCATGCTCACAGCCCGCAGCGGCAGCAGCGACGAAGCCCGCTTGCGCAAAGACGAAGCCGACCTGACGCTGCAATGGATCGAACGCGCCAAACAAGTCGAGCCTTTGGGCCAAGTGCAAATTGCTCAAAACGCCAACAAGGGCAACATGCTTTTGGAAAACGGCGACATCTTGCGCATCCCGCGCAACGACAGCTTGGTGTTGGTCAGCGGCGAAGTGCTGTTCCCCAACGCCGTGGCCTTTGAGCCCCAGCTTCGCCTGAGGGACTACATCCGTTTGTCGGGTGGTTACACCCAAAGCGCCGACGCCAGCCGAGTGGTGATTGCCCGGCGCGACGGCCGGTTTGAACAGGTGGACACCGACCGCTGGTTGCCCAGCGGCGATGTCTACGCCGGCGACCAAGTGCTCGTGCTGCCCGAGGTCGATGAAAAGAACCGCCAGTTCTGGAAAGACATGACGCAAATCATCTATCAGATTGCGGTCAGTGCCAAAGTTGTTTTTGGATTTTGATAATGAGCCAATTACATGGTCGCCTTAGCACTCGAGACTGGACTTAATCGGCAAACTTTACAAATAGAAGTCATCGTGCGCTGTTGAATCTAAAAAATCATAAGAAATTAATTGACCAAAGTTTGACGGTATCACAAACACTTTTTTTATGATTTTTTATGCTGTATGTATGTTTGGTCTGTTTCTTAATTCAAAAAAAGCACTAACAAGTTTTTCTGTGTTGTGAGATTCCCATTAGCCCGATGAGTTAGCCCCCTGAAAGACAGTCCCACCGGTATTTCTTAAACTAGCAACTAGGAATACGACTGTGGATATGACTATGTCTTCGATACGACCCACCCGGGTGGAAGTGATCACCGGTGTTCAGCGCCGCAGGCGTTGGACCCCTGAA
>CAMDCY010000007.1 GCA_945890705.1 Hydrogenophaga intermedia | reverse complement strand
CCCTCGCCGCTGGCGAAGTTCATTTGCGTGGGGTCGCCGTTGGGCAAGGCGTCGGGGTCCATGCCGGCGTTCTTGATGCTGCCCTTGAGGTAGTTGCCGTGCACGCCGGTGTAGAAGTTGCTGTAGACGATGTCGTCGGAGTTGCTATGCGTGACCATGGCTTTGTACTCGTCGCTGGCGCGCGCTTCGTGCGTGGCGATGAAGGCCGAGCCGATGTAAGCAAAGTCAGCGCCCATGGCCTGTGCCGCCAAGATCGAGCCGCCCGAGGCGATCGAGCCCGACAGGGCCAAGGGGCCATCGAACCACTCGCGGATTTCTTGCACCATGGCAAAGGGGCTTTTCACGCTGGCGTGGCCGCCGGCACCGGCCGCCACGGGAATCAGGCCGTCAGCACCTTTTTCAATCGCCTTGTGAGCAAAGACGTTGTTGATCACATCGTGCATGACGATACCGCCCCAGCTGTGCACCGCTTGGTTGACGTCTTCGCGAGCGCCCAAGCTGGTGATGACCAGCGGCACGCGGTACTTGGCGCACACCGCCATGTCCTGCTCCAAGCGGTCGTTGCTCTTGTGCACGATTTGGTTGATGGCAAAAGGCGCGGCCGGGCGATCGGGGTGAGCACGGTCGTGTGCGGCCAAACCTTCGGTGATCTCGGCCAACCAATCGTCGAGCTGCGAAGCGGGTCGCGCGTTGAGCGCAGGCATGGAGCCCACCACACCAGCCACACACTGCGCGATCACCATCTTCGGGTTGCTGATGATGAACATGGGCGAAGCGATCACCGGAAACGGCACTCGCTGCAAAACGGGCGGCAACACACGGGTCATGGGGTGTCCAAGCGGATTAAAAAGCGTCCAAGGCCATGGCGTTGATCGCCTCAGACCCATGAACGATAGCGTCGCGCACACCCGGTGCGCGGCTCAGGAGGTGGTCGGCGTAAAACCGGGCCGTGTTGAGTTTGGCGGCCATGAAGGCGGCGTCTTGCGCTTGGGCTTCGGGCGTGAGCGCCACCAAGGCCGAGCGGCCCAATTGCCAGCCGGCCATCAGGTTACCGGCCAACATCAGGTAAGGCACGCTGCCCGCGAACGCCGCGTTGGGCTGGCTGCGCGCGTGGCTGGCGATGAAGTCCACGGTTTCCAAAAATGCTTCTCGGGCGGCCTTCAGGCGACGGCCAATGGCTTGAGCATCGGCATTCGAAGAGGCCAACAACGACGCTTCGGTTTGGGCCACTTGAGCCGCGATGGCTTTGGCGGTGGCACCGCCGTCGCGTGCGGTTTTGCGGCCCACCAGGTCGTTGGCCTGGATGGCGGTGGTGCCTTCGTAAATGGTCAGGATCTTGGCGTCGCGGTAGTACTGCGCCGCACCGGTCTCTTCAATGAAACCCATGCCGCCGTGCACCTGCACACCCAAGCTGGTGACTTCCAAACTCATCTCGGTGCTGTAGCCCTTGACCAGCGGCACCAAGAATTCGTAGAAGGCTTGGTTTTGTTCACGCGCGTCGGCATCGGGGTGGTGGTGAGCCGCATCAAACGCGACCGCGGCCACCGACGCCATGGCGCGGCAACCCTCAGTGGCCGCGCGCATGGTCATGAGCATGCGCTTGACGTCGGGGTGGTGGATGATGGGGCCGGCCGCGGGCAGGCTACCGTCGACCGGGCGGCTTTGCACACGGTCCCAGGCGTAGCGCACGGCTTTTTGGTAGGCGCGCTCAGAAATTGCGATGCCCTGCACCCCCACGGCGTAACGCGCGGCGTTCATCATGATGAACATGTACTCGAGGCCGCGGTTTTCTTGACCCACCAGGTAGGCAGTCGCTCCGCCGTGGTCGCCGTACTGCAGCACAGCGGTCGGGCTGGCCTTGATGCCCATCTTGTGTTCGATGCTCACACAGTGCACGTCGTTGCGCGCGCCCAGCGAACCATCGGCATTGACCAAGAACTTAGGCACCAAGAACAAGCTGATGCCTTTGACGCCTTCGGGCGCACCCACCAAGCGGGCCAACACCAGATGCACGATGTTGTCGGCCATGTCGTGCTCACCGTAGGTGATGTAGATCTTGGTGCCGAAAATTTTGTGGGTGCCGTCGGCCTGAGGTTCAGCCCGGGTTCGCACCGCCGCCAAATCCGAGCCGGCTTGCGGCTCGGTCAGGTTCATGGTGCCAGTCCACTCGCCGCTGACCAGCTTTTCCAGGTAAGTGGTTTTGAGCTCGTCGCTGGCCGCGGTCAACAGCGCTTCAATCGCGCCGTCGGTGAGCAGCGGGCACAGGGCGAAGCTCATGTTGGCCGAGTTGATCATTTCGATGCAAGCCGAGCCGATGGTCTTGGGCAGGCCTTGACCGCCAAACGCCTCGGGGTGTTGCAAACCCTGCCAGCCACCTTCGGTGTACTGGCGGTATGCGTCCTTGAAGCCTGGCGTGGTATTCACCTGGCCGTCTTTGAAAAAGGACGGGTTTTTATCCCCTTCCCAATTCAAAGGGGCCATCACCGACTCGTTGAGCTTGGCGCACTGCTCGAGCACGGCTTGTGCCGTGTCGAGCCCCGCCTCAGACCACACGGGCCATTGGGTGAGTTGCTCCAAGCCAGCGATGTGCTCCATGTTGAAGAGCATGTCTTTGATCGGGGCGGTGTAGCTCATACAGGGTCTCCGAGCGGCGGGAGGGGATCAGAGGGCTTGTGTCAGGGCCGGCACAGCTTCAAACAGGTCAGCCTCCAAGCCAAAGTCGGCCACGCTGAAGATCGGTGCTTCGGGGTCTTTGTTGATCGCCACAATGACCTTGCTGTCCTTCATGCCGGCCAAGTGTTGGATCGCGCCGCTGATGCCGCAGGCCATGTACAACTGAGGCGCCACGATCTTGCCAGTCTGGCCCACTTGCCAGTCGTTGGGCGCGTAACCCGCATCCACGGCGGCCCGGCTGGCGCCCATCGCGGCACCGAGTTTGTCGGCCAAGGGGGTCATGATCTCGGTGAACTTGTCGGCACTGCCCAAGGCTCGGCCACCCGAGACGATGATCTTGGCCGAGGTCAATTCGGGGCGGTCGTTCTTGGCGATTTCGCTGCCCACGAAGGTGCTCAAGCCACTGTCGGCCACCGCATTGACCGAGCTGACCGCGGCCGTGCCGCCGGTGGCGGGTGCGGGGTCAAAACCGGTGGTGCGCACGGTGATGACGCATTGGGCGTCGCGGCTTTGCACGGTGGCCATGGCGTTGCCAGCGTAAATGGGGCGCTCAAACGTGTTGGCGCTCACCACCTGGGTGACGTCGGAGATTTGCGCCACGTCCAAAAGCGCGGCCACGCGGGGCGCGGCGTTTTTGCCCTCGGGGGTGGAGGCAAACAGGATGTGGCTGTAAGCCGCGGCCACCGACAGCACTTGGGCGGTGATGTTTTCGGCCAAACCGTGGGCCAAGGCGGGGCCATCGGCGTGCAGCACTTGGGCCACACCCGCGACTTGGGCGGCAGCGGCAGCAGCGGCGGCGGCGTTGTGGCCGGCCACCAGCACGTGCACATCACCCCCACACTTCAAGGCGGCGCTGACGGTGTTGAGCGTGGCGGGCTTGAGACTCGCGTGGTCGTGTTCGGCAATAACAAGTACGGTCATGATCAGATCACCTTTGCAACGTTTTTCAATTTATCCACCAGGCTGGCCACGTCGGCCACTTTGATGCCAGCGCCGCGCTGTGGCGGCTCGGTCACCTTCACGGTGGTGAGTCGGGGCGCGACGTCCACACCCAAGGACTCGGGCGTGACGGTATCGAGCGGCTTTTTCTTGGCCTTCATGATGTTGGGCAAGGTCACGTAGCGCGGCTCGTTCAAGCGCAGGTCGGTGGTGACGATGGCGGGCAATTGCAAGCGAACGGTTTGTGAGCCGCCGTCAACCTCGCGCGTCACGGTGGCGTGACCATCGGCCAATTCGACCTTGCTGGCGAAGGTAGCTTGGGGGCGCTGGGCCAAGGCGGCCAACATTTGACCGGTTTGGTTGGCGTCGTCGTCGATGGCCTGTTTGCCCAAAATCACCAATTGGGGTTGCTCTTTGTCCATGAGGGCTTTGAGCAACTTGGCCACGGCCAAGGGTTGGAGTTCGGCGTCGGTTTCGACCAAGATGGCGCGGTCCGCGCCAATGGCCATGGCGGTACGCAAGGTTTCTTGGCACTGCGCCACACCGCACGAGACGGCGATGATTTCGGTGACCACACCTTTTTCTTTCAGGCGAACCGCTTCCTCGACCGCGATTTCATCGAACGGGTTCATGCTCATCTTGACGTTGGCGATGTCCACACCGCTTTGGTCGCTTTTGACGCGGACCTTGACGTTGTAATCCACCACACGTTTGACGGGGACGATGACCTTCATAGAGACTGACTCCTGCTGGGTTGGTTAAGCAATGGTTATGACATTTCACGGGCAAGTTTAGAGCCCGTCCCCGAGCAAAGTTGTCTTTTAAACGGCTTTGACTGGCCTATATGGGAAAACCATAAAAAAGAATGACCGTGCTTTTTTATGAGTTTATAGCACGTTTGGATGAATGAACGAG
The DNA here is from genome assembly GCA_945890705.1 of Hydrogenophaga intermedia. GTDB lineage: Bacteria > Pseudomonadota > Gammaproteobacteria > Burkholderiales > Burkholderiaceae_C > Hydrogenophaga > Hydrogenophaga miladensis. The sequence goes on along the minus strand of CAMDCY010000007.1, from coordinate 37,765 downwards.
CTCAAACGTCGGCCAAAACCCGCAGATGCGCTTCCACGCTGCGCGCCAAAGCGCTGAGGTTGTAGCCGCCTTCCAAGCAACTGACGATGCGGCCCTGGGCGTGCTCGTCGGCCACGGCTTTGATGCGCCGGGTCATCCAAGCGTAGTCGTCTTCGACCAAACCCAGCTGGCCCATGTCGTCTTCGCGGTGGCCGTCAAAGCCCGCGCTGATGAAGATCATTTCGGGCCGGTGCGCCTGCAGGCGAGGCATCCACACCGAATCGACCAATTCGCGGATGGCCGAGCCTTTGGTGTAAGCCAGCACCGGCAGGTTCACCAGATTGGGCGCTTGCGCGTGCTCGCCATCGGGATAAAAGGGGTGCTGGTAGAAGCTGCACATCAAAATGCGTTCGTCACCCACCACGATGTCTTCGGTGCCGTTGCCATGGTGCACATCGAAGTCGATGATGGCCACGCGCGACAAGCCGTGGCGCTGCAGCGCGTACTTGGCCGCCACCGCCACGTTGTTGACGAAACAAAAACCCATGGCTTTGTTGCGCATGGCGTGGTGCCCGGGTGGCCGCACCGCACAAAAGGCGTTGGCCACTTCACCGGCCATCACCGCGTCGGTGGCGTCGATGGCCGCACCTGCGGCCACGAGAGCCGCGTCCCAGGTGTGCACATTGATCGCCGTGTCGGCGTCGATCTGCGCCAAGGACGGACCACCGGCTTGGATGTCTTCACGCAAGGTGTCGGTCAGGCCGCGCAAAGCCGCCAAGTGCAAACGGCCGTGGGCCAACTCCAAATCGGCGATCGAAGCGGGTGTGGCATCGCGGCGCTCCAAGGCCAGCTCAAGGCCGCTGATGAGCAGACGGTCCTCGATGGCGGCCAAGCGTTGGGCGCTCTCGGGGTGACCGGGGCCCATGTCGTGTTGCCAACAAAGCGGGTGCGAAAAGTAAGCAGTGGCGTGGCTCATGCGTCAGCGGGATAAGGTTTCAAACCAGCTTAACATGCGTACCCTACAAAGCGCTTCGCAGTCTGATGGGCCATTCGCTACACTCAAACCCAGACATGAACGCCTTGGTCTCCACCCCCGCGCACGCACAGCGTGACCTTGCCCCATCGCGGCTGGGGGCTTGGTTTTGCCTGCTGTGCCTGGCTGGGGCGCTGGCGGCCTGTGCGCCCGCCCATCAACCCGCAGTGTCCGGAACGCCAGCCGACGACGCCGCGCAGGCAGCGTCCCCCGACCTTATCCCCAAGACCACATCCACACCCACACCCACACCCACACCCACACCCACACCCACCTCTAACACCAACACCAACGTCACCGCCATCGGTACCGCCCTGCCCCCGCGCGGCGCCAGCGCCGATTACGGCCAACGTGAGGACGCCATGGCTTGGGCCGACGCCGCGGCCGCTCGCACGAATTTGCCGCGCGACTGGGTGCGCCAGCAAATCGCCTTGGCACGACGACAAGCCGCCGTGGTTCGAGCGGTGACACCAGCGCCCGCTGGGACAGAAAAAAATTGGACCGCTTACCGCGCACGCTTCATCGAGCCGGTGCGCACACAAGCGGGTTTGGCCTTTTGGAAGCAACACGCCGACACCTTGGCCCGGGCTGAAAAACAATACGGCGTCCCCGCTTCCTTGATCGTGGGCGTGATTGGGGTGGAGACCTTGTACGGCCGGCACTTGGGACAACACCGGGTGCTCGATGCCTTGGCCACCTTGGCCTTTGACTTTCCCACCGCGCACCCGCGCGAGCCGGTGCGCACCGCGTTTTTTCAACAAGAGTTGTTGGAGTTGCTGCTGCTCAGCCGTGAACAACAGGTCGAGCCCAGCAGCCTGCGCGGCAGCTACGCCGGCGCCATGGGCTGGCCCCAGTTCATACCCAGCAGCTGGCGCCGTTACGCGGTGGACTTTGACCGCGATGGCCGCATCGACCTCCTCAACAACCCCGTGGACGTGATCGGATCGGTGGCCAATTACTTCGTGGCCTTTGGTTGGACGCCGAGCATGCCCACCCACTACCCGGTTCAGGTGATGGCTTCGCCCAAAGACCTGGGCGAATTGCTGGCGCCCGACATCGTGCCCACCTTCGACGTGGGCACCTTCGTATCCAAAGGCGGCATGGTGAGTGGTGCCGCCTTGAAACACCCGGGGCCATTGGCCTTGGTGATGCTGGAGAACGGACTCGCCCCGCCCACCCACATCGCTGGCACGCAAAATTTTTATGTCGTCACGCGCTACAACTGGAGCAGCTATTACGCCTTGGCGGTGATCGAATTGGGCGAGCACATTGAAGCCTTGCGCCAACGACCCGCCAAGAGAACCTCCCCCAAAAAATCAGCTCGCGCCAAGCCGGCATGAACCCGCTGAATCCCAAAAAACTGCTGCTGCCCAAATGGACCGCTGTCACGCCGGTGGCCAAGCAAAAGCACTTCTTGGTCAGCCGGGTGATCGAACCTGAGTTGCCCACCGACGCGATTGATCGGGTGGAAATCGAGGCGGTGTTTTCCAAGGCAACGCAAGTCATCCCTTGGCGTGAGCTGCAGGACGACAAGGTGTGGCGGCATTGATAGGCTTAATTTGCTAAACGAAAGCTTTGCTAGATTGCAGTTGACTATAGGCGGCAAGAAATTGCCCTCCAGTGCGGACAACTTTTTCCTACGCCGTGAAATTTAGCATTGAGCAAAAGAGATACGCTCAATAATAAAATATTTAGTATTATTTTTTTACTTGGCACAAATTATGCTTTGTTAACAAAAAATGGATATGCCATGACTAATTTACATTCTGACTATCTGACCCGAGGTGCATTGCAAACCTTGAGTTTAGGAGTGCGAGCGGCTACAAAACTCAATGAACAATTGTCTACTGGCATTCGCATACAAAGTGCGTCTGATGATGCTGCACGAATGGCAATAGGCAACAAACTCATGTAACAACAACAAGGGGTGCTGCGGGCCACTAAAAACTTGCATGATGGCATTTCATTGACTCAAACAGCAGATGCTGCTTTAGCCTCCATCACAGATGCTTTCCAACGCATGCGCGAATTGGCTGTACAAGCGGCTACTGGTACTATGATGAACACAGATCGTAATAACTTAGATTTGGAATACCAAAGCTTAAAAGCTCAAGTGTTGAACACTGTCGAGTTAACAACTTGGAACGAACACCGCCTATTTAATGAACTTTCACCCAAATCATTTGAACTTCAGGCAGGCCATAAGGCCAATGACAAGATTACAGTCACAATTCCACAAATTTACGCTTCTGGCTCGTTAGTTGGCTTTGCCAATGGAGATTTTGAATCGGATGCAGTTGGCAATACTTCTGTCACTGGATGGACAGTGGGTAATAACCGTGTCACTTTAGATGGCCAAACACAAATTGGGGGATGGCCAACTCCAACGGATCTGACCAAACCTGCTCTAAGTGGTGGCGATACAGTAACAATGAGCGGAGGAACATTCAATACACAAATAGTGGCTTCAGATAATTCTTCGCGAGGTAATAAAAGTCTTCAGCTTAAATCCACTAACGCCACCGTTGTCAGCGGATACGGAATCATCCATGGCCCTTACATAATCAGCAATAATTCGACAACATTGAAAGCTGGTGAAACTATTTCTTTTGATTGGAGAGCACAAGGTGGGCAGGATTCATACGATGTCTATGCGTACCTTCTCAACGTTGACAACGGTTCAACAATTAATTTGTTAGATGAGACCGGAACTTCATCAAATTGGGCCACAAAAAGCATCTCAATGCCTGAAAATTCAGATGGCAATTATAAATTCGTTTTTGTCTCTGGTACATATGACGAAACGGGTGGTCGTGCACTTGGGGCTCGATTGTTCGTTGATAATATTTCAGCTCCACCAAGGGCTATTCCTGACCTTAGTGGGACGAGTATTTCCACCATAACCAATGCATCAAATTCAATTTCTGAAATTGATCTGAATATACGATCAGTCATATCTGCACGCTCATCCTTAGGTGCATCCATTAACCGTATTATTCATGCGACCGATTACCTTGCCGAAATTACCCTGCAGCTTGCAAGCTCACGCAGCCAGATGATAGAAACAGATTACGCAGAAACATCTAGCAACTTAGCACGTGTGCAAAGTCTTGATATTGGTGCCACTTATGTTCTTCAACAATTAAGACAAAATAGCCAAAATTCAATAGATATGATTCGCTCTAACGATAATCTGTTTAAGGGTTAATTTTCACAATTTATTTAATCAACTTTATCTACAACAGAGATACCTCTGAGCCATCTGACGGAAATGGCGGAAAGATATTGAACTATTCGATCGAGACAATTGAGCGAGTGGAAATCAAAGTGATGTTCTCTAAAGCCACCCAAGTCATCCCTTGGCGTGAGCTGCAGGACGACAAGGTTTGGCGGCAGGGTTGGGTTTGACGCGCATGCCATAACCCAAACAACGTCACACAGTTGGACAAGTGCTTGATCTCCATCTCGGACGCCCAACTTGGGCAGCAGCATTTTCATCAACGTGTCACATGACCCTTCTAACTTGATGGTGTTTGTAACCGTCAAAGCCTGCTCATGCCATCTTTTATCCTTTGCCGAAATATCATCGCTACCGCCGTACTGGCCACATTGGCAGCTTGCGAAGGCAGCAACCTACTCGTTGCTGCAACTCCTATTCAAGCCAATCTGATTGGGCGCTATGCAAACAACGTGTCCGAGGGCATGTCTGAAATCGTGGCCTTGCATGCTGCCAGCAAGTCCGCCTTCATCACGGTCGACACCAAAACTGTGCCCACCTCGTTCCAGCGCATCAGCTTGCGCAATTTAACCAGCAACGCACTGGCCAATCCAACCACCGCCAGCAACTTGCAAAGCGGTGCCACCACCCAAGTGGCTACCGATGTCAACGATGCCAACTTCACGGCCAGCGGCGTACAAACTCTCGCCATCAGCGGCAACTTGCTTGCGATTGCCGTTAAAGCCAAGCCCAAAACCCAAAACGGCGTGGTGGCTTTTTACAGATTGGACAATGAAGGCAACGCCACTTATCTGAAAAAGGTCATGGTCGGAAGTTTGCCAGATGGCATGGCCTTCAGCCCCGATGGAAGCCGCTTGGTGGTGGCCAACGAAGGCGAGATCGATGGCAATGAAAACTTTGTTCTGGCGGGTGATAAATCCAATGATCCGCTGGGCACCATCTCTATCATTGCGATTACCAACGGTAACCCGGCCGACAAGGCTCAAAGTTTGGACTTTACCGCCTTTGATAACGGCGGTGCGCGTGCCAACGAGCGCCCAACCAATGTGCGCATCGGCATCGCGGGTAACGACTTTTCTCGTGACGCCGAACCAGAATACGTGAGCATCACCGCCGACAGCCGCAAAGCGTATGTAACGCTGCAAGAGAACAACGCGGTGGCTATCGTGGACTTGCCCACCGCACGCATTGATCGCATCATAGACTTGGGCTTTAAAAACCACGGCTTGGCGCTCAACGCCTTGGCGCCATCAGATAAGGTCAGTGCGACTGCGCCATTTAAGCTCAAGTCTCATGCCAATCTTTTTGGCATTTACATGCCCGACGCAATTGCCAGCTTCAGCATTGGCAACACGCCTTATTTCATCACCGCCAACGAAGGCGATGACCGGGACGACTTTTTGGCCAAGGGTGAAACTTCCCGCGTCAAAGACCTGAAGTTGGATACCAAGGCATTCCCCAACGCTGCGGCCTTGCAAACCGATGCTGAGTTGGGCCGCTTGACGGTGATCAACACCTTGGGATTGAACAGCAGCAACCAGTACGAAAAGCTCTACGCGCTGGGTGGTCGCTCGTTCTCGATCTACAACGCCACCACCGGCGCGCAGGTGTTTGACTCGGGCTCTGATTTGGAGCAGCGGGCCTACGCGACATTGCCCACGGCTTTGCTGGGAAAGAGCCAGGTGATTGGTCGCTTGGACAACAAAGGCCCTGAGCCAGAGAGCGTGGTGGTGGGCCAGATCAACGGCAGGACCTATGCCTTTGTGGCCTTGGAGCGCACCAGCGCTATTTTGATGTACGACGTGAGCAAGCCTGCCGAGCCAGTGTTTGTGCAGTGGCTACAAAACACCACCGACTTGGCCAAAGGGGATATATCGCCCGAGGGCTTGGAATTTGTGCCCGCCGCGCAAAGCCCAACAGGCAAGCCATTGCTGCTGGCTGGCTATGAAGTCAGCGGCTCCATGGCGGTTTGGGAAATTAAATAATCGAGAAACAGGACAATTGGGTGATGTGCCCACATCGTCCTGTTTTCTAAAGATCAAGGTTTTGAGGCTGGGCGGATTCAAGGACGAAGTGCAACACGGTTCAACGCGGCATGAAACACCTCGTACGGGGTCTTGAATCCCACTCGTTTTCTGTTGATGCCGACGCAGATTTGCCCTGGTCGACATGGCGTCGGCGCCAACAACTAGGGCACCAGTGTTAAGGCACAGCTGGTCAGCACGCGGTGCCACGTTGTGCAAGGACCATTGGGCAACCAAAACCCGTGTCATACTGAACTTCAAGCGATGAAATTTCCATTCGCCAGTTCAGGCATATTAAGTGACCCTACCAATAAAGCTCTCACCTCATGGCCCAGAAGGCTGGATGACACAGACCGATGTGCGTCAAGAGACGGCGACGTTGATCAGTGGAACGCCAATGGGTGCGGACCATGCCTATTTCGACCGAGCGAATCCAAAATACCGAATGGGCATATGGCGATCGCAACCCTACACAGAGTTTTATGACAGCTATGCTGCCGATGAATTCATGTACGTGCTGGAAGGCGAAGTGACGTTAGAAGCCGAAGGTTTCAGTGAAACTTATCGAAAAGGCGATGCCTTTTTTGTGCCCAAGGGGTTTCGGGGCTTTTGGCGTCAGACCGAACCCATGCTGAAGTACTACGTCATTATCGAATGATGGGCGTTACGTTAGATGACGCTCCCAGACCCATCTTATGACTATGTGATCGTTGGAGCAGGCTCGGCCGGGTCCGTCCTAGCTCGACGGCTTTCCGAGGACGCTGGGGTCAGCGTTTTGGTACTTGAAGCGGGGGGAAGCGACCGGTCGATTATCGTCGCCATGCCCGCAGCCCTGACCATGCCAATGAACACCCAGCGCTTCAACTGGGGCATGTCAACCGAACCCGAACCAGGCCTTAATGGGCGTCAGATCAACCTCCCAAGGGGCAAAGGGATGGGAGGATCCTCATCGATCAACGGCATGTGCTATGTGCGCGGAAACCCGATGGACTATGAGCTTTGGGAAGCAAAAGGTGCCACCGGCTGGCATTGGGCCAATGTTCTGCCCTACTTTCAAAAAATGGAAAACGTGACTGGAGGCGGGCCCTTACGGGGCACAAATGGCCCTTTGCCTGTCACCCGTGGAACTGAATCCAACCCGCTGTACCATGCGTTTGTTGATGCGGCGGTGGCCGCTGGTTATGCCCGCAGTGCCAACATGAACGAGGTACAGCACGAAGGATTTGGCCCCATGGAGATGACGGTGGGGGGCGGGATACGCGCCTCAACCGCACGGGTTTATTTGCGGCCGGCTTTGAAGAACCCCATGGTGCGACTGGTGACAGGGGCCGTGGTCAACCGCATCCTTTTTGAGGGCAAGACCGCTGTCGGCGTTGAATATGTGCTCAATGGACGGACCGAAACGATCGGTGCCAAGCGCGAGGTGATTCTCAGCGCCGGCTCAATCATGTCGCCGGTGATACTGAAACGATCGGGTATTGGTCCTGCGCAGGAATTGGTCCAACACGGTATCCCTGTGGTGCATGAAAGCGCTGGGGTGGGCGAGAACCTGATGGATCACTTGGAGCTTTACGTTCAATATTCCTGTCTCAAGCCCGTTTCTCTGTTCCCTTGGATGTCCTTACCGGGAAAGGCTTGGATCGGAATGAAGTGGCTGGCCACCCAAAAGGGTCTGGGTGCCACCAACCATTTTGAAACCGGCGGGCACATTCGCAGCCGGGCTGGCCTTGTCTATCCCGATGTTCAGTTCCACTTTTTGCCGCTGGCAATCTCATATGACGGCAAGTCTTTGACCAAGGGACACGGATTCCAGGTCCATGTCGGCACGAAACGTTCTAAAAGTCGAGGTTGGGTACGGCTGCGGGATGCTAACCCTCAAAGCCTGCCACGCGTGCAATTCAACTACATGACGCACGATGAAGACTGGCATGAGATGCGAACCTGTATCCGACTTTCCCGCGAGATCTTTGCGCAGGCTCCGATGGCGCCCTATGTCGGATTGGAACTTGCTCCGGGACCGCAAGCGCAGACAGATGAAGCACTGGATGATTTCATACGCACCAAGGTTGAGAGTGCCTATCACCCATGCGGTACCTGCCGGATGGGCTCCGATCCACTGGCCGTGGTGGACCCTGAATGCCGGGTGATTGGGCTACAAAACCTGCGAGTTGTCGATGCATCCATCATGCCGCAGGCAACAGCGGGAGATCTGAACGGTCCAACGATCATGCTCGCCGAGCGCGCCTCAGACATGATCCGAGGAAAACTGTTGCCGGAGGCTGAAGTTGCCCCCATCATGGCTGACAGTAACTGGCTGACCCACCAGCGTGGATCAACGATTGCCCTCAACTACGCTAAGGACAGAAACAGCCTTCGGCTTCAGCTTTTGTCAGAAATGACAAACGGGCTCAGCAGATGATGCCTTACTTTGAAACCACTTTGACACCCGCTTTGAGCCCGGCTGATCCTTGGATGCCATTGATGTCGATGGCCACATGCCAGTGCCCAAACGACGGCACGGTCAGCCGCAGGGGTGACTCGCGAGCCACACCACCGGTGTAAATGTGCTTCATGCCATTCTTGTAACTGTTGAAGTTATTGGCGTCCATCAGCCGCACGTTGGCGACCGATGAGAGGGTCACTTCCACGACATCATCCGCTTGACGCAGACCCAAATCCGTGTGGATAAAGTTCATACCGTGTCCTTAATAGCTGCAGCCGCGATCATAAGCTTCATTCATGTCAAGCTGGCTCGATCGACACCCTCACACTGAGCATTTCCGCGCCCCCGCCGCGACGCACGCCGCGCACCGGCGCACACGAAACGTAGTCCGTGCCCGCGGCCAAGCGCACGTGGCGCTCGTCGGTCGGACAGCGGTGGGTCACGTCCAAGCTCAGCCAATGGCCGTGCTCAGGCGCCAGACACACGTCCACCCAGGCGTGGCTGGCCAAATCGGGTTCGTTGGCGGCCCAAAAATAGCCGCTCACGTAGCGCGCCGACCAACCCAAGCTGCGCGCGGCCACCGTCATCACGTGCGCTTGGTCTTGGCACACGCCCAAACCGGCGGCAAAGGCTTGCGCAGCGGTGGTTTGCACCTCCGTCACACCGGCTTGATAGCGCACCCGATCGGCCACCGCGTGGCACAGTTGTAAGGCATTGGCCACCGAGACTTCGGGCGTGGCCACCTGCGCATGCGCCCAAGCGGTGAGCGCGGCATCGGGCTGGGTCAAGGGACCCGCGCGCTGGAACACCGCGGGGTGCAAGGCTTTGGGGTCGTCTTGCCACTGCGCCAAGTCGTGGGTGTCGACCACGCCGCGCGCTTGGATGTGGTGGTGCAAACAGCGTTGGTCGGCGTTGGCGGTCACGCAGACGCTGTGCAGGCGGTTGCCCAGCACATCGGGTAAGGCATCCAGCACACCCGGGGTTTGCAAACCCCAATCCAACACGGTTTGTGTAGCGCCACTTTGGGGCCACAGGTGCAGCGTTTGCACTGCGTAGAGCAAAGGCTGGCTGTAGGCAAAGGTGGTGGTGTGGGTGATGGCCAGTTTCATGGAAGGGATGTCTAGTGCACCGACGGCACCAAAAAATCCCGACTGATGCGCGCGCCCAGCGCATTGACCCGATCGAGGAACTGCGTCAGAAAAGCGTGCAAGCCATTGGCCAAAATTTCGTCGATGCGGGCGTATTGCAAATCGGCTTTGAGTTTACCTGCGCGGCGCAGGGTCTCGGCCGAAGCGTCGTTGGCCACCACGTTGAGGTTGTTGACCACCTCGTTGAGGCTCGCGGCCAAGCTGCGCGGCATGTCGGCGCGCAGGATCAGCAACTCGGCCACGCGCTCGGGCGTGATCACGTCGCGGTACACCTTGCGGTAGACCTCAAAGCCGCTGACGCTGCGCAAAATGGCGCTCCAATGGTAGAAGTCGTGGTCTGGCACGGGCTCTGCTCCCAGCGCGGTCGCTTGACCGATGACGTCGCTGGGCACCGCATGGAACTTGACATCGAGCAAGCGTGCGGTGTTGTCGGCCCGCTCCAAAAACGTGCCCATGCGGTAGAAGTGAAAGGCCTCGTCTTGCAGCATGGTGCCGATGGCCACGCCGCGCGAGAGGTGCGAGCGGAACTTGACCCACTCAAACAAGGCGGTCGGGTCGCGCTCAAAAGATGGGCCTTTGAGTTGACGCTCCAGCTCCAACCAGGTTTGGTTTTGTGTCTCCCACACCTCGGTGGTCAAAACGCCGCGCACGGCCCGCGCGTTTTCGCGCGCCGCGCGCAAACACGAGAAGATGCTCGAAGGGTTGCGCTCGTCGCGCACCATGAAGTCCAAGACCTCGCGCGGGGCCACCGCGCCGTGGCGCTCTTGGTAGAGCGGCATGAGTTCGCTGATGGTCAGCAAACCTTCCCAGCCCATTTGTGCCACCGCGGCGGACTGCGGCAACAAGGCGGTTTGGACATTCACATCGAGCATGCGCGCGGTGTTCTCGGCGCGCTCGGTGTAACGGGACATCCAAAACAAATGGTCGGCGGTGCGTGACAACATTTCATTTCTCCAAAATCCAGGTGTCTTTGGTCCCGCCGCCTTGGCTGCTGTTGACCACCAAAGAGCCGGCTTTGAGCGCCACGCGCGTCAAACCACCGGGCACGAGCTTGACCTGCTGGCCGCTCAACACAAAGGGGCGCAAGTCAATGTGGCGCGGGGCCACGCCGCTGTCCACGTAGGTCGGACAGGTCGAGAGCGACAAGGTGGGCTGCGCGATGTAGCCCTCGGGGTTGGCCAACAGCGCTTGGCGGAACTGCTCGATCTCGGCGCTGGTGGACGCTGGGCCCACCAACATGCCGTAACCCCCGGCGCCGTGCACCTCTTTGACCACCAGGTCTTTGAGGTGGGCCAAGATGTACTTGAGGTCGTCGGGGTCGCGGCCCATGAAGGTCGGCACGTTGCTCAAAATGGGTTTCTCGCCCAAATAAAACTCGATCATCTTGGGCACAAAGGGGTAGATCGATTTGTCGTCGGCCACCCCCGTGCCCACGGCGTTGCAAATCGTCACGTTGCAGCTGCGGTACACGCCGAGCAAACCGGCGCACCCCAGCGTGGAATCGGGGCGAAACGCCAATGGATCCAAAAAGTCATCGTCCACGCGGCGGTAAATCACGTCAACGCGTTGAGGCCCGCGCGTGGTGCGCATGTAGACGTAGTTGTCTTTGACGAACAGGTCTTGCCCCTCAACCAGCTCCACGCCCATTTGTTGCGCCAAAAACGCATGCTCGAAATAGGCGCTGTTGTACATACCCGGCGTGAGCACGACCACCGTGGGCTCCACCGTGTGCGCGGGGCTCACGCCGCGCAGGGTTTCCAACAAGAGGTCGGGGTAATGCGCCACGGGCGCGACGCGGTTTTGGCTGAAGAGCTCGGGGAAGAGTCGCATCATCATCTTGCGGTCTTCGAGCATGTAGCTCACGCCGCTGGGCACGCGCAGGTTGTCTTCGAGCACGTAGTACTCGCCCTCGCCTTGCGCGTTGGGCGCGCGCACCACGTCCACGCCCGAGATGTGCGAGTACACGCCGTGCGGCACGTCCACGCCCATCATCTCGGGGCGGAACTGTGCGTTGCGCAAGATTTGATCGGCGGGCACCACACCGGCGCGGATGATGTCTTGGGCGTGGTACACGTCGTGGATGAATCGGTTGAGCGCCGTGACGCGCTGCACCAAACCCGCTTCCATGCGGCTCCACTCGTGCGCGGGGATGATGCGCGGGATCAGGTCAAACGGGATCAGCCGCTCAGAGCCCGCCCCGTCTTCGTCCTTGGCGCCGTAGACCGCGAACGTGATGCCCACGCGCCGAAAAATCACCTCGGCCTCTTCGCGCCGCGCGGCCATCACCTCTTCGGGTTGTTGGGCCAACCAATAGGCGTAGCGAACGTAGTGCTCACGCACCTGCTCGGGCGTGGCGTGCATCTCATCAAAGCGGGTCAGCATCATCAAATCTCCTACACCCATCCAAGCAACTACTGGGCCAAGCACCTGAAAGCATGCCTAAGTCCGCGGTGGCCTCAGCTGCCAGTAGCGCGGACGGCTCAAACGGTGACAATCCAACCGGTCGGGCTGCGCGCTGCGCCACGTGGCCGCACCACATTGGGGCGAGGTCACCCAATCGATACCCCGCTCGTCGTAGCGCGCCGTGACCACCGACGCGGGGTGGCCAAAACGGTTGCGGTAACCGGCCTGTACCACGACCCAGCGCGGCCGCAAGGTGTTGAGCAAGACTGGGCTGGACGAGGAAGCGCTGCCGTGGTGCGGGGCGAGCATCACATCGGCCCGAACGTGCGGGTGTCGCAGTGCCCAGCGGGTTTCGCGATCGGCGTCGATGTCCCCACCCAACCAAACGCGGCGCCGCTCATCGCCCACCAGCAGCACACAGCTCATGGCGTTGGTCGACCAGCGCCCACGCCCATCGGGGCCGTAGTCCTCGGTTGAGGGGTGGGCCAGTTCAAAGCGCACACCATCCCATTGCCAATGCTGGCCCGCCACGCAGCGGCGATTGGCGTGTTCGTCGTAGGAGCTGAGCCAACGCGCTTGCGGGAAGGCCTGTGCGATCGAGGCCGCGCCGCCGGCGTGGTCGCTGTCGGCGTGGCTGACGATGACGGTGTCCAAACGCTCACCCATGGCCCACACATAGGGCAAGACCACCCATTGCCCAGCGTCGGTCTCGGGCCCGTAACGGGGGCCGGTGTCGTAGAGCAAGGTGTGGCGGGCGGTGCGCACCACCACCGCGCTGCCCTGCCCTACGTCCAGCGCCACCACCTCGAACTCACCCACGGCGGGCCGTGCGGGAGAAAACCACAGCACGGGCGCTACCGCCAACAGGCCCACGCCCCGCACCACCCAAGGCCACGGCATCACCGCCACCTCGCCGCCGAGCACCGACAAGACCGCCAAAGGCGCAGGCGGTGCGGGCCAGGTTGAGGCGGCCCAGGGCCATTGCGCCATCACCCCCAACACGGCCACCATCGCGTTGACCGCCGCGCCGGCCACGTCCCACAGCGGCGGCACGAGCACCCCCAACATGGCCAGGGGCGTGACCAGCAAGGTGACCCAAGGAATGGCCATCAGATTGGCCAAGAACGACACCCATGACACCTGACCGAACCACACCAAGGTCATTGGCACCAAAGCCACCGTGATCAAACTTTGCTCGCGCAACAACTGTCGCCACCAAGCCACAAACCGTTCGCGCCAGCGCGTTGGCCTGTGCGAGCGATGGAAGGGATCGTCGCTGCCGATCAAGATCGCCACCGCCACAAAGCTCAACCAAAAGCCCGCCTGCAACAAGGCCCAAGGGTCCCAAGACACCACCGCCAGCATCGCACTGGCCCACACGACCGGCCACGGCCAGCGCCGCGCCCCCCAGCGCAAAGCCACCACCACCGCCAGCATCAGGACCGTGCGCTGCGCCGGCACCGCCCAACCCGAGAACACCGCATAAGCCGTGGCCAAAGCCACCCCGCCCCAAGCCGCCACCGTAGGGGTAGGCCAACCCAGCAGCACGCTCGGCCACACCCCCGCCCAGCGCCGCCAGACGAGGTGCAAGACCCGCATCGCCAGCCACGCAAACATGGTCACGTGCAGGCCCGAGATGCTCATCAGGTGGGCCACGCCGGTGGTGCGAAAAACGGCCGCGTCCTCGCGTTCAATCGCGGCTTGTTCGCCCACCACCAAGGCCCTGATCACGCCCGCGGCCGGGGTGTCGCCCAAGCGCTGCTCGATCGCCAGCACCACGGCCTGGCGGGCCGCATCGACCGACCACGCCGAGGCCGCGGACAGGCGCACGGGCGCTGGGTCGCGCGGGCCGCTGCGCACATAACCCACGGCCCCCACGCCGTGTTGCCACAACCACAATTCACGGTCAAAACCGTGCGGATTGGACGCGCCGTGCACCTGACGCAAACGCAAGGTCAAGGCCCAGCGCTCGCCCGACCGCACCGGCGGCCTCGCACGCGCCCCGTGCACATACCAATGGACCTGCACCTGCGATGGCAAGCGCACCCCCTCGGGCGTTGACACCAGCGCCAACACCAGCCGCACCGACGTTGCGCTGTGCACCGGCAAGCCCAGCACCTGCGCCTGCACCGCCACGTCGCGGCCTTCCCACGCCGGGTCGAGCCGGTCGCGGTCGTGCGCCACCGCGCGCACGCCGGTGAAGCCCCAAGCGCTCAGCGCCAAGGCGGCCATGAGCAGCACCGCGGCTGCCGTCGATCGTGGTGCACAGCGCACCCTTTGGGTGCACGCCGCGGCCAGCGCCATGCTCAGCGCTGCGGCCCAACCGTAAACCGCCAGCGAATGCAAGCTGGAAGCTTGCAATTGCCACCACACCCCGCCCACGGCCGACAACGGCCAAGCCCACGCCAGCCAAACCATTGGCTCAGGACTTGCTTGGTGCTGAGGGATTGCGTTTGCCACCCAATGCTCCTTCGCCGAAAGACCCGCCCTTGGCCAACCTATCGACCACCCCGCACCTTATGCCGCCGATGGGCCCTCAGCTCGGCAGGCTCACCACACGCCCGCGGCTTCGAACGCCGAACACACAGCGCTGTTGCCCCAGCGCCATGGCATTGCGCAAACTGCCCCAAGCCAAGCCGGGCATACTCTAGACCCGTGAGCCAAGACCAGCCCTTCGCCTTCGCCCCAGCCCCCAATCCCACCAGCGCCCTGGACTGGGCGCACGCGGTTGCCCCCTCGGCCGACCCCGGACACTGGGACGAGTTGCGCGCCCAAGCCGACCCCGGTGAGGCGCCGCTGAGCGCGCACTGGCAGCGCTTCTTTGAGCTCAGCGACATCGACGGTGCCCAAGCCGCGGCCGAAGTCTCGCGCCGACACGAACAGCTGCAGCGCCAGGTGCGCGACAACGGCATCACCTACAACGTCTACGCCAACGCGGGCGGGTCGCAGCGCCCGTGGTCGCTGGACCTCTTCCCGATGATCGTGGGTCCCAGCGATTGGGCGCACATCGAGGCCGGCGTGTTGCAACGCACGCGCTTGCTCAACGCCGTCATGGCCGACCTGTACGGCCCCGGCGACTTGTTGCGCCGCGCCCTGCTGCCCACCGCCTTGGTGCAAGGCCACCCTGGTTATTTGCGCGCCATGCACGGCGTGCAACCCATCGATGGCACGTGGCTGCACATCACCGCGTTTGACTTGGCGCACGGCCCCGATGGCCGTTGGTGGGTGGTGAGCCAACGCACGCAAGCGCCTTCGGGCTTGGGCTATTTGCTGGAAAACCGCATCGCCGTCTCGCGCCAATTCCCACAGGCCTTTGCCGGCTTGAAGGTGCAGCGCTTGGCCGCGAGCTACCGCGCGTTGATGGACGGCATCAAACGCAGCGCACCACAAGGCGCTCAGGCGCGCATCGCTTTGCTCACGCCCGGGCCCTACAACGAGAGTTACTTTGAACACGCGTATTTGGCGCGTTACTTGGGCCTGAGCTTGGTCGAAGGAAAAGACCTGACGGTGCGCGACCAACACCTCTACCTCAAAACCCTCAAGGGCTTGGAGCCGGTGCACGCGCTCATCAAACGCATGGACGACGAGTGGCTCGACCCGATGGAGCTGCGCGCCGACTCGACCTTGGGCGTGCCGGGCTTGCTGCAGGTGCTGCGCGCAGGCAACTTGTTGCTGGCCAACGCACCGGGCTCCGGACCTTTGGAGTCCAGCGCCTTGCTGGGTTTTTTGCCGGGCATCAGCGAGCACCTGTTGGGCGAGTCGCTGCACATCCCCTCGCTGGACACCTGGTGGTGCGGCGAAGGCGCGGCCCTGCGCGAGGTCTTGCCCGATCTGGGCCGCAACGTGGTTCGCGCCACCTACCCGCGCGCGGGTTTTGACACCCAAATGGGCCAAAGCCTGAGCCCGCGCGAGCTCGACGAATGGGCCGGTCGCATGGCACGCCAACCGGATGAACACACGGTGCAGGCATGGATGCCGCTGTCGCAAAGCCCCACTTGGGCGAACGGGCAACTCACGCCGCGCTCGGCGCTGTTGCGCGTGTTCGTGCTCAGCGACGGCCCGGGTTCGTGGCGCGTGCTGCCCGGCGGCTTGGTGCGCTTGGCGCCGCGCGGCGAACTCATCGCCTCGATGCAACGCGGCGGCAGCAGCGCCGACGCTTGGGTCATCACCCAAGGGGCGGTGGACACCACGAGCTTGCTCAACACCGCGCCTTCCACGCTGGACCTGGCACGATCACCGCGCCCCGTCACCAGCCGCTCAGCCGAGAACCTGTATTGGTTGGGCCGCTACACCGAGCGCACCGAAAACACCGTGCGTTTGGCTCAGCTCATCTTGAACCGCTTGAGCGACGCCGAACTGAGCACCCCGGCCTTGCTGCGCTGGCTCTCGAACATGGCCGAAGAAAACGCCTTGGTGCTGGCCGACGTGCCCGAGGCCACCCAGTCGGCACGGGTGTTCGTGCGCAGCCTGTTGGCGGGCCTGGCGCCAGCACAGGGCGGTGCGATGGCCGGCCGGTCCTTCAGCGTGGGCTTCAACTTAGGCGCCTTGCAATCGGCCGCCGCCCAGGTGCGCGAGCGCATTTCGCAAGAACACTGGGTCTTGATCGAGCGCGCCCGCAACGATTTTGCGCAAGCCTGTTCGGCCTTCACCGCCGACGCCGACAACAGCGCCAACGCCTTGAACGCACTGCGCCAAGCCAGTGAGCGGCTCGCGGCCATCACGGGCGCACAAACCGACCGCATGATGCGCGACGACGGGTGGCGCTTGCTCTCCATCGGTCGGCACATCGAGCGTTTGGCCACGCTCGCCCAAGCCTTGCTCTTGGGTTTGAAACACCACAGCCTGAACGACGAATCGGGCTTTGACGCCATGGTGGCCTTGTTCGACAGCACCATCACCTTCCACGCCCAGTACCAGCAACGCCGCGACATGGTTGCCTTGACCCACCTGCTGGTGATGGACCGCGACAACCCGCGCGCCTTGGCTTGGGTGGTGCACACCTTGCGCTCGCGCTTGGCCAAGCTCTCGTCCACGGTGTCGCCCAGCGACACGTCCTTGGTCAATGACCTGCCCGACCCCGACACTTGGTCACTTGCTGAGTTGTGTCGCGCTGAGACCCACGCAGAAGGTCACGTCCATTACCCTCAACTTCAATCACTGCTGCAGCAATGCGGTGACAGCGCCAACACCCTGTCCAACCACATCACGCGCCTGCACTTCAGCCACGCCGAGCAACGCAACCAGAGCTTGGGGGTCTGACGCACATGGAACTGCAGATCCGTCACACCACCCATTACCGCTACGAGGACAGCGTGGACCTGGCTCAGCACGTGGTGCACCTCACGCCGAGGGACCTCGCCGGCCAAAGCGTGCACACGCACCGCCTGTGCATCACGCCCGAACCCAGCAGCCAGCACAGCGACCACGATCACTTTGGCAATGCGCGCACGTTTTTTTCGCACCAATCGCCACACGACGAATTGCTGGTACAAGCCGACAGCGTGGTGAGCACGCAGGCCCCGCGCGCGCTGCCCAGCGAAGCCCTGATCCCGCGCTGGGAATCCGTGCGCGAGCACTTTCGCTACCGCGCCCACGCGCCCTTTGATGCGGCCAGCGAATACCTGTTCGCCTCGCCGCACGTGCCGCGCGACGACGCCTTCATCGCCTTTGCCCGACCAGCCATGAGCCCGGCTCGGAGCTGGGTGGACGCGGTGTGCGCCTTGATGGCGCGCATCCACACCGAGCTGCGCTACGAGAGTCAGAGCACCGAAATCAACACGCCCGCGCTGCACGCGTTGGCGCAAGGCAAAGGCGTGTGCCAAGACTTTGCCCACATCATGATCGGCTGCTTGCGCAGCCTCGGGCTGCCCGCGCGCTACGTCAGCGGCTATTTGCTCACCCAGCCGCCACCGGGGCGCCCACGGTTGGTTGGGGCTGACGCGTCGCACGCTTGGGTGTCGGCGTACTTGCCCAGCGCTTGTGTGCCCGAGTGGCAGACCGATGCGCCCGGCCTGTGGATCGACTTCGATCCCACCAACCACCGCTGGGGCTGGGGCAGCCCGGGCGAAGACTATGTGACGCTGGGCCTGGGCCGTGACTTCGCCGACGTGTCTCCCATGCGCGGCGTCATCCAAGGCGGTGCGCAGCACACGCTGCGCGTGGGCGTGACGGTGGCACCCCCCGAAGAATTCGTGCGCCTCACTACAATGTCCTCTTCCCACAGGAGCCCAACATGAACGTTTACGACACCCTCAAATCCCTGAACATCAGCTTGCCCCCCGTGGCCATTCCGGCTGCTGCCTACGTGCCTTTTGTCAAAACCGGTTCGTTGGTGTTTTTGTCGGGCCACATCGCCAAACGCGAGGGCAAAGTTTGGGTGGGCCAACTCGGCAAAGACATGGGTACCAGCGACGGCCAGTTGGCCGCGCGCGCCGTCGCCATCGACTTGCTCGGCACCCTGCACGCCGCCATCGGCGACCTCAACCAAGTCAAGCGCATCGTCAAGGTCATGAGTTTGGTGAACTCCACCGGCGACTTCACCGAACAACACCTGGTGACCAACGGCTGCAGCGAATTGCTCGGCCAAGTGTTCGGCCCCCAAGTCGGCGCGCATGCGCGCAGCGCCTTTGGCGTGGCCCAAATTCCCATGGGCGCTTGCGTGGAAATCGAGCTGATCGCCGAAGTGGCCTGAAACCTCACGCACCGGGGTGGGCGCTGAGATGCGCCAAAAACGCCTGAGCCACCGGTGACAGACGCTTGCCCTGTGGGTACAGCGTCCACCAACTTGAAGGAACCGGGAAACCCTGTACATCGAGCTCCACCACCCGGTCGGGCTCGGGGTGGTGCGTCACGGCGTGGCGCGACATCACCGCCAAACCCATGCCCTCGGCCACCAACTCTTTGATGGCCTCGTTGCTGCCCAGCGCCAAGCGCACCTGCGGCTCAAAGCCGTGCGCCTTGAAATGCGCATCGCACGCCAAACGCGTGCCCGAACCGGCTTCGCGCATGATGAAGCGCTCACCGGCCAAGGCCGACAACTTCAAGCCCGTACGCCCAGCCAATCGGTGCTCGGCTGCCGCAATCACCACCAAGGGGTTGGACAAAAACGCATGGCGCTCCAGAGCCATGTCGGTCGGTGGCTTGGACATGATGTAGAGGTCGTCGAGGTTTTCGCGCAAACGCGCCACCACCGCATCGCGGTTGAGCAATTCCAAGGCGATGTCCACCTCCGGGTGCTGCTCGCAAAACCGTCCCAAGACGCCGGGCACGAAATACTTGGCCGTGCTCACCACCGCCAAGCGCAAGCGTCCACGCTTGAGGCCTTTCATGGCGTCGATGGTCTGCTCAAACGCACCCCACTCGTCTTGCAGGCTGCGCGCCGTGCGCACCAAGGCGTGGCCAGCTTCGGTCAAGAACAGGCGCTTGCCCACTTGCTCGTACAGGGGCAGGCCCACCGATTCGCTCAAGGCCTGTAGTTGCATGGACACCGTGGGTTGCGTGACGTGACAAGCCTGTGCGGCCGCGGTGATGCTCTGGTGCTCATCGAGCGCCACCAAGAGCCGCAACTGGCGAAAGGTTACGTTCATAGTTTTAAATCTATATTAAATATCGAGATTATTGATTTTACTCAATGGACATTTCCCCTTAGGATCGCGCTCAATTTCAACTGTTTGACCGCTGCATGTCCAACCTGCTCGACCCTGCGATTTTGTTTTTTGTCTTTGGCGTGTTCGCCGGACTCGTGAAATCCAACCTGGAAATTCCCACGCCCATCTCGCGCTTTTTGTCCATGTACTTGCTGATGGCCTTGGGCCTCAAAGGCGGATTTGCCTTGGCCGCCTCGGGCATCACGTCCGAAGTCGCCGTCACCTTGTTGTTGGCGGTCGCGCTGGCCATCATCGTGCCCGCCATGAGCTTGCCGCTGCTGCGCCGTTGGCTCAACGGCTATGACGCTGCCGCGCTGTGCGCGACCTACGGGTCGGTGAGTGCCGTGACCTTCATCACCACCATCCAGTTCTTGGAAAACCAAGGCATCGCTTATGGCGGCCACATGGCCGCGGCCATGGCGCTGATGGAGTCGCCCGCCATCATCATGGCCGTGGTCATGGCCAATGCCGTGCGCCGCCGCGACCAGACACTTCACGCTTCGGGCACCCCTGTGCCACCCGTGGGCATGGGCAAAATCTTGCACGAGTCCTTCACCGATGGCACGCAGTTGCTCTTGATCGGCGCCATGTTGATCGGCTGGATCACGGGCGCCGCAGGCGAAGCTGCGATGGCCCCCTTTTCGGTGGACCTGTTCAAAGGCATGCTGGCCTTCTTCCTGTTGGACATGGGCCTGATGGCCGCTCGCAACATGGGCGAGCTCAAACACACCTCACGGTGGCTGTTGGCCTATGCCGTGGTCGCCCCCTTGGTGCACGCCGCCATGGCCTTGGGTTTGGCGGTGCTGTTCGGCATCCAAATGGGCAACGCGGCCCTGCTCATGGTCTTGGCCGCCAGCGCGTCCTACATTGCTGTGCCGGCGGTGTTGCGCTACGCCATTCCCGAAGCACGGCCCTCGCTGTACTTCGGCATGTCTTTGGGCCTGACTTTCCCCTTCAACCTAATGGTGGGCATTCCCCTGTACCTGAGCGCGGCGCGCTGGGCTTTGGGTTGATCGTCCCACTTACCCCCACAGACCGTGCCCAACCCTGTGGGTAAGTGCATGAACAAGCTCGTCAAGCCAAGCCCATCAAGGGCTGGCGGGGCGTGCTCAAAAAACCATCACTCCACGCGAGTGACGCGGTTGGGCTTGAAGCCGAGGTCGGCCACTTTGCCCTTTTTGGCGCGGGCGGCCTTGGCGTTGTTCAGGCTGCGGATTTCCAAGGTTTCGTCGCGCTCTTTGCCGCCGCGACCGATGCCGTTGATGCGCACGCTGCGGGTGTAAGCGGCCGCACCGGCCAGGCTGTCTTTGGCCTCAAGGTCGATGAGCATGAGGCCACGACCGCCTTTGTCCATCATCTTGAGTTCGGTGATGTCAAAGGTCAGGATGCGCCCGCCGGTGGAAGCGCAGCACACGTGGGTGGCCGGAACCATGACCGCACCGCCCGAGCCGAAAGCGGCGTGCGACGGCGCGCACAGGGTTTCGCCTTCCCCCAAGGTGATGAAGGCCTTACCACCTTTGTGGCGCGAGACCATGGCCTCCACCGTGGCCAAGAAACCGTAGCCGCCGCTGCCGCTGATGAGCAGCGCCGCGTTGGCCGGGCCAGCGAAGTAGTGCAAAGGCTGTGTGCCGCTGTCGAGTTCGATCAGGGTGGTGATGGGTTGACCATCGCCGCGTGCCCCGGGCAGGTTGGCCACCGGCACGCTGTAGACGCGCCCGACCTTGTCCTTGGGTGAACCAAAGACGATCAAAGTGTCGACCGTGCGGCACTCAAAGGTGCCGTAGAGGGCGTCACCCGACTTGAAGGCGAAGCTCGCGGGGTCGTGGCCATGGCCGGTACGCGCACGCACCCAACCTTTTTCGGACACCACCACGGTCACCGGCTCGTCGATCACCTTGACCTCGGCCACCGCTTTTTTCTCAGCCTGGATCAGGGTGCGGCGCGGATCGGCAAACACCTTGGCGTCGGCTTCGATTTCTTTGACCATCAAGCGACGCAGGGCCGTGGGGTTGCCCACGATGTCTTCGAGCTGGGCTTGCTCTTCGCGCAAGGCCTTGAGCTCTTGCTCGATCTTGATGGCCTCCAAGCGCGCCAACTGGCGCAAGCGGATGTCCAAGATGTCTTCGGCTTGGCGCTCGCTGAGTTTGAAGCGCTCCATCAAGGCCTGCTTGGGCTCGTCGCTCTGACGGATGATGGCGATCACCTCGTCGATGTTGAGCAAGACCAACTGGCGGCCTTCCAAGATGTGGATGCGGTCGAGCACCTTGCTCAGGCGGTGCTGCGAGCGGCGCAGGATGGTGGCCGAGCGGAATTCGATCCACTCCACCAACATGTCGCGCAGCGACTTGGGCACGGGGCGGCCATCGATACCCACCATGGTCAGGTTGATGGACGAGGACGTCTCCAAGCTGGTGTGCGCCAACAAGGTGGTGATGAGTTCTTGCTGTTCGATGCGGCTGGTCTTGGGCTCGAACACCAAACGCACCGGGGCGTCTTTGCTGGATTCGTCGCGCACCACGTCGAGCACGGCCAAGACCGTGGCCTTGAGCTGGGTTTGGTCGGCGCTGAGCGCTTTTTTGCCGGCCTTGACCTTGGGGTTGGTGAGCTCTTCGATCTCTTCCAAGACGCGTTGGCTGCTCACGCCGGGCGGCAACTCGTTGACCACCAATTGCCATTGGCCACGGGCCAGGTCTTCGATCACCCAGCGCGCACGCACCTTGAGCGAGCCACGACCGGTGCGGTAGGCGTCGGCGATGTCCGACGCGCTGCTGATGATTTGGCCGCCACCGGGGTAATCGGGGCCGGGCAAACACTGCAGCAAATCTTCGTCGCTGAGTTTGGGGTTTTTGATCAGGGCCACACACGCGTCGGCCACCTCACGCAGGTTGTGGCTGGGGATTTCGGTGGCCATGCCCACCGCGATGCCGCTGGCGCCGTTGAGCAAAGCAAAGGGCAAACGCGCGGGCAACTGCTTGGGCTCTTCGGTGGAGCCGTCGTAGTTGGGCTGGAAGTCGACCGTGCCTTCGTCGATCTCGTCGAGCAAGAGGCTGGTGATTTTGGCCAAACGGGCCTCGGTGTAGCGCATGGCCGCCGCGCCGTCGCCGTCGCGCGAGCCGAAGTTACCTTGGCCATCGATGAGCGGGTAGCGCTGCGAAAAGTCTTGTGCCATGCGCACCAAGGCTTCGTAAGCCGCGCTGTCGCCGTGCGGGTGGTAACGGCCGAGCACGTCACCCACCACGCGCGCGCACTTCACGGGCTTGGCGCCGGTGTTGTTGTTCGGGCCACTGAAGCCCAAACCCATGCGCGACATGGAATACAAAATGCGCCGCTGCACCGGCTTTTGGCCGTCACACACGTCGGGCAATGCACGGCCTTTGACCACGCTCAGCGCGTACTCGAGGTACGCGCGCTGGGCGTAACGGCCCAGGCTTTGGTCGTCGTCGGCCTCAGGGCTGTCGGGGGTGGGCGTCAACAAATCGTTCATACGTCAATCTCAATCGAATCGCCGTGCAGTTCCATCAGCTCACGGCGCGCGGCGGCTTCGCCCTTGCCCATGAGTTGGGTGATCAAAGCTTCGGTGGTGGCAAAGTCCAGCAAGCCCAGTTGCACGGGCATGAGGCGGCGGGTGTCGGGGTTGAGCGTGGTGTCCCACAGCTGCTCGGCGCTCATCTCGCCCAAGCCCTTGAAGCGGCTGATGCTCCACTTGCCCTCACCCACGCCGTCTTTGCGCAGCTTGTCCAGGATGGCGGTGAGTTCGCCCTCGTCGAGGGCGTAGACCTTGGAGGCGGGCTTTTTGCCGCGTGCCGGCGCATCCACCCGGAACAGCGGCGGGCGCGCCACGAACACATGGCCGTTTTCGATGAGCTTGGGGAAGTGGCGGAAGAACAGCGTGAGCAAGAGCACTTGGATGTGCGAGCCGTCGACGTCGGCGTCACTCAAAATACACACCTTGCCGTAGCGCAGGCCGCTCATGTCGGGGTTGTCGTTGGGCCCGTGCGGGTCCACGCCCACGGCCACGGAGATGTCGTGGATTTCGTTGTTGGCAAACAGGCGGTCGCGCTCGACCTCCCAGGTGTTGAGCACCTTGCCGCGCAGGGGCAGGATGGCTTGGTTTTCTTTGTTGCGCCCCATCTTGGCACTGCCGCCGGCGGAGTCGCCCTCGACCAAAAACACCTCGTTGTGCGAAATGTCTTTGCTCTCGCAATCGGTGAGCTTGCCGGGCAAGACCGCCACGCCCGAGCCTTTGCGCTTCTCGACTTTTTGGCCAGCTTTTTGTCGCGTTTGCGCGGCCTTGATGGCCAGCTCGGCGAGCTTTTTGCCGTAATCCACGTGTTGGTTGAGCCACAACTCCAAGGTCGGGCGCACGAAGCTAGAGACCAAACGCACGGCGTCGCGGGAATTCAAACGCTCTTTGATTTGGCCTTGGAACTGCGGGTCGAGCACCTTGGTGCTGAGCACATAGCTGGCGCGGGCGAACACATCTTCGGGCAAGAGCTTGACGCCTTTGGGCAGCAAAGCGTGCAGCTCAATGAAGCTCTTGACCGCGTTGAATAAACCATCGCGCAAGCCGCTGTCGTGCGTGCCGCCGGCGCTGGTGGGGATCAGGTTGACGTAGCTCTCGCGCACCGGTTGGCCGTCTTCGGTGAAGGCCACGGCCCAGGCCGCGCCCTCGCCTTCGGCAAAGGTGTCGTGCTGCTTGTCGGCAAAACCCTCGCCCTCGAACAGGGGGATGACCGGTTCGCCGTTGAGCGTTTGCATGAGGTAATCGCGCAAGCCGCCTTTGTAGAGCCACTGCTGGGTGTCTTTGGTTTTTTCGTTGATGAGCGTCACGCTCACGCCGGGCATGAGCACGGCCTTGCTGCGCAGCAGGTGCACCAACTCCTGCATCGGCAAGGCGCTGGACTCGAAGTACTTGGCGTCGGGCCAAGCGCGCACCGTCGTGCCCTGTTTGCGGTCGCCCTCGCCGCGTGGGCGCACCACCAAGGTTTCCACCACGTCACCCGCGGCAAACGCCAATCGGGCCACTTGGCCTTCTCGGTAACTGGTCACCTCCAAGCGGGTGGACAAGGCGTTGGTCACCGACACACCCACGCCGTGCAAACCACCCGAGAAGCTGTAGGCCCCGCCCTGGCCTTTGTCGAACTTGCCGCCGGCGTGCAATCGCGTGAACACGAGCTCAACCACCGGGGCGTTTTCTTCGGGGTGCAGACCAAAGGGAATGCCGCGCCCGTCGTCCTCCACGCTCACCGAACCATCGGTGTGCAAGGTGACGGCGATTTTTTTGCCGTGTCCAGCCAAGGCCTCGTCGGCCGCGTTGTCCAAGACCTCTTGGATGATGTGCAAGGGGTTGTCGGTGCGGGTGTACATGCCCGGGCGCTGTTTGACGGGCTCCAGACCCTTGAGCACCCGAATGGAACTTTCGGAATACGCCGGTGGGGTCGCAGAGGTGGCAGGGGCAACAGTTTTGGCATTCATGCGCGGGATTGTAGAGCGAGTGGTGGTCAAGAGCTGTATAAAACCACAGATTTTGATGAATTCTGTCTTTACGCTGTGCCCACTGAGCGCGGGCAGCGCAGCAAATTCGCTACAGTCTGAAGAATGAACGCCGCCACCCACCTCCTTCCACCCAAGCTCTCGGCCTTCCAAGTGCTGCTGTGCGGCGCCTTGATCGTCACCCTGTCCATGGGCATTCGCCACGGCTTTGGCCTGTGGTTGCTGCCCATCACCCAAGCGCAAGGCTGGACGCGCGAGACCTTTGCGCTGGCCTTGGCGATACAAAACCTGTCTTGGGGCGTCCTGGGTGTCTTCGCCGGCATGGCCGCCGACCGCTTCGGCGCGTTCAAAGTGTTGGTCGTGGGCGCGGGGCTCTACGCTTTGGGTTTGGTCGGCATGGCGCTGAGCACAGATTCACTGAGCTTTGCCCTGACCACCGGTGTGCTGATCGGCGCGGCCCAAGCCGGCACCACTTACGCCGTGGTCTATGGCGTGATTGGTCGACAAATTTCGGCCGAGAAGCGTTCGTGGGCCATGGGCGTCGCGGCCGCGGCCGGCTCGTTTGGTCAATTTTTAATGGTCCCGGTGGAAGGCTGGCTCATCAGCAGCTGGGGCTGGCAACAGGCTTTGTTGGTTCTGGCCGTCGCGGTCTTGTTGATCGCACCCTTGGCCTGGGGCTTGCGCGAGCCGGGTTTTGCGGGTAACGGCCCAGCTGTGCGCGAACAGTCCATCGTCCAAGCCTTGCGCGAGGCCTTGCGCTACCGCAGCTTCCAATTGCTGATGGCGGGTTATTTTGTGTGCGGCTTCCAAGTGGTGTTCATTGGCGTGCACATGCCGAGCTACCTCAAGGACAACGGCCTGTCGCCTCAAGTGGCGGGCTACGCCCTGGCCTTGATCGGTTTGTTCAATGTGGTGGGAACCTACGCCGCGGGCAGCTTGGGCCAGCGCATGCCCAAACGCCACATCCTTGCCTTCATTTACGCCAGTCGATCCCTCGCGATTGCCGTGTTTTTGTGGGCGCCCTTGACGCCCATGAGCGTTTACATCTTTGCCGGTGTGATGGGCGTCTTGTGGCTCTCCACCGTGCCGCCCACCAACGCGGCAGTAGCGCAAATTTTTGGTGTGGCCCACCTGTCCATGCTCAGCGGCTTTGTGTTCTTCAGCCACCAAATCGGCAGCTTCATGGGCGTGTGGTTGGGCGGTTATTTGTACGACCGCACCGGCAGCTACGACATCGTTTGGTATATATCCATCGCGCTGGGGGTTTTTGCTGCATTGGTGAATTTGCCGGTGCGTGAGACACCCATCGTTCGGGCAGGAGCGGTACCAGCATGAAACGTTGGCCTTGGTGGTTCGGTGTGTCGGTGGCGACCGTGGCCTTGCTGGGTACGCTGCGCCTGTATCAGCAACCCGACTTTTTGCTGACCTTGGCCGACCAACTCTGGAGCTGTTTTTGAGTACCGCGCACGGCAACGTCGAGCCATCGGATTGGGTGCAACGTTGGTCGCACGTGGTGGCGCCGGGCGGCACCGTTTTGGACGTGGCCTGTGGCAGCGGTCGACACCTGCGCTGGTTCGCTGAGCGCGGCCAACGTGTCACGGGCCTTGACCGCGATGAGACGGCGCTGGCCAGCGCCTCAGCCCACGGCACCGTGATCGCCGCCGACATTGAAAACGGTCAATGGCCCTTGACCGGGCAAACCTTTGACGCGGTGGTGGTCACGAACTACCTCTGGCGGCCGCTGTGGCCGCAGATCTTGGCCAGTGTGAAGCCCGGTGGTGTCTTGATCTACGAAACCTTTGCCCATGGCCAAGCCAGCGTGGGCCGTCCCAGCCGCCCCGAGTTTTTGCTGCAACCTGGCGAACTGCTGCGCGTCTGCGCCAATTGGTACACGGTCGCTTACGAACACGGCGTTCTGAGCGGGCCAACGCGATACGTTCAGCGCATCGTGGCCATCCCGAGCCCAGCGCTGGACGCTCAGTCGTTAGAATGCACTTTTCCCGTCTCAAAGAGCCGATGATGACCCGCACCCCACACCGCTTCCAAGGCAGCATGCCTGCCCTCATCACCCCCATGCTGGACAACGGTGAGGTCGACTACCCAACCCTGCGCCAACTCATCGACTGGCACGTGAGCGAGGGAACCGACGCCTTGGTCGTGGTCGGCACCTCGGGCGAGTCGCCCACCGTCAACGTCGACGAGCACCGCGAAATTTTGCGCGTGGCCGTTGAACAAGCCGCCAAACGCATCCCCATCATCGCGGGCTGCGGCGCCAATTCCACCGCCGAGGCGATCGCCTTGGCCAAGTTCGCCGAATCGATCGGCGCCGACGCGCAACTGCAAGTCGTTCCTTACTACAACAAGCCCACCCAAGAAGGCTTGTTTCAACACTTCAAAGCCATCGCCGAGGCCACGCCCCGTTTGCCGGTCATCCTGTACAACGTGCCCGGGCGCACCGTGGCCGATATGCAGCACGACACGGTCGTGCGCTTGGCCCAAGTGCCCGGCATCATCGGTATCAAAGAAGCCACCGGCAACATCGAACGCGCGCAGTGGCTCATCCGCGATGTGCCACCCTCGTTCGCCGTGTACTCTGGCGACGACCCGACCGCCGTGGCCCTGATGCTGTGCGGCGGTGCTGGCAACATCAGCGTGACGGCCAACGTGGCGCCACGCCAGATGCACGAGCTGTGCGTGGCCGCCATGGCCGGTGACATCGCCCAAGCCATGAAGATCCAGTTCGCGCTCATGCCGATGCACAAACACCTCTTTATCGAAGCCAACCCCATTCCCGTGAAGTGGGCCATGGCCCGCATGGGCAAATGCGGTCACGCCCTTCGCTTGCCCCTCACCCGCTTGAGCGAACCCGCCCAAGCCGTGCTCGAAAACTCCATGCGCCAATGCGGCCTGATCAAATGAAACACACTGCCCTGCGCCGCGCTGCGCCTTCGGCCCTCCGTTGGGTGGCCTTGGCCGCCAGCCTTTCACTTCTCAGCGCTTGCTCGGTGTTGCAAGAAGACAAAGTCGACTACACCACCGCCAAACGCGGCAGCGACCTGGAAGTCCCTCCCGACCTGACCCAGCTCTCGCGCCAGTCGCGCTACGCCTTGCCCAGCGAGGTGGTGTCGGCCAGCGGCTTGCAAAACGGTACGGGGGCTGCTGTGCCGCTTGCCAGCACCGCACCGCAATCCTTGAAATCTTTCACCTTGGAGCGCTCGGGCAGCCAGCGGTGGTTGGTGGCGCAGTTGCCCGCCGAACAGCTGTGGGGACCTGTGCGAGACTTTTGGAAGCGCAACGGTTTTGAACTGACGCAAAACGATGACGCCTTGGGCATCATGGAAACCGACTGGGCCGAAAACCGGGCCAAGCTGCCCCAAGACTTCATCCGATCCACCATCGGCAAGTTGTTTGACGGCTTGTATTCCACCGGTGAGCGCGACAAATACCGCACACGATTGGAACGCCGTGCCGATGGTGGTACGGAAATCTATATCAGCCACCGCGGCATGCAAGAGGTCTACACCGACTCCTCTGAAGAGCGCACCGCTTGGCAACCCCGTCCCACCGATCCGGAGTTGGAAGCGGAATTCCTGCGCCGCTTGATGGTGAGCTTGGGCGCCACCCCCACACAAGCGGCTCAAGCCCTTGAGCAAACCCAATCCGTGTCGGCGGCGCGCCTGGTTCAACGCCAAGACAAAGTGTGGGCTGAAGTTGGTGACGGTTTTGACCGGGCATGGCGCCGTGTGGGTTTGGCCCTAGACCGCACAGGATTTACCGTTGAGGATCGCAACCGAAACTTGGGCACCTACGGCGTTAGATTCATACCGATGGTCAATGAAAAATCATCGGGCTCTTGGTTCACCAAAAAGACCGAGGCTAAACCGGTTCGCTACAAAATCTTGGTGCAAAGTGACGGAGCGCTGACGCGGGTAGAGGTCCAAAACGAACAGGGCCAAGGGCTCAACGACGCCAATGCCGTGCGCATCCTGAACGTGCTGGTGAACGATTTGAAGTAAACCAGCCATCAGCAGGGACAAAAAAACCGCCCGAAGGCGGTTTTTTTGTTGGCGAAGCGAATTACTGCTTGGCAGGAGCAGCAGGAGCAGCAGGTGCAGCAGGTGCAGCTGGAGCAGCAGCGTCGGCAGCGGCTGGGGCAGCAGGAGCAGCAGCAGGAGCGGCTGGGGCAGCAGCAGGAGCGGCAGCAGGAGCAGCGGCTTCTTCTTTTTTGCCGCAAGCGGTCAAAGCAACGGCGGCCAACAAAGCGGCGAACAAAACGGATTTGGTCATGGTGAGTTCCAGTGAATGATTGAAATAACAAAAACAACAAACTTCTTTGAACAGACCAAAAAAAACCCCGCATCGGGGACACGAGGATTGGTCAGTCCGGTTCCGCTTTTTCTGCCGCGTTGGCGTTAATCGCTGAACTGAAGCGTATCATACGCCTGAAAAAACAACGGTGATTACCCTGATGCAATAATTATTTTGCACTGTCATTTTGACGTGTCAAAAAAACAACAAATTAGTCTGAATGATGTAACCAACCCGCCTCAAACCATTGCGCCATCAGCGCCTGGGCGTCGGTCGATGCCTTGGAAACCCGCTGATATGACAAGTTTCGGCGATCGGCCAGTTCGCGCATCAAGCGCGCATCGGCACCGCCAGCGAGAAAACTCTCACCATTAATGAAAATGTGGTGTGGGTCGTGCATCATCCGGGTTCGCCGGTCCAAGACCACCGCCCCCACCGACCACGGCTGCGTGGGCTCTTCGAACCAGACCCGGGGTTTGGGGTCGGTCATGACCTCACCCAAAGCACAGGCCAAGGACTGGCGATCGGCCAAGAGCCGTAGCAAACCATCGACCGAAAAATCGATCAATCCTTCGGGGATGGCGCCGGGTTGGTTCGTCGCGGCTTGTTTGGGGTCTCGGTACAGGGTTTCATCCTCCCACGCCTCGGCCATGCGTTGCACCAACTCACCAGCCAAACCGCCGCGCTGAGGCACCCGAAAGCCCACCGAGTAGGTCATGCAGTCCGCGGTCTCAGCGATGCCATCGTGGGCCCATTTGGGAGGCAAATAGAGCATGTCGCCGGGGTTGAGCACGAACTCCTCTTCGGGTTCGAAGTGGCTCAAGATTTTCAAGGGCACATCGGGCTGCAAAGACAGATCTTTTTGGCGGCCGGTGCGCCAACGGCGCTGGCCGCTGGCTTGCAGCAAAAACACGTCGTAGCTGTCGTAGTGCGGGCCCACGCCGCCGCCCTGACTGGCCCAAGAAATCATCAGGTCATCCAAACGGGCGTCGGGTACAAATCGAAATCGCTGCAACAGTTCGTGTGCGCTTTGCACGTGCGTGTCCACACTTTGCACCAAGAGCGTCCAAGCCGGGCGTGAAATGGGCGGCAAGGCCTTGCGGGCAAAGGGCCCGTGGCGCAGTTTCCAGCCTTTGGCTCGGTGCTCGATTACCCGCGACTCCACCGCCTCTTGGCTGGCCAACTCAAACAAAGCCGCTCGGTCCAACAAAGGCGCAAAGCCGGGAATGGCTTGGCGGATGAGCAGCGGCTTTTTTTGCCAATGCCGGCGCATGAACTGTTGGGGGGTGAGGCCGCCGAGCAAGGGGGTGGCTTGGTCGATGGGTGTGGTCAGGGAGGACAAAGTGGTGCTTGAGATCATGGGACAATTGTCGGATGAAAATCACCCCACAATGCGTGGTGTCCTTGAGCTGGGTGCTCAAAGATGCCCAAAACGACGAATTGGACGTGCTCGACGAGCCCCTGGACTTCTTGGTCGGCGGTACCGACCTGCTCGCCAGCATCGAAGCCGCCTTGCAAGGCAAAGAGGCTGGCGATGAGGTCGACCTGAGCTTGGAGCCCGCCGATGCTTTTGGCGACTACGACGAGCGCTTGCTGTTCCTGGAGCCTTTGAGCAAGCTGCCCAAAGACATCACCGAGGGCATGGCGTTTGAAGGCCTGCCCGAGGGCTGCAACCCCGACGCCCCCAAAGACCGCATTTACTTCGTCAGCGACCTTTACCCCGAGCACGCGGTGCTCGACGGCAACCACCCGTTAGCCGGCATTGGCCTGCGCTTGCACCTGACCGTGCACGAGGTGCGCGAAGCTTACGAAGAAGAGATTGGCCGTGGCACCCTGGGTGCTGGCTTTTTTAATATGCAAGTCGAGCCCGTGGCGACCAAAGCCGCCGACGGTTCAAACCCGACCTTGCACTGAGCTTCAGCCGCGACCGGTGGAGCCGTATCCTCCGGCGCCACGCTCGCTGGCTGCGGCGAAGTCATCGACGACCCGGAACTGCGCCTGCACCACGGGCACGATCAACATTTGCGCGATGCGCTCCATGGGCTCGATCGTGAACGCTGTGGGGCTGCGGTTCCAGCAACTCACCATGAGTTGGCCTTGGTAGTCGCTGTCGATCAAGCCCACCAAATTGCCCAAGACGATGCCATGTTTGTGGCCCAAGCCCGAGCGCGGCAACAGCATGGCCGCGTAAGCCGGGTCGGCCAAATGAACCGCCAAACCCGTGGGCACCAATTTCCACGCATTGGGCGCGAGGGTCAGGGGCTCATCCAAACAAGCGCGCAAGTCCAATCCAGCGCTGCCAGGGGTCGCATAGGCCGGCAATTGCTCGGCCATGCGGGAATCCAGGATTTTGACGTCAATGAGCATGCGCTGGGTGTCCGTCATTGCTTCATCGATTCTTGCAAGGCCTTGGCTGGGTCGATTTCGGCATCTTCAGCGGGCGGGGTAGGCAATCCGTCGGTGCTGGCGGGTGCGTCTTGAGAAGTCTCGCTGGCGGCTTCATCTTCCAGTCCCGACATGTTGTTGAGCATGTCAGAGACCGTCGCATCGTCGACCACCGTGGCTTTGGTCAGGTTGCCCGTGACCAGCGTGGGGTTCATCACGATCACCGCCACCATGATGAGCTGCAAGACGATGAATGCGATCGAGCCTTTGTAGATTTGCAGGGTCGTCACCGCCGGAATACGTTCGCCCGTGACCTTGTCCGTGTAGTCCTGACGCGCGACCACGCTGCGCAGGTAGAACAGCGCAAAACCAAAGGGCGGCGTCAAGAATGAGGTCTGCAGGTTCATGGCCAAGATGATGCCGAACCAGATCAGGTTGATGTCGAGCTTCTCGGCCACCGGTGCCAGCAAGGGCACGACGATGAAGGCGATTTCAAAGAAGTCGATGAACATGCCCAGAATGAACACCAGCAAGTTCACAAACAACAGGAAGCCGATCTGTCCGCCTGGCAGTTTGTCGAACAGGTGCTCCACCCAGATGTGACCGTCTGCTGCGTTGAAAGTGAAGCTGAAGACGGTCGAGCCAATCAGGATGAACATCACAAATATGGACAGCTTGGTCGAGTTTTCCAAAGCCTGTTTAAGCAAGTCCATGGACAAGGTGCGGCGCGCACTGGCCATCAACAAGGCGCCAATGGCACCCATGGCCCCACCTTCGGTGGGTGTAGCAATGCCCAAGAAGATCGTACCCAAGACCAAGAAGATCAA
The DNA here is from genome assembly GCA_945890705.1 of Hydrogenophaga intermedia. Lineage (GTDB taxonomy): Bacteria > Pseudomonadota > Gammaproteobacteria > Burkholderiales > Burkholderiaceae_C > Hydrogenophaga > Hydrogenophaga miladensis. The sequence goes on along the minus strand of CAMDCY010000007.1, from coordinate 4,838 downwards.
GACCAGCGGTGGGATCAGCACAAAGGTGACACGTTCGGTCAAACGCGAGAGCAAACCGGCGCGGGTGAATTTGTTGATCAATGCCAAACCCAAAGCGACGAATGCGCCAATGGTCGTGGACAGGATGAAGACCTCATCGTTGGCGGCGGGGCCATCGCGCCCGACCCAAGGGTTGATGATGGACTCGTGAACCGAGGCCCAAGCCAATCCACAAGCGGTGGCCAGTGCCATCAAGACCAACAACGAACGGTGGCCGCTGCTGCCGTTGGCTTCGTTGTAAATGCGCGCCTCTGGCGGCAATGCAGGCACCCAGCTGGGTTTGACGAACGCCACCACGATGATGAACAAGAGGTACAAGCCAACCAGCATCAGGCCCGGCAACAAAGCACCGGCGTACATATCACCGACCGAGCGACCGAGTTGGTCGGCCAAGACGATGAGCACCAAGGACGGTGGCAAGGCTTGCGCCAGCGTGCCCGAGGCGGTAATGGTGCCAGTGGCGATCGCACGGTTGTAGCCGTAGCGCAGCATGATGGGCATGGCGATCAGGCCCATGGAGATGACCGAAGCCGCGACCACCCCAGTGGTGGCGGCCAACAAAGCGCCCACCAAGACCACGGCGATACCCACGCCACCACGCAGCGGACCGAAAACTTGACCCACGGTCTCGAGAAGGTCCTCGGCCATGCGGCTGCGCTCCAAGATGATGCCCATCAAGGTGAAAAAGGGAATAGCCAAAAGCGTGTCGTTCTGCATGATGCCGAACACGCGCAAAGGCAAGGCTTGGAACAGGTTGGAGGGGAACAAGCCCAACTCCATGCCGATGAAGCCAAAAAACAAACCCGTGGCGGCCAAGGAGAACGCCACCGGAAAACCCACCAGCAAGAACGCCAGCAGGCCGGCGAACATGATGGGGACAAAACTGTTGGTCACAAATTCGATCATGCTGAAGCTCCTGCCTGGCGGGCTTTTTCTTGTTCGGCGATGTCTTTGGCCAGCAGCTCGGCCTCACTGGGGCCGCTGTGGTCCAAGGCGTCGGGGCCCTGGCCTTTCAAAAACGCCACGCGTTTGATCAGCTCCGATGCGCCTTGCAACATCAGCAGAGCAAAACCCAAGGGAATGAGCGCATACACAGGCCAACGGATCAAGCCACCGGCATTGGTCGACACCTCGCCCGAGACCCAAGCGTTTTCAAACGTGGGCCAACCCAGGGTGATCATCATGTAGCACAAGGGGAACAAAAACAGCACGATGCCGCCGATGTCGATCCAGTTGCGCGTACGCGCACTGAACTTGGATGCGATGAAGTCGATGCGCACATGGGCGTTGCGCAAAAAAGCGTACCCGGCGCCCAGCATGAACACCGCCGCAAAAAAATACCACTGAATCTCCAACAAGGCGTTGGAGCTGGTGTTGAACAACTTGCGCACGATCGCGTTACCCGCGCTGATGAAGGTGGTGATGAGGATCAACCACATGGCCAGTTGGCCAATCCGGGCGCTCAAGGCGTCCACCATGCGTGAAAATTGAAGCAAGGCTTGCATTTGAATATTCCCCTGTCGGCCAGCTTGTTTGACCAAGTCGCAGTTTAGCGGAGGCACCGACCCCGACACATACGTAGTCAACACAAAAAACCCCGCCGACGCGGGGTTGTTTGCTAGCGATTACCAGATCACAGCTTGGCCGATTGCATGTAGCGATCGAATGTGGCCTCGGTGAAACGGAACCACAGGTTTTGTTCCTTACGGAAAGCCGAGTAGTCGTCGTAAACCTTTTTCCAACGGGGGTTGGACTGGCGGAGCTCTTCGTACAAGGCCATGGACTCTTTGAAAGCAGCGTCCATCACCGCCTTAGGGAAAGGCTTGACCAAAGCGCCACCGGCCACCAAACGCTTGAGCGCCGCGGGGTTGCGGGCGTCGTAACGCGCTTGCATTTCGGTGTGGGCGTATGAGGCAGCAGCTTCAACGATGGCCTTATTCTCAGCCGACAAAGCGTTGAATGCGGCCTTGTTGATGTAGAAGTCCAGCTGTGCGCCGCCTTCCCACCAGCCTGGGTAGTAGTAATGCTTGGCCACTTTTTGGAAGCCCAGCTTCTCATCGTCGTATGGCCCCACCCATTCCACGGAATCGATCGTGCCTTTTTCCAGGGCTTGGTAGATTTCGCCGCCAGGGATGTTTTGTGGCACGCCGCCCATGCGGGTCAGCACGCGGCCAGCAAAACCACCGATGCGCATTTTCATGCCCTTGATGTCGGCCAAGCCCTTGATTTCTTTGCGGTACCAGCCACCCATTTGGGCGCCTGTGTTGCCGCCGGGAAAGTTCACGATGTTGTATTGGTCGTAAAACTCGCGGAAGAGCTTCATGCCGTTGCCGTCGTAATACCAAGCGGTCAACTGACGGCTGTTCAAGCCGAAAGGAATGGCGGTACCGATGGCGAAGGTTTCGTCTTTGCCGTGGAAGTAGTAAGGGGCGGTGTGTGCAACTTCAATCGTGCCCTGCTGCACACCATCCACCACGCCAAAGGGAGGCATGAGTTCGCCAGCGGCATGCACCGAGACGTTGAACTTGCCGCCAGACATGGCGTTGATTTTTTGCGCGAACACCTCGGCTGCGCCGTAGATGGTGTCCAAAGCCTTGGGGAAGCTCGAAGCCAGGCGCCAACGAATGGCGGCCTGCGCTTGAACAGCGGGGGCTGCACCAGCAGCCAGAACACCCGCGATACCGGCATGTTTGATTACGGAACGACGATCCATTGAATTCTCCATGGTGGTTGATCGGAAACCTGCACTGGGCGCAGGCTTGACCTTAAGTCAGACTGCATTGTAGAAAGACAAAATGAGCAAATCCGGCGATTGGATCAGGGGTTTTCCCTTAAAGCCCTTGAAAGTTATTCAATGGCCCAGGGGTTGCAAACGCTCACGCACCGAGGTTTCGATGCCTTTGGCGTCCAAACCCTGCAAGGCCAGCAGGTGCGCCGGGTCGCCATGCTCGGTGAAGGTGTCGGCCAAACCGAGCACCAACACGGGGCGCACCACGCCCGCGGCTTGCAAAGCTTCCATCACCGCGCTGCCCGCGCCCCCCATGCGGCAGCCCTCTTCGACGGTGACGATGAGTTCGTGGTCTTGGGCGATGGAGAGCAACAGCTCCACATCCAGCGGCTTGACCCAACGCATATTGGCCACGGTGGCGTCCAAGGCCTCGGCGGCTTTGAGCGCGGGGTAGAGCAAAGAGCCGAAGGCCAAGATGGCCACGCGCTGGCCTTGGCGGCGAATCTCGCCTCGGCCAAAAGGCAGCCCATTCAAATCGCTGGGTGTCGGTATGCCAGCACCGGCACCACGGGGGTAACGCACGGTGACGGGCTGGGACTGCGCAAAGGCGGTGCTGAGCAACTGGCGCGTCTCGGCTTCATCGGCCGGCGTGGCCACGGCCATGTTGGGTATGCAGCGCACAAAGGCGATGTCGTAGGCCCCCGCGTGCGTCGCGCCATCGGCGCCCACCAAACCCGCGCGGTCCAGCGCAAACACCACCGGCAGGTTTTGCAAAGCCACGTCGTGGATCAGTTGGTCGTAGGCGCGCTGCAAGAAAGTGGAGTAAATGGCCACCACGGGCTTCAAGCCCTCGCAGGCCAAGCCGGCAGCAAAGGTGACGGCGTGTTGTTCGGCAATGCCCACATCGAAGTAACGATCGGGGAATCGGCGCTCGAACTCGACCATGCCCGAGCCCTCGCGCATGGCCGGCGTGATGCCCACCAAACGTGGGTCGGCCTGTGCCATGTCGCACAACCAATGCCCAAACACCTGGGTGAAGGTGGTCTTGGGCGCGCTACTGGGCTTGACCAAGCCGACCGCGGGGTCGAACTTGCCAGGGCCGTGGTAGGCCACGGGGTCGGCCTCGGCGAGCTTATAGCCTTGGCCTTTTTTCGTGACCACGTGCAAGAACTGTGGGCCCGCGCCCTCGTCGAGCAGCTGCACGATGTTTTCCAACGTGGGAATGAGCGAGTCGAGGTCATGGCCGTCGATCGGACCGATGTAGTTGAAGCCGAACTTCTCGAACAAGGTGGCCGGCACCACCATGCCTTTGGCGTGCTCTTCAAAGCGCTTGGCCAACTCAAACAAAGGCGGCGCGTTTTTGAGCACCTGCTTGCCCACGCTTTTGGCCGTGGCGTAGAAGCGCCCGCTCATGAGCTGGGCCAAGTAGCGGTTGAGCGCGCCCACCGGCGGCGAAATCGACATATCGTTGTCGTTGAGCACGACCAACAAACGACCCTCGGACACACCCGCGTTGTTCAAGGCTTCAAACGCCATGCCCGCGGTCATGGCGCCGTCGCCAATGATGGCCACGGCCGTGCGCTTCTCACCTTGGATGTGCGAAGCCAGTGCCATGCCCAAGGCCGCGGAAATGCTGGTGGAGGAGTGGGCGGTGCCGAAGGTATCGAACTCGCTCTCGACGCGGCGCGGAAAGCCGCTGATGCCACCGAACTGACGCAAGCTGCCCATGCGGTCGCGCCGACCGGTGAGGATTTTGTGCGGGTAGGTTTGGTGGCCCACGTCCCACACCAAGCGGTCGTGCGGCGTGTTGAACACGCGGTGCAACGCGATGGTGAGTTCCACCGTGCCCAAGTTGGAGCTCAAATGGCCGCCGGTTTGGGCCACGCTGTGCAACACGTGTTCACGCAACTCATCGGCGAGTTGGTTGAGTTGGTGGCGCGGCAAGCGGCGCAGGTCAGCGGGGGTTTCGATCGATCGGAGCAATTGGGACATGGGTGCAATCGGTGAGGGTCTCAATGGATGGGCGGCTTCAGTGCGAACGCCGGGCCACCCAATCGGCCAGTTGGTGCAG